>NZ_CAZELG010000047.1:0-2539 GCF_964512825.1 Tenacibaculum halocynthiae | reverse complement strand
TGGTGTTACCGTTACCGTTGCATTGTTTGTTGTGTTTCCAGTTGTACAGCCAAACTCTACAACTGCTACTGCTCCACTTACATCTACTGCATTGTTCTGATTCACAGTTACTGCTACTGGGGTTGTACATCCATTAGTTCCAGTTCCTGTGATTATATAATTTCCTGCTGGTAATCCAGTATAAGTTAATGTTCCAGAATTGAAAGTTCCTGCTACTGGAGCTATACTATACGTTAATGGATTAATACTATTATTTACCTCCGTTAATTGAATTTCTCCGGTACTTGTTCCATTACATATATCATCTACACTTGCTACTCCACTGAAACTTGGTGTTATCGCTGGTGCTACAACAACCTGCCTAGCAATTGAACATGTAGAAGAAGCATCAGTAATTGTTACTTCATAAGTTCCACTTGTAGTTACATTGTGTGTTGTTGAATTTGTTGCAAAACTTCCTGCTGTAATTGGAGGGTTTGCTGTTGCTCCTACTCCTAAAATGGTATAATTATAAGTTCCTCCTGAACCTGAAGTTACATTAACTGTAACTTGTGCTTGACCTGGTGTACAATTTAAGTTTTGACTAACCACTAAATTGAAATCAATATCAGGATGTATAGTTACTGCCTGTGTTGCACTCTCACAACCATTTGCGTCTCTAACAATAACTGTGTGATTACCTTCTGTAACGTTATTAAATGTATATGGGTCAGTTGATGTAGCTGCTGTGTATGTAGTTCCATTATCAATAGAATATTGATATGGAGCTAAACCACTTGCCATGTCAACAGTTATTGTATTATTAGTACCACAACTGTTTGAAGTTACTGAGTTAATAACTGGTAATTGACTTACATTTAAGCTTACATTTCCAATAACTGCAGAACATCCATTTGTATCTGTAGCTGTTACTTCAACCGTTACAGGTAATGTTTTGTCTGTAACATTTGCATAAGGAATATTAATAGACGTTGACGATGTTGGCGTCGTAATTCCTGTAGCATTAGTAATATTAAGGGCATACGTATACCCAGGGAAACCTCCAATAACATTTGTAATATTTACTGTACCATTTTGGCTACATGAAATATCATTTCCTTTAATCACATTTCCTGTTATAGGATCTCCTTCTTGAATAAGAGTATCTAAACTACCCCAAGAACAAGCACCAGATGTAACTTCTATATAATAACTTCCTGCATCTAAACCAGAAGCAGTAACCGTTGTTGATGTACCCGTATAAGAATGAGATATTCCACTATAAGGTGGTGTAGTTACTGCTACACCTACATTAGAGGCATTTCTCTTAAATAAAGTCCATGTGAATGGAGAAGTTATATCTGGACTACTTGTATCAATAGTAAATGTTATTTCACCATTAGATGCTCCGTTACATTGGTTTGAGTTAACTGCTGTTGTTATAGGTATGCTAGGTGTAAAATCTGCATATACATCTTCATTATTCTGTTTAATACAATCATCACTTGCATCACCTGGAATTGCTCCCCCTGCATTTTCGTTAGTATCTTTTACATAAAACACATACGTTAACCCTGGAGTCAATCCAGTAAATGTATAAGTCCTGTCTTGCGAAGGTACTGGTGCTGGTGGTGGTGGTGGTGGACTAGTAGCATCTGCATTATACCAAGTTCCTGTTGTATTAGATATTGCAAATTGAAATGGACCAACTCCTCCTACCGCTTCAACCGTTACACTAAAACCTGAAGCACAAGAACCAGGATTAGCTACAGGATTTACAATTAATCCATCAACTAAGAATGGAGTTATAAATTGTGGCAAAGTTTGCATACAAATAACAGTACCACCTCCATCAACAATTCTCATTGCTGGATTTACCACTGTTCCTGGGTCAATACCTAAAAATACATTTTCTGTATGATCCGCAGTCCAAGTTCCATTTAACCTTCTTAATTGTAATACATAAGGTGCAGATGGTAATGTTGTACCTGATAAATCATATTCAAAACCATAAGCACTATTATCTACTTCAAAATTAACACATGTAGCTGGTAATCTTCCATTTAAAGTTGCTGTTAACTCTGGCAACTCTATAATAGTAATAGTCTGGTTAGCTGGAGAACATGTATTTCCATCAGTTATTGAAACTGTATAAGTTCCTGCTGTTAATCCTGAAAAACTACTAGTTAAACTATTTGTTGTTGTGGTAGTATTAACACTTCCTCCATTAGTTATATTTATCGTATATGGAGCTGTTCCGTTTGCAATAGCAACATTAACTGTTTCTTGCTCTCCAAAACATTCAGGTGTAGTATTAGGTAAACTTAAAGTAAACGATGGATTTGTAGTTTGTCCTACATTTATCGTTGAACTATAGTTACACCCTGATCCATCTCGGATAAAGAAATCATAATCTCCTGATGCTGTAATTGGGAAAGTTGCTGTTGCTCCATAAACTGGGGTCGCTCCACTTCCGTTGGCTATTATTGCATAGGTATAAGTTCCATCTCCTCCTTGTGGTGTGATTGTTAAACTTCCATCATTACATGTAACATTTGTT
>NZ_CAZELG010000046.1:0-10829 GCF_964512825.1 Tenacibaculum halocynthiae | reverse complement strand
ACATTCAGCTTGGAAGGCTGACGCTCTACCAACTGAGCTACTCTCGCATTTGGTAAAGATTTTTGTACAATTCCTTGTACTATTTTAATTAGAGCGGGAGACCAGGTTCGAACTGGCGACATTCAGCTTGGAAGGCTGACGCTCTACCAACTGAGCTACTCCCGCAGTAAAGCGGTTGCAAATATAATATAGTTTCTAGAATTTACAAGAGTTTTTTTTGGGTTTTTAATAGAATTTATTACCAGTATAGGTAACTTTCAGTAAATGAATGTTATGGCTTTAGATATAAAGTAAGTTGTGCTAGTTTAGATAAGCATTCTGAAGTAAAACTATAAATAATATTCTCCCCCCCCTTTGGATAGGTAGTTTACGAAAATTCCTGTAAATATTTAGTTGATTTTCATTATGTAATTTGATTAACTAAAGTTGTTTTATAACTTTCTCCAATAGGGATTTCAATCTTTCCAATTTCAATATCATGTTTGGTATAGGCAGTTACTTTATCTTTATTAATAATAAATGAACGATGAACTCTAAGAAAACGAGAATCTAAAACATTTTGAAATGCAGATATACTGTATTTGACAAGATGTGATTTATTTTCTTTTTTAATTTTAATATAGTTTTTTATACTTTCAATAAATAGTATTTCGTCAAAAAGAATTTTTACTTGTTTTCTATCTTCTGTTACAAAAATATAGCTGTTATTTTGTATCTTATTATCATTGATTTGTATTTCTGTTTTACTATTTTGTGATGCTGAAAACTTTTCAATTGCTTTAAAAAATCTGCTAAATGTTATAGGTTTTACTAAATAATCAATGGCATTTAATTCGAAACCGTCAACAGCGTATTCGCGATAAGCAGTTGTGAAAATTACTTTAGGTTTTTGTACAAGGTTTTTATAAAAATCTGTACCCAATAAAACAGGCATTTCAACATCTAAAAAAAGTAAATCGATATGTTGAATGTTTAATATATTGATAGCTTCTATGGCACTTTTGCAAGAAGCCACAACTTTAAATGTTTCAATCTTGGCGAGATGGTTTTCAATGAGCTGTCTTGCTAATTTTTCATCGTCAATTATTAAACACGTATACATTTTTTTGTTTTTTGAGTTTTAAATTTACTGAAAAACTTTCTAAAGTTTCTTCAATCTTTAAATCATAAGAGTCAAGATATAACAAGTTAAGTTGTAACTCTACATTAGTTAAACCAATTGATTTTTTTTTAGTTGATTTTTCGATGTTTAATAAAGGTTTAGTATTAAAAATATTAAAAAAAATATGATCATCATCAGTCGAAAAATTAATTTTAACGGTTGCCATTTTTAATTCCTGACTAACACCATGTTTAAATGCATTTTCAATAAAGGTTAGTAATAATAAAGGTGCAATTTTATAATTTTCAGTTATCGAATTTTTAAATGATACTAAAACTCTATCTTCATAACGTACTTGTTCTAAGGCCAGATAATTTTCAATAAGTTCTATTTCTTTATAAATTGGTACAAATTTAGTATCACTTCCGTATAACATATAATCTAATATACTAGAAAGTTTTTCAATGACTTCTGGTGCTTTATCTGATTTTTCAACAGACATAGCGTACAAATTATTTAAAGTGTTAAATAAAAAATGAGGGTTTAACTGATGCTTTAATGCTTTTAATTCCAATTCTTTTTTCTGTTCTCTAATTTTTGAAAGTTTATATTGGTTTTCATAAAATGTTAGACCAACTAAAAAGAATAAAGGTTGTAAATAAAACAGGGGCAAATGAATGAAAATTGTTTTTACATCAAATATGCGTTCCCAAAACGTAATGTTTCCGTTGTTGTCTAAAAATACCTTATAACAATCGGGATATGCTTTTTCAAGAAAAGACATTCGGATCGAAACATTTAAAAAGTTTATAACGAAAAATACTAGAATAATTAAAAGTAAGAGTTTTAAAATACTTCTATTCTTTTTATAATAAGGTATAATAAAATGCAAAATAGTATAAGCAATTATTATTTGATACAGTACATGAAAAATATAGGTAACTAGAACTTCTTCTGTAGTACCAAATCGTTCTCTTGCTGATGTTGTGTAAAACAAGAAAACCACGATCCAAAAGAGTATGTGCTTATAAATAGAGAGATTAAATATTTTTAAAAAACGCTTCATTTTCAATTCATAAAAGTACAATAAAAACAAGTTATTGTTAGTGATTAGTGTACAAACAATATAAAAGAGAATACAAACAAGTATTTAAAGGTTATAAATGTATTATAGGAAGTATGTGTACAAAAATTGAAGATTTGTCCTCTTTTTAAAATCACAATTTAAGTAAGCTATAGTTTTGGGGTATAAAACAATTACAAATATGAGAACTATTTTAATTTTCGTAGTAATCGCTACTTTTTATCTACAATCGTGTATGCCACAAAAATTAGGTTTCACAAAAACTTTAAAGAATCCAAAATTGACAAAACTATGGGAAACCGATACAGTTTTAAATGATTTAGAATCGGTTATTTATGATAAGACTAATAATATACTTTATGTTACCAGTATTAACGGGCATTGGTTAAAACCCAATGGGAAAGGGTTTATAAGCAAAATAGATTTAAATGGTGAAATTATAAGTCATAAATGGATTGATAAAATTGAAGGGCCAACCGGAATGACTATATATAAAAATAAATTATTCGTTGCTGATTTTGATACAGTTTTAGAAATCGACCTTATTACATCAAGGATTATCAAGAAGTATAAAATTGAAGGTACAGAGCGGATCAATGATTTAACTGTAAGTGAAGATGGAACCGTTTATGGGAGTGGTACAAAAAGCGGAAAATTATTTGCATTGAAAAAAGGAAAGGCAATCATCTTAAAGAATAATTTAGAATGGCCAAACGGAGTGCTTTATGAAGATAAGAATATACTAATTGGTTTGGGTGATAAAACTATAAGCAGTTATAATTTAAAAACAAAAACTTCAAAAATAATAGCAAAAAATATATCTAATCCAGATGGAATTGTAGCTATAGGTAACGGTGATTATTTAATATCCAGTTGGGAGGGAATGATACATTATGTAACTAAAAACGGTACTAAAATCTTACTTTTAAATACTACTAAAGAAAAAGTAAACGCTGCTGATATTACTTATATACCAGAGTTAAAAATGATACTAGTACCTGCTATGTTAAAGCATAAATTAATTGCTTATAAACTTACAGATGAAAACTAAACTATTCACTTTTTTAACAATCGTTGGTATATGTATTTATGGATATTCACAAAATAAAACAATTCATTTTATTAATAAATCAGCAAAGATAGATGGAAAGTTAAACGAATTAATGTGGCAAAAAGCACAAGTATTTAGTAATTTTAATAATTATTACCCTAATGATACAGGTAAATCAGAAAATAAAACTGAAGTTAGAATGTATCATGATGGGACAAATCTATACATAGGGGTAGTATATCATGATACAACATCAAAAAGTAAAATTAGCACATTAAAACGCGACAATCATGGCGATGCTGTTGTGAGTAGTGATGCTTTTGGAATAGTATTAGACCCCTTCAACAAAGAAAATAACGGTTATTATTTCACATTAAACACTGGAAATACTCAAGTAGATGCTTTGGTAGATTTTAATGGAACTGATTACAGTTTTAATGAAAGTTGGAACTCAGTTTGGTATTCGAAAACCGGGATTAAGGGCACTAAAAAAATATACGAAATAGAAATTCCGTTTAAAGCTTTAAATTTTGATATAAATAACAATACTTGGGGTGTTCAATTTTTTTACAGAGACTTTAAGACTAATAAATGGATGACTTATACCGATATGTCACGCAACTTTTTTCAGTTTGATTTACGCTTTACAGAAGATATAATTATTCAAAATTTACCTCAAACAAATACATCAAAATTTGTGTTAGTACCATCAGTAACTTATAATTTTGAAAAAGATGTTACTAAGAGCATACAAGAGTCTACTTTTAAACCAAGTATTGATGCGCAATATAATATAACTTCTTCTTTGAGGTTAGAGACTAGCATTAATCCTGATTTTTCGCAAGTAGATGTTGATCAACAGGTAGTTAATTTAACACGTTTTGCGATTAATTTTCCTGAGCGGCGAAACTTTTTTTTAGAAAATAGTGATTTGTTTAATAATTTAGGAACTTCTGGAGTTAATCCGTTTTATTCTCGAATAATTGGAGCTACAACAGATATGCAATTTGGATTAAAACTTTCGGGAAATATTTCTCCAAACACACGTGTCGGAATTTTAAGTGCTCAAACCAAAAAAACTGGAGGAAATCAAGCGCAAAATTATGCGGTTTTGGTTGGTCGTCATAAATTATCAAGAGACTTTACTACTACTGCTTATTGGGTTAATAGACAGCAAACTAACGGAGTCAAATTTAAAAATGATTACAACCGTGTTTTTGGTTTAAACTTAAATTATAAATCAAATAACAAGCTATGGTCTGCACAGACAAACTATGGTAAGAGTTTAAGTAGTAAGATTGAATCTGATAATAGTTTTTTCAATGTTGAAGGACAATATAATTCAAGAAAGACATATGCCAAGGGAGCATTTAAAACGGTAGATAAAAATTTTATAACAGATGTTGGGTTTACACCTAGACTTTATAATTACGATGCTATAAACAATCAAGTTATTAGAAAATCATATTTAGATTCGTATTTTGTTTTTCAGAAAACGTACTATCCTACAAAATCTAAAACGATAGACCGTTTTCGTTATTTATCAGTAGTAAATGATGCATTTTGGAATAGAGAGGGGAAGCTTACCGAGATGTCTACAGTAATTGGGAATTCGATTTGGTTTAAGAAGAACTTATCATCTTTATATTTCAACTTAACACATAATTACTTCAATTTTCAATATGGGTTTGATATTCTAAACAATGGAAAGCCTATTCAACCAGATGTTTACAATACTTTCGATATTAAAATTGGTTACAATAACCGTTCAAGTAACAAAAATTTATATTATGGTACCGAAGTTTTTTACGGTGGATATTTTAACGGAGAAAGAAGAGGTTTTAATTCCGAAATAGGTTATAGACTTTTACCATTTGCACAATTAAATATTAATTATTCTTTAAACAATATTAATCTTTATAATCTAGGAAAAGAAACCTTTCATTTGGCTCAATTTACAGGTGAAGTGTTTTTTAGTAATCGTTTAAATTGGACAACTTATGTACAGTATAACACACAGAGAAATAACTTTAACATTAATAGTCGTTTACAATGGGAATATAAACCATTGTCATATATCTATTTTGTAGTGACAGATAATTTTAATGAACAGGTTACAAGAACGAATTGGGGCATAGCATTTAAGGTTAATTATAGATTTGATTTTTAGAATATGAAGTTAAGAAAATTAATAAGTACCAGCATTGCTGTATTGTTTTTAGTATTAGGTGTAACTGGAGTTTTGATGTATGTACAACCTTATAACAAATCCATAGCTTCTATACATACAGTTTTCGGTTTTCTGTTTTCGATAGGGGTGATTTCTCACATTATTAATAATATAAAACCACTAAAAATGTATAGTATAAATTCAAAAAATAACTTTTTAAATACTCATTCTGTAGGGTTATTATTTGTAACTGGTGTTTTATTAATGGGATTATTTTTTAATATTACAGGGTTTAATAAAATATATGATTTTGGGAATGAGTACAGGAATAGTTTACAAGGAAAAGAAACATTAGAGGATGGAAAGCAAAGTATTACTGTAAAGAAAGAACTTAATGACATTTCGGTTGAAATTGATGTAAAGAAAGGTGATGCGTTTCGTTACGCAATGATGGTAGTTTGGGTTGAAGATATTGATGGTAATTATATTGAAAGTTTATTTGTACCTAAATCAATTGCTACAAGTAAATATGTAAATGGTCAGAAAAATGAAAATGGAATTTGGAAATCAGCAATTGTTCGTAGACCAGAGTCATTACCGTATTGGGCACATAAAAGAGGGATTAGGGCTTCAGACGGATTATACATTCCGTTAGGGAAATCTTATGATATAGACGCTGTTTCAGGTGCAACACCAACTGATGATTTTATTATTAATTCAAAAGCAAAGATTGGAAAGTTAAATAAATTTAGAGTGTTAATGGAAGTCAATCAATCATTTAATTGGAATAAATATTACAGTAAAGATCGTTTTCCAAATGATAGTATTTATAGTGGTTCTGGAAGAGTTGGCCAACCCGCAATTGTATATGCTATTGATGTTGATTTAGATAAGATAAAAACTTCAAAAAATTATTTTTTTGAACCAATTGGACACAGCCATCATTCTGGTAAAAATGGTAAGCTATTTAAAGAGATGTCGAAGATAACAACGGCTTTAGATATTATTGATAGAGGTATTGTGAAGGTGATTAAATAATTTTAAGAAATGAACTTTGTCTAGTCCTGAAATACGGTTACAGGTTAAGATAGACTTTAGGCTGTAGTCGTATTTCAGGACGGGTCAGTCTTTACGATTGTATTTTTTAATCCATTCGTTTACAGTTGTAGGTGCAATGGAGTAGAGTTTACAAAGTTGGCTCTTTGTGTGTTTTCCGATTGTAAGTTCGGCTAATATTTTTAATTTAAATGGTTCACTGTAACGTCTAATGACTTTGTCATTTCTATACATAATGTTTAAAATTATGTAGCCTTATTTCAGGACGGGTCACAATGTTTGCCAACGTATTTGTATAAGATTAGTTGCGTGTTACAAGCACTAAATTTCGAAAAAAAATAACCAAATAGAAAGTCCGCGAGGATTTTCATAATTAGGTTTACCTAGCAATTAATTTTATACGATGTTACCTTTTCGTTGTTTTTAATGTGTCATTTTGGTAAATGTTAGTCCTTTCCAGATAGCTTTTTCTACCTTACCATCGTTTACTACAAATTGGACTACTGAACCTTCCTCACCCATAACAACTCTAATAGCATTAGTTCTGTGTGGTGTTGCTATATCAGATTTAAGGTTTCCAATTGTAACTATCAATTTATTTTCTTCAACTTCTTTTACTAGTAGTGTACCAAATAAATCACTTGTATAGGTTCCAGCATATAAAGAAAAAGGCAGTTCAAGTTTCCAAGTTCTTTTCGCCAATTTAATCATATATTCAGTATCTGATTTTTTCTTTTTAGTGTAGTTTTCGTGATACTCTTTTAGTTTATCTTTATAGTGAGTATCGAGGTTTTCTCGTTTAGAGAAATAATCAAATACATACGCACTAAGGAGCATATTAAGATCATAACTAATTTTTCCTTCATTTGCCATTATAACAACACCTACTCCGGTTTCTCGTACGAATGAGAATTGAGGATGCATTCCGGTAAAACTGCCAAAATGGTGCACTAGTGTATCTCCTAACGGAGTTGTCGCGATGTTCCAACCGTAACCATAACCGAATCGTTTAAGATCATACCACATTCTATTCTGCTTAGCATGTTTTAACTGGCTATTCTTAACCAAATTTGAGTCAATTACTTGTTCTCCATCGATTTTACCATTGTTTAATGCTACGACCATATATCTAGCCATATCTTTAGCAGTTGATAGTATACCTCCAGCGGCATGCATTGTATTGTCTTTTTTTTCTAAAAAAAGACGGACTAATTTATTTTCATCATTATTCTGTGTATGTGGTTTTGCAATTTCCAAACCTTGCTCAATAGCCTTAGACATTTGGGTACTTGTATGCTTCATTTTTAAGGGTTGCAATACTTCCTGCTGAACTAAAGATTTCCAATCAACCCCCAATTCTTTTTCCATAATCATTCCTAAGATGATGTATCCTGTATTGGTATATTCAAATTTACCAAAAGGAGCATCTTCGTTAACTACAGTGAATTTCTCCAATATAGTTTGTAAATTATTTTTGTCATATGAGCCTGAATAAGCTTTTAAATTCCTTAATGGGTTATTTTCTATTCCAGATGTATGTGTAATTAAGTGTTCAATTTTAATACTATCAGCTTTAAGGTCTGGAGCAAAATTAATTTCAGGTAATAATTCGGCTAATGATTTATCAAAATCGAGTTTTCCTTTAGCTTCAAGACGTAAGGCAGCCATTGCAGTAAAAGATTTGGTGATTGAAGCGATGTAAAAGAGGGTGTTTTTGCTAACCTTTATGTTTTTATCTACATCAGCCATTCCGAGATATTTCTCAAATATGATACTGTCGTCTTTTACCACTGCTATTGCTATTCCGTATTTTGCTCCATATTCGTTTGTAGCTAATTCAATGAAATTAGTATAGGCTTTATTAAACTCAAGATAATCTAGTTTTTTATACTTATTGCAAGAGCTTAAAAATACTAACAGTGTTAGTAAAGTAATTATAGGTATTTTCATAGGTTTAGACTTTTTCATATTTTTAATAAAAGGTAACGTTTTTGTATATGATTAGTTGCAATTTTTATTCAAATGTAATTAAAAATTATTATTTTTTAGTTTGAACAAATACTTTCTACAGTTCATTAAACCTAGCAATTAATTATGCGCCTTGTTGGTAACTTTAATTTTAGCAATCAGTTATTAAATACAGGTTTAATTTCCATATTACATTGGATTTCTAAAATCCTATACTCTTTAAAACACCAACTTCAACTAATTCACACTCATAATAAAATCTGCCTTGTGAGAAGTTAAAGGTGTTTTTCCATTTTTGGCCAATTCCAATTCTATTTGTGAAGTTTTCATTATCAAAAATCCAATTGTTTTTATTAAGAATATATGTCTCTTAACAAGCTCCGACAACTGCAGTCAAGCTATTAAAATCAATATGTTCTTTCTGGAAATTATAATCTGAAAAGAAATTTTTGATGAAGTCTTTTAGGTCAATTGGGATTAGTTTTTTATCTGAATAAGATTGAGAAATATTCCGATAATTTTCTGCTCTTTTAAAGGCAAGATTCCAATTTTAGTTTTCAACTTTTCCTTTTCTCGTTACACGAGATTATTAATAGAAGTGAATTCGATAATTTGAGTATTTTGATCTTTATTGTTGCCAACGGCTCCGTATATGAAAAGTAGCGCTGAAAATAAGCTATAACTTTTCGGTTTAAACACAAGCCGAATTTTTAAATTTTACTATTTATTTTATTATTGGAAATCGTCAAAATTAAAAATTTGGTGACTTTCCAAAAATGTCCAAGCCTTAGTTTTAGTAATGACTTGCTCTATTTTTTACAATAGCTTTTATCGCTTGGATAATACCGTAAATGCACAAATGTACTATTGGGAATAAAATTCCATAAAAGAACACAACTAATGAGCCACCACCTTTAAAATTTTCTTCATCGCTAAAGATATAAATCATAAAAACCGTGTAAAGTAAAAACACAAATATATGTATGTAAAATACTCTTTTTTGTCTGAACCATAATCCTAATAAAATTAGTAAAAATACAGCTCCGTAAATCAAATATAATATCGAAAATTCACTATCAGTCGGAATCATTCAATCGTTTTTTTAGCACGTTCTAAAATTGGTTCATAATCAAATGTTGAGCAACTACCTTCGCTAAAAACTTTTTTCCCAATTCGTTCAATTTTTCCTTCATCATTTTCCCAGTTGAAAACATAAATATAAGCTCTGAAAACTTCGTTGAGCTCATTGTAATTCAGTTCGCCATTTTTATGTCCGAAGTTTTCTTCCGTTTCTATTATTTTAATTGGTAATCCGTTTTGTAAATAAATAGTAGTCTTTACTCGACCATAAGAAAGTCCAATTTCTTCT
Organism: Tenacibaculum halocynthiae; assembly: GCF_964512825.1. Taxonomy (NCBI): domain Bacteria; kingdom Pseudomonadati; phylum Bacteroidota; class Flavobacteriia; order Flavobacteriales; family Flavobacteriaceae; genus Tenacibaculum; species Tenacibaculum halocynthiae. The sequence continues at coordinate 1,029 of NZ_CAZELG010000046.1, read as the reverse complement.
ACGATTTTACATATTTGATTTTCGTTCCGCCACACTTTTAAAATTCTGCCACCATCAGTCGTAATTCCAGTCAGTTTTTTCCAATCAAATTCCGATTTCGTTAGAGTAGAGTCAGAGTCGATTGAGTTTACTTCGCTTTTAATGCCGTCAAGTTTATTTTCTTGTCCGAAAGTTACAAATCCGATTAAGGTCAATATGATTACGAATGTTTTTTTCAAATGGTTTAGAACGTGTTTGTATAAGATTAGTTGCGGTTTTGTGTGCGAGGATTTTCCGCAGGAAAATCAGATGTAACAAAAGGGCAACTACCTTTGTTTAAGCCTAAAATAAGCAATTAATTTTATATGGTGTTGGGCAATCGTTTTATAATTTCCGGTTTAATTTTTTGAAGCAAAAATCAGATTCAAATATTGGACAAATTGATTTAATTAATTCTTTCGCTTCTTTTTTATTCATTATTGGGATGTAAACTTGATTCAATTCGCTAATATGGTTTGAGAAATTCAGATTTATAATTAGTTTTATTCCATTCAAATTTTTCATTTGATTCAATACTCTCAAAGCTATTGTTTTCCATCTCCACGTAAAATTTTTCTAAGAGTTTTTTAGATTCAAGAATTTCAAGAATTTTTCTGTTTCTTAATTCATTCGTTTTAATATCTCCACATTGTTCTTCTGTTAAGTCTTCAACTTCCCATTCAGTTGTGAAAATACCAATTGAGAATTCAACGTTTGGAATTATTAAATTCGTACATAAAACTTTGGACGATTTTTTTATTTCAGCAAGAGTTTTTTCATAAGTAATTTTATTTTGTGCAAATGAATATGAAACTATAAAAAATAATAAAATGCTTATTGTTTTTCTCATTTTTGGTAATGTTGCCCAACGTGTTTGTGTATGATTTCGTTGCGTGTTTAAGCAACTAATTTAGCAAACAAAAACGTGCCAGAGAAAATTCCGAAGGAATTTTCCAAGTAGGTGATTACCTAAGCAATTAATTATACACGTCTTAAGTTTACAAAGTAGTA
>NZ_CAZELG010000045.1:0-169552 GCF_964512825.1 Tenacibaculum halocynthiae | reverse complement strand
TACTGGAGCAACAGGTGCCGCTGGTGCAGTTGGAGCAACAGGTGCTACTGGAGCAACAGGTGCCGCTGGTGCAGTTGGAGCAACAGGTGCTACTGGTGCTACTGGAGCAACAGGTGCCGCTGGTGCAGTTGGAGCAACAGGTGCTACTGGAGCAACAGGTGCCGCTGGTGCAGTTGGAGCAACAGGTGCTACTGGAGCAACGGGTGCCGCTGGTGCAGTTGGAGCAACAGGTGCTACTGGAGCAACGGGTGCAGTTGGAGCAACAGGTGCTACTGGAGCAACGGGTGCAGTTGGAGCAACAGGTGCCGCTGGTGCAGTTGGAGCAACAGGTGCTACTGGAGCAACAGGTGCTACTGGAGCAACGGGTGCAGTTGGAGCAACAGGTGCCGCTGGTGCAGTTGGAGCAACAGGTGCTACTGGAGCAACAGGTGCCGCTGGTGCAGTTGGAGCAACAGGTGCTACTGGAGCAACAGGTGCCGCTGGTGCAGTTGGAGCAACAGGTGCTACTGGAGCAACAGGTGCTACTGGAGCAACAGGTGCAAGTGGACCAGTAACTAATCTAACTCAAAACCTTACTACAGGTACTATAACTTATGTAAACGAAGTACCTACCTCTCAAACGGCTAATGTCGTTGGAGCAGAAACTGATAATAATATTAAAGTTGGTGCTAATGGTGGTGCTTATTTAGCTGGACCTACTATCAAGGCAGCTGCTAAAGTTACCATGACATACAATGCTGATGCAACGAGTACTTATTCTTCTCATTCAATTGCTAAAAATTATAACATAGCAACCATTACTAGAATAAATGAAGGTGATTATCAAGTTACTTTTACAACAGCAATGAGTGATGCTAATTATATAATTCAATTAGCTATTAAAGATTGTGGCGGTAATTGTCCTGGAAATAGCAATACTAATTATGATGATCCTGGAATTACATATTATAATCAAACCGCTAGTGGTTTTAGAGTTAACATTGGAGATAGTGATAATGGAGGTAATCAAAAAGATGATATCGATTTAGAATTTATGTTTAGCGTTATTGATTTTTAATAATAACACTTAAATCTTTTATAAATAAATTAAAATATAATCAACTAACAATAATTACTATTTTTTATTCCTAACTGATAAATAAAAATAATCGTGAGACGTATATTTCCCCTTGTCGTTCTTTTATTTACATCAACTTTATTTTCTCAAATTGATGCAAATTCTGTAATGGGTGTTCCTGTAACTGTAAATGATACTGAAATGAATGGTATAACAGGAGCTAACGAGGGGTCAATGGTTTATAATATTTCTCAAAAAAACATATATATATTCGACGGAACGAATTGGGTTCCTGTTAATAAAGATAAAAATACAATTGGTGATATTGTATATAGCTCTTTAACAGCTGATCATTCTGGTTGGTATCTATTAAATGGAAGAGCTATAACTACATTACCAACAAATGCTCAAACTAATGCAACAAACCTAGGTTTCACAACCAACTTACCTAATGCTGAAGATAGAGTTTTAAAACACCCTTCTGCAACTCAAAATATTGGTGACCTAGGAGGTCAATCTAACACTGTTTTAACACAAGCTAATTTACCTAATGTTACTTTTAATGGAACTACTTCAACAAATGGTAATCACAACCATACTGTTAGTAGAGCTATAGGAACTGATCAAGTTAGACACCCAAGTGATGCTAACAGAACTTTTTTCAATCAAAACGGAAGTACAAATACTAATACTACAGGAAACCATAGCCATACAGTTACAGTTAATAGTGGGGGTAGTAATCAATCTTTTGATAGGTATCAGCCTTATATAGTCTTTAATACTTTTATTTATTTAGGACTATGATAAAACAAACATTCATCTTCCTAACTTTTATAGTTATAGCTAACTCTATTCACTCTCAAATAAATAGCGATTCTGTTATGGGAATACCAGTAGCAAATAATGATACAGAAATGAATAATATTTCAGGAGCTACAGAAGGTTCAATCCTTTACAATATGACTCAAAAAAATATTTATTTTTTTGACGGTACTAATTGGAGCCCTATTAACGAAGTAAATATTTCTTTAGGGCAAATTAAATACAGTGTTTTAACAACTGATCATTCTGGTTGGTATATATTAAATGGTAGAGCTACTAGCTCTTTACCTACTTTGGCTGAAACTAATGCTACAACTTTAGGTTTTACGACTAATATTCCTAATTCTGAAAATAGAACATTAAAACACCCCTCCTCTACTGAAAATATAAATGACACTGGAGGTTTATCAAATACTACTTTATCACAATCTAATTTACCTAATATAAATTTTGCAGGCACAACATCAGATGATGGTAATCATAGCCATAATTTTAATAGAGCTTTAGGAGCTGATCAAATTAGAAATGGTGCAGATGCAAATAGAACTTTTTATAATCAGGGAGGTACTACAAACACTAGTACATCTGGAAATCACAGCCATACATTTTCAGTAAATACGGGGGGGTCTAGTCAATCTTTTGAAAGATATCAACCATACTTAGTAGTTAACACATTTATATATTTAGGATTATAGTTATGAAAAAAATACTATTCTTTATAGCCTTTATTTTTACATGTAATTTAGTAGTCTCCCAAATTGATGCTGGTTCAGTGATGGGGTTACCGACTGCTCAAAACAATACAGAAATGAACAATATTACTGGAGCAACTGAAGGTTCTTTCCTATATAATATTGCTGAAAAAAACATTTATTTTTTTAATGGTACTGCTTGGACTGCTCCTACTAATTCATTTACTAACATCTATTCTTCCAATGGTACATTACTTGGCCCTAGAACTTTAAATGGTGGCGGAAATTCACTAGTTTTTAATAACTTAAATGTATTACAATTTTTTAGTAATGGCGCTACTCAATTATTTGCTACTGGAGCTTTACAATTAGGCTCTACAGGTAATTCTACACAAATATCTGGTGCTTTAGGTTTAACATTAACTGCTACTTCTAATGGCATTACTTTAAATGGGAATACAATACTTAATAACAACTTAAGAGTTGTAGGTTCTTTTTCAGATAGTAGTTCTAATGCTGGAACAAATGGACAAGTATTATCATCAACCGGAACAGGAACTCAATGGGTCGATCCAAATTTAGCAGAAGTTATTAATAAAACAGCTAGTTACACATTAACATCTGTAGATAATGGAAAAGTTTTTACTTTCAATAGTGCTACCGATGTTACACTAAACGTTCCTGCTGGCTTACCTGTTGGTTTTAATATTAGTATTTATCAAATAAATACAGGTAAAATAGAAATAGCTGGAGCTGGAGGGGTTACAGTTTTAAATAGACTTTCACGCTTTAAAACAGCAGGTAAAGATGCTGGAGCTGGGCTATTATGTACTAGTACAAATAATTTTCATTTAACAGGAGATTTAAAAAGATGATAGTATATAAGCATAAAAAAATAGCTTTCATTTTTTACTTCATATCCTTATGGGGTTACTCTCAGATTGCTACCTATAATCAATATCCTACATTAAAACCATCACACATTCTAGATGAAAAGCTTACAGATATTAGCTTTGCCTTTTCTATGAGAGTTCTAGAAAGTGATTATGTAGGTCCTTTAATTAGGTTGAGAAGAGCTGGTGATAATGCTGAACAAGATTTTGGATGGGGTGATAATGATATAGTCGATATAGTAGCAATTAACGCTTGGAGAGGTGCTAATAATGTGTTTGTACATACATGGTATGACCAAAGTGGTTTAAATAGACATGCTATTCAAACAACACTAAACAGACAGCCTCGCTTTTATCCTGAAACATTCCCTTACTTTCAAGGAGATGGTAGTAATGATCATCTAACTATAGACACTCCTAATGGAATACAAGATGTTACTACAAATGGTGATAGAGGAACAGTTATTGGTGTAATGAGAGCTACAAGAAAATCACAACACTCTTTCGGTGTACTAGTAAGCTCTAATCGTTGGTCTGCCCATGTAAACTGGAATAATCAAAACTTATACTTTGACCCTGGTGTATGCTGTAACCCAACTCGTAATTTTAATAATAGTGGAAATAATAATGTATGGGAAATATATTCTTTTATTAAAACAAACACAAATAGCATAGCTCGTTCAGGTGGAGTACAACGCTTTAATGGAGCATATATACGAGGTAGATGTACTAGAACAGAAGATTTTGCTATTGGCTGGGCCACTGGTAATCAATCTGCTCAGCATGCAACTACTAGTTTTAATGAATTTATTATGTATAAAGTAGATATTAATGCTACTGAATACCAAGAAATAGAAGAAAACTCAATCACCTTTTGGGGATTGTAAAAAGAGTTATTAAACATAAGTAAATGTAAAATTATAACCTTCTATCGTTATAAAATTACTTCTTACCGAAATATAAATAACTTTAATAGTAAATAAAATATCTTTGATGTGTAATTAAGAATTAAAAAACACGACATATGAAATGATGTATATAACATAAACAGGAACATACAGTATAAACTTTTTCAAGTTTAAAAATAAATAATTAAAGAATTAAAAAATACGGGGGTATTTATGAAGTTTTTATTATCTATTATGGCATTATTTATGTCATTATTTATCAACGCACAAACATCAGCGTTTCACAATTACGGAAATATTAAAATGCATGAAAATGCAAGTATAGGATTCCATACTGACTTTATTAACGATGGAGTTTTGGATGACAACAATAAAGGATTAGCTGGTTTTTACAGTGACAATGAAATAAGAACAGTATCTGGTAACAACAGAGCTGTTTTTGAAAACCTAGAATTTGATGCTATAAATGATATTGAATTATATAGCTCATTAGGAACAACTGGAGAAATGAGCTTTTTCAATGGTAAAATTTTTACTCCACGAAATAAACCTAATGTATCATTAGATTATATAAATCATCAATTTTATATTGGAGAAGATGATTCAAGACATGTTGATGGTTATTCTTCTGTTTTTGGAACTAATGAATTTGTTTTTCCTATTGGTGATGACAATAGATTAAGACCAATGATTTTACCATCACAAACTAATAATAATGAATATAGTGGGGCTTATTATTTTTATAACCCAAACACTCCTCCTACTAATTTTACAGAGTCTTTTTCTACTTCTCAAAAACAAATTTTTATTAGTAACATCAGTAATTTAGAATTTTGGGATTTAGATGGAGCTTCAGAAACAAAAATCACACTTACTTGGGACCCAAAAAGTGATATAAATGCTATTAGTAATAATATTAATCTTTTAAGAGTTGTTGGGTGGAGTAAAACTGAATCAAAATGGATTGACTTGGGTAGAACATCTTCATCTGGAGATCTTAATTCTGGTAGAATAATGTCAAATTCTTTTATTCCTGATGAATATACTGTAATAACTATAGGTTCTGAATTCGCTGCAGGTGAATTAGCTGATATAAACTTAATATTTACTCCTAATGGTGATTCTGAAAATGAAACATTGACTTTTGAAGGTTTAGAGCAATATAAAAATAATAATTTATCAATTTTTAATAGATGGGGTAATGTAGTTTACGAAACTGAAAACTATAAAAATGATTGGAAAGGAAAATCAAATGGTAGAGTTACTGTTAATAAAGATCAAGATTTACCAGACGGTACCTATTTTTATTTACTGAAATTAGGAAGTGATGAAAGTAAAAGCCAGAAAGGTTGGATTTATATTCATAGATAATTATAAAAAATATTAAATAATAATAATAGTTACATAAGTAAAGTAAAAGATTTCACCAAAAAAACCTCTCATGAAAATGAGAGGTTTTTACATTAAAAAGAACTATAACTCCTACCCTTTATGGAACTAAATATTCTTATTCTTTATTTTTTTGGCACGCAATTTGAAAACTATAAATAAATGCGGTAGCTGAAAAGCATATAGAGTAGGCATAACCCTAAAACTAGTAATTATGAGAACAGGGATACTTTTTTTATTAACAATAATGTTTTTAACACCTTTAAGTGCAAACAATATTAATAAATCAACTAGCAAAATTGGGGTTACATATCGTTACGATGACGCAGTAACCTTTGTAGAAAGAAATGTTCAATTTCATGTTTTTTTAAATGGTGAATTTGATTTTAACACACATTATAGAGATACCAAATATGTAGATTATTACGGTAGACGTACTAAAACCAATAGAGGTGTTCGTATTGACAGGGATTTTAAAGGTAGAATTAGACGAATTGGTAATGTATTTGTTAATTACGACTACAGAGGTAACGTAACACGTATTGGTAGTGTATTTATTAGATACAGAAGAGGTCAATTAACTAAAGTAGGAAATTTACGTGTTAGATATGATAGGTGGGGAAATCCATTTTATAAGGGAGATGTAAAAAGTCAAAGATACTATAATGAATATGAAAGTTGTGATGATGGCTTCAGTATAGATATTAATATTGGAGATGTTTTTGACTATGACAATGCATATTTTTATAGAAGAGATTTCAGAAATAACTATCGTCAATTTAAAGAAGATAACAATTTCTTTTATTACAGAGCAAAGCCTAATGCTAGAATAGGTAAACGTAGTAAAGTTTTAAAAAGAAGAAAGAGTAAAAGAAATAGTGATAATTATTACTTTAAAAAACCTACAACAAAACAAAAAATAAAATCAAGGAGAAATAAATAAACTAAAAAACCCGAGTCAAAACTCGGGTTTTTTAATATAAAGTGTATTCTTTTATTCTTATTTCGCCACATTAACCGCTCTCGTTTCACGAATTACTGTTACTTTAACCTGACCTGGATACGTCATATCATTTTGTATTTTTTGTGAAATATTAAATGATAATTCAGCTGCTTTAGTATCATTAACTTTTGCACTTTCAACCATTACACGTAATTCACGTCCAGCTTGTATTGCATAAGCTTTTTGTACACCTGTAAAACCGAAAGCTATATCTTCTAAATCTTTTAATCGTTGAATATAGCTATCTAAAACTTGACGACGAGCTCCTGGACGTGCTCCAGAAATAGCATCACAAACTTGTACAATAGGTGATAATAAACTCTTCATCTCTATTTCATCATGGTGAGCTCCAATCGCATTACAAACATCTGGTTTTTCTCCATATTTTTCCGCCCATTGCATACCTAATAAAGCATGTGGAAGTTCACTTTCAGTTTCAGGAACTTTACCTATATCATGCAATAAACCAGCTCGTTTAGCAGCTTTAGCATTTAAGCCCATTTCTGCAGCCATAATACCACAAAGGTTAGCAACTTCACGCGAATGCTGAAGTAAATTTTGTCCATAAGATGAACGATATTTCATTCTACCTACGGTTTTAATTAATTCAGGATGCAAACCATGAACTCCTAAATCAATAACTGTACGCTTACCTACTTCAATTATTTCTTGGTTTATTTGTTTTTCAGTCTTTTTAACAATCTCTTCAATTCTTGCAGGGTGTATTCTACCGTCAGTAACCAATTTATGCATTGATAATCTCGCAATTTCTCTTCGTACAGGATCGAAACATGATAAAATAATTGCTTCTGGAGTATCATCAACTATAATTTCAACACCAGTAGCTGCTTCTAAAGCTCTAATATTACGACCTTCTCTACCAATAATTCTACCTTTAACATCATCAGATTCTAAATTAAAAACTGAAACACAATTTTCAACAGCTTGTTCTACTCCTACTCTTTGTATTGTGTTTAATACAACTTTACGAGCCTCTTGCTGCGCAGTCATTTTAGATTCTTCAACTGTATCTTGGATAAAAGCCATAGCATCAGCTTTTGCTTCTTCTTTTAATGAAGCTACTAATTCTGTTTTTGCTTCATCTGCAGATAATCCTGAAATTTGTTCAAGCATGTCTACATGACGCTTGTGTATTTTTTCAACTTCAGCTTCTTTTTTATCTAAAAACTCTAATTTATAGTCATAATCAGCCTCTTTTTTCTCTAGACCTCTATTTAACTTTTTATTTTTATCTAATTCTGAAGAAACTTGACTTTCTTTATCTCTTATTCTTTTTTCTACATCTGAAACCTTCTTTTCTCTTGATAATATAACCTTTTCATGTTCAGATTTAAGCTCAATAAATTTTTCTTTAGCCTGTAATATTTTTTCTTTTTTAATTGAATCAGCTTCTACTTTTGCCTCTTTTACAATATTTCTTGCTTCTTTTTTTGTTTCTTGTATTAATTTATTAGCTTTTGTTTTTTCTAACATTTTAGCAATAATAAAACCTATTACTAAACCTATAATTCCTGCTAACGCAGGAAATAATACTCCCTCCATAATTTTAATTTGATTGTATAAAAAAAGCCTACATTAATAAGGTCTTATAAACTCCGGGTGAACAGGTTTAGGACTAACTGATTGATCAAGAATCCGAAACAAAGTCGGCGTGCTTTACTAATCAAGACTTATCCTTTTTAATTTAATAGTGTTGAGTTTATTAAACTAGGTATTAATGTAGGCAGTATGTTAATAATGTATTTTAAAGAACTTATAATTGCGCGTCTAATAAATTAGTTAACGCCTTTATTTTATGTAATACTTCTTTATCTTCCTCTTCTTTACTAATTGATGCTATTTCTAATTTAGATGCAAATTGTAATGCACACATTGCTAAAACATCTTGTTTATCAGACACTGCATAATTTTGCTCATATTTAGCAATTAAATCATTAATGTTTTTAGCTGCTTTACGCATCCCTTCTTCCTCACTTGTATTATTAACACTTAAAGGATAAGTTCTACCTGCTATTACAACATTAACTTTTAACTTTGTCATGTAAAGAACTTTTAAATATTTAAGAGTTTGATGCATTTATCAATCTCTCTTACTAAAGTATTTATTTTATGTTTTGTTTCTCTTGTATTTTCGTTACTGCCCTCAATAGTTTTTGCAATTTTCAACAATTTAAATTCTTTTTGGTTTATTGCTAATTCTTGCTCTTTCTCCTTTAATAAATTATGTAACTTAGCATTGTTTTGAAATAAAATCTTATTTTCTTCCTTTAAAAATTCATAATTGGATAACAGTGTTTTTAATCTATCTTCCAGTAAATGAATTGCTTTTTGAGTGTTACTCATTTATTTTTTGAGAATAAAACTATTTCTACAAAGTTACCATTATAGATTAATTTAACAAAATTTTTACAGCTTTTTAGTAAATAACTCTATTTTAACCATTTACTTTTTATTATAATTTTGCTAATTTTGTTGCAAAACTATTGCAATTTTGAAATTTTACTCTTTTCTTTTTTTAGTATTTCTTAGTCAATTTGGATTTACTCAGCATCAATATCCTAAAAACTATTTTTCTTCTCCTTTAAAAATTCCAATAGTTTTATCGGGTACATTTGGTGAATTGCGTAGTAATCATTTTCACTCTGGAATAGATATAAAAACACAAGGAAAGGAAGGTATACCTATCTATGCACCAGCTGATGGACATGTTTCTAGAATAAAAATTGGGCAATATGGTTTTGGAAAAGCCATATATATTGAGCATCCTAACGGATATACTACAGTGTATGCTCATTTACAAAAATTTAAAAATCCTATACAACAATATGTTAAATTCATACAGTATAAAAAAGAAAAATATGCAATTGGGAATATTTTCCCTAAGCCTGAAAAGTTTCCAATAAAAAAAGGAGATATAATTGGTTATACTGGTGATACTGGAGGGTCTGGTGGTCCACATTTACATTATGAAATAAGAAACACTAAAACAGAAAAAATAATTAACCCTTTGCTTTTTGGTATAAACCCAAAAGATAATAAGAGACCAACAATTCAAAAATTAATTGCTTACCCATTAAGCGATGATGCTCGTATTGATAATTCAACAAATAAAGCTGTTTTACAATTTAAACAAGTTGAAGAAGGGAAATATATTACTGACAGAATTAATGCATATGGAATAATTGGCTTTGGTGTTAGTACTTTTGATAGACTAAATGGTGCTACAAATAAAAATGGAATTTATAGTTTAGAAATGAAAGTAAACGGGACAACTGTATATTATCATGATGTAGAAACATTTTCTTTTTCAGAAAGTAAATTCATTAATTTATTAATCGATTATAAACACTACAAAAAATATAAGAAAAGAGTTCAAAAAACACATAAAGTACTTGAAAACAGATTGAGTTTGTATAAAAACTTAGTGAATAACGGAAAAATTGTTATTGAAAACGGATTAAATTACACTGTTGAAATACTAATTAAAGATTTAAAAAATAATACAACTAGTGTTAAAATACCAGTTAAGGGTGTAAAAAGTAATTTAATTTTTCAGCAAAAAGATACAACTAACTTTAAAATTACTGCTAAAAACTTTAATAAGTTTCAACAAAAAAATAGCATAATTGCTTTTCCTAAAAACACCTTTTATAAAGATTGTTTTATAGATTTTAAAGTTGAAAATGGTGTAACTAAAGTTCATACGCCTACAATACCTTTAGATAAACGCTATACATTGACGTTTAACACAACTCATTTAACAGACTTACAAAAACAACAAGTATATATTGCTAATGTAGATTACCCAAAATATCCAAGATATGTTTCTACTAAGAAAAAATTTAACAAAGTATATACTTCTACTAAATCATTAGGTAGTTACAAATTACTATTTGACACAAAAAAACCATACATTAAATTATTAAACTTTTACAATAAACAATGGGTTACAAAGCATAAAAAACTCAAAGTTAAAATTATCGATAAAGAATCTGGCATACGAAATTATCATGCTACCATTGATAATCAATGGGTTTTAATGGAATTTAATCATAAAAAAGGAATATTAACTTATGATTTTAGTGATAAAAAGTTGGTTGGTAGCAAACATCTTTTTAAACTTGTACTTTCTGATAACGTTGGTAATACCAAAACATTAAAAGCTACGTTTTTTAGAAAGTAAACACACATTATTTTGAAGAAACTAATCATATTACTTTTATTCCCAACACTTATTTTTGCTCAAAAAACAGCATTAGTTAAAGGAAGAATTACCAACAAGTATAACTCGCCAATTGAAGGTGTTGCTATATCATACTTACAAAAAGGAACTACAACTGATCAAAACGGTAACTATCAATTTACTATTCCTATAAGAAAAACAGTAAAAGTTACTTTTAGCCATGTTTCTTTCAAAATAATAACTAAAAAGTTTACAGCAAGAGGTAAAAGAACTTTTAATTTTTCTCCAACTTTAGAATATATAAATGAAAAGTTAGAAGAAGTTGTTGTTAAAAACAATAAGAAAGAAGCACAAGGAATTACAAAAATAAATATTAACAAAGTAAAAAACATTGTTGGCGCAAATGCTGGTGTAGAAAATATATTAATGACCTTGCCAGGTGTTAGTAATAATAATGAATTAAGTACACAGTATAATGTACGAGGTGGTAATTTTGATGAGAACTTAGTGTACGTAAATGGGATTGAAATATACCGTCCTTTCTTAATCCGTTCTGGACAGCAAGAAGGTCTTAGTTTTATTAATCCACATATGATACAGAACATTAATTTTTCTGCTGGTGGATTTCAAGCTAAATATGGAGATAAACTTTCTTCTGTTTTAGATATCACCTATAGGAAACCTAAAGAGTTTGGAGTTCAATTAGACCTTAGTTTGTTAGGAGGGAGTTTTACAGTAGAAGATCTTTTTTTAAAAGATAAACTTAGTGCTATGGTTGGGGTACGATACCGTGACAATAGTTTATTTGTAAATAGTAAACAAACAGAAGTTAATTTCAGACCAGAATTTACTGATATCCAATCAGCTTTCTCTTATACAGCTTCTAACGAATTAACACTTAATTTTCTTGGTAATTTTTCTTTAAACAATTATAATTATAAGCCTTTAACCCGTAAAACTAGGTTTGGTACAATTGCCAATCCTCTTGAATTAATTGTTTTTTATAGAGGTCAAGAAAAAGATCGTTTTAAAACTCTTTTTGGTGCTTTTTCAGCAGACTATCAAGTAAATGAAAATCTTAAACTAACAGGTACAATTTCTTCATTTAACACCCAAGAAGAAGAGTATTTTGATATAGCTGCTTCTTATAACTTGGGAGAAGTTGATAGTAATGTTGGTTCAGAAAATTTTGGTGAAGTTAAATTTTCTCAAGGGATTGGTTCTCAAATAAATCATGCTCGTAATGATTTAGATGCATTAATAAACTCTGCCCAAATAAGAGCTACATTAAAAGATGGAAAAAATGAATGGAAAGCTGGTATCAAATATCAAACTGAAAACATTAAAGACAGAATTAATGAATGGGAAGTAATTGATTCTCTAGGTTTCTCTGTGCGACCACCGCATCACTCTACAAACAATCAACCTTATTTACCATATACTGGACCAATTGAACCTTTTAAAAGAGTAAAAGCTAAAAATAATGTTGATATTAATAGAGCTTCTGGGTTTATTCAATTTAGTAGAAAAACAGAATGGAACAATCATAAAGTTTGGATAAATTTAGGAGTAAGATCACATGCTTGGACAGTAAACACAAACAACCAACCTTCTAAAAGCCAAATTACATTTAGTCCTAGAGTTCAATTTGCTATTAAACCAGACTGGGAAAAAGACATGCTATTCAGAATTTCTGGAGGATGGTACTCACAACCTCCTTTTTATAAAGAATTACGTGATTATGATGGAATAGCACACCCAGAAGTAAAAGCACAGAAATCAATTCATTTAGTAGCTGGTAACGATTATAGCTTTACACTTTGGGAACGTCCTTTTAAATTAACTACTGAATTGTATTATAAAAATTTAACTGATGTAAACTCTTATTCTGTTGACAATGTTCGTATTCGATACAGAGCAGATAATATTACTGAAGCGTATGCTTATGGATTAGACCTTAGAATAAATGGTGAATTTGTTCCTGGTAATGATAGTTGGATTAGTTTTGGGTATTTAAAAACAGAAGAAAACATTAATAATCAAGGATATATTGCTAGGCCAACTGATCAGCGTTTAAAGTTTGGAATGCTTTTTCAAGATTATGTACCTAATTTACCTGATTTAAAAGCTTACTTAAATATCGTATATAATACTGGAGTTCCTGGTGGTGCTCCAGCTTATGCTGATGTTTATCAATACCAAAATAGACTAAACGACTACAAGCGTGCTGATTTAGGTGTTTCTTATGTTGTAGCAGATATTAACAAACAACACTCTAATGGATTTTTACGTCATTTTAAAGAATTAACTATTGGGTTAGAGTTATTTAATGTTTTTGATATTCGTAATGCAATTACCAATACTTGGGTACGTGATGCTTATAGTAAACGTCAATACGCTATACCTAACTTTATGACTGGAAGAGTTATGAATTTTAATGTTAAAATGAAATTTTAATACTACTTAATAAGCTTTGTAAACACATTATATTGTTAAAACCTCCAACAAGCTATTCGGGTAACTTTATTTCCTTGATTCATCGAAATAACTTTAAATTCTGTTACCCCCAATTTTTTAGAGGAATTTTCTAAACTTTTAATATTTTCTTTTTTAGATACTAAACTTGTAAACCATTTACTAGCTTTAGGGTATAATGAACTTTCATATAGGTAAGTATGTAAAAAAGCTTTTTCTCCACCAACATACCATAATTCGTTAGAATTCCCTGCAAAATTACGCACTGCATTATTTCCTAAGTTCCTAGATTTTCTCCTATTTGCACCCCTAGCCTCCTCTTCTGATTTATAAAATGGAGGATTACACATCATTGCTGTAAACGAATCATTGGGTTGTAATAAACCTTTTAAAATATTTGTCTCATCTTTTTGAAAACGCAATTCAATACTATTTCCCAAATTATTATTGTCAATGTTTTTTTGGGCTATCTTTAGTGAATCAGCATCTATATCGGTACCTATAAAATTCCAGTTATAAACTGCATTTCCTAATAAAGGGTAAATACAACTGGCCCCAGTTCCTATATCCAATACTTTAACATTCTTTTCATTTCCTAATAAATCAGCGAGATAATGAATATAATCTACCCTACCAGGAACTGGCGGACATAGATTAGTATCAGGAAACTCCCAATACTTAATATTATAATACGCCAATAATAAAGCTTTATTAAACTCTTTAACTGCTACTGGATCGGAAAACTCAATAGTTTCTTTACCAAATTTCTCTACAACAAACTTTCCTATTTTAGGATATTTCTCTTTTAGAACAGTAAAATTATAATCGCTATTATGTAAATTATTAGGATGTAGTGATTTCATATCTATTTAACAAAAGTTCTGCAAAAGTAAGGATTAAGACTTATCAGCTACTTAAATATCACTATAATAAATTTTAATAATCAAATCTACTATTGGTCATCACATTCTCTTTACAAACTCAAATAAGAAACTTCACATTAAATAGTCATCACAGTAAACTGTAAATCTAGAGGATGTAAGTTTTCTTTTAAATATTTAATAAAGCTATTTCCATACTCTAAATAATATTCTGAGAAATTACGTTGGCGTTCTTCTAAACTTAAATTTGGCAATATTTCACTTTGTAATTCAGTTATTCTTTGTACTAAATCATATTGTTTTCGTTTTTCAGCACGTAACAAACGTTTTTCTAAGTTAACGAGCCCTTTTAGCTGTTTTTTTTCTTGAGCATTTACAGCTCCAACAAAAGAAACATCCGTGCTTTTTGCAATGTCTCTTAAATCATTAAATTGTTTTTCTAAGAACTCTTTCTGTTTATCAAAATCAAATGACACATCAGATTTTTCAGTTACCTTTTTCTTTAATAACTCATTTTGTTTAACAAATAATTCCTCAATAGTGACATTTAATTTGTCTAATTTGTTAGCTTGTTTTTCTGATAAAACTTGCACTGAATTACGCAATAATAATATTGGAAAAGGCACTTCAACTTCTTCAAAATATTGTTTAAGTTGAAACCAATATGCTAACTCTCCCCCACCACCAATATAACAAAGATTAGGTAAAATTACCTCTTGGTATAGTGGACGCATAATTACGTTAGGAGAAAAACATTCTGGACATTCTTTTAAATGTAATTCTAAACTATCTAAATCCCATGATATATCGGTATTATTTACAGTGTATACTCCATTTTTAAATATAATTCGCTCTCGAACACCTTCTGTCAAATAAAATAAATTAATCTCTCTAGGGTTTACCTGTACCTTGTAATTCTTACCTAATTCTTTTATGGTTTCATTAACTTTCCTAAAAGATACTTGTTCTTTTAGCTCCTTAGTTATATAAGGTATAAACTCTTGCTTTAACTCTCGTTCATCGGCATCTAAAATTACCAACCCGTACTCCCCAAACAACTCATTCGCTATATATCGAGTAGCATCTGCTAAATTTGAATGATTAACGTATGCTTCTTCAAAAAGCTCCTTTAAATACTGAGCTTTTTTAGAGTTCCCTAAATGATTAGAAAACACATTCAATACTTCATCAAGTCCTTCAGTTGAAAAACGACCTACCCCACCAGTTTGATCACTATTCCATCGCACTTTTTTTCCTTTAAAGTTAAAATAGTTAATCTCTTCGAAATCATGGTCTTCAGTTGCCATCCAATAAACAGGCACAAAATTATTTCCATGAAACTTCGACGTTAATTCTTCACATAAGTTAATCGTAGATATTATTTTATACAAAAAATACAACGGTCCAGTAAATAAATTTAATTGATGACCTGTAGTGATAGTAAAGGTATTTCCAAATTGTAATTTATCTATATTGTTTAGGGTTAATTCAGTTGTTTTAACTTTTTGATATTGTTTTTTTAAAACATTCACTAAAGCTTTTCTTGTTTTTTCTTTAATTGAATCTTTTTTAACATTTAATTGTTTTTCCAATCCTTTAACAGAAGGAAAGTTACCATAAAATGGTTTTGTTTGTTTATCTTCCTCTAAGTAATCAATCATTGTTTTAGAGAAAAAACCTGTATTTTTAAATGGTATTTGTGTCGTTTTCATTTACTTATTTATTCTTTGAAACAATGTATAAACATAAGGTCTTTCACCACCATTAGGGTTTATAAAAGTATGTTTAAAACTTTCTATTAACTTGAAATCTTTTCCTAATTTTTCTTGCAACATTTTCTCATCGTATAATTGCAAAGGCAATCCACAACATTTTTTAGCTCCATCCAATGAAAAAACGGCTATAATTACAAAACCATTTTGTTTTACAACTTGCTTTAACAAATTAAAATAAGTTGTTTGTTCATCTTCCTTTAAAAAAAAGTGTAAAACAGCTCTATCATTCCAAACTTCAATATCTGTTAGCTTATTTAATGTAGTTGCATTCAACAAATCATCTGCAATAAACATAACTTCCTCCGCTTTACCATTTAATCTGCTTTTAACTTTAGTTAGTGCCTCATCAGAAAAATCATTAGCTATTAAATTTGTGAATCCTTCTTCTAATAATTCATCAATAATAACAGAAGTGCCTACTCCAACATTTAATATAGATGCTCCTTTGGAAACCCCAGTTTTGTTAATTAAATCGATAGTTTTTTGAGCACTCCTTTCATACCAACCAAGTTCATCAGTTCCTTTATTTATGTATGCAGAGTTCCAATGTTTTTTTAAGTTTATAGGTTCTGAAATCTTACAATCACTTTCTTTTGTAGTCATACTTCAAAAATAGTAAAATTTAATCTTTGGTCGAAAATGATTAGCTCTTCTAACATATTTTTAACTTGTTTGTTTTTGTAAGAAGGATTTTAGTTATTTTTACAATTGGTTTTTAGAAAAATATGCAATTTAAACATCCTGAGATTCTATACTTTTTAGCACTTTTAATTATTCCAATTTTAGTGCATCTATTTCAATTACAAAAATTTGTAAAGGTTCCTTTTACTAATGTAGCCTTTTTACAAAAACTAGTTTTACAAACACGTAAAAGTTCACGAATTAAGAAATGGCTAATTTTAGCTACACGGCTTTTATTATTATGTTGTATAATTTTAGCGTTTTCTCAACCATATTTTAGTAATAAAAAAGCTGATAAGCAAGAACATTTCTTTTTATATTTAGATAACTCACTTAGCACAAACACTGAAGGAAATAAGGGAGATTTATTAAAAGTTGCAATACAAGAGTTAATAGAAAATTTATCTGAGAAAGCAACATACTCATTACAAACTAACAATAACTTTCATCAAAATAAAACTGCTTCTGAACTAAAAGACATTTTATTAAAAATTGAAAACACATCTGAAGAGAAAACTTTAAAAGATGTTTTTTTGAAAATTTCTACTGAAAAAATAACACATAATTCGATTAACAAAAGTATTATAATTTCAGATTTTCAAAACTCATCAGAAGATGTTTTTAAGAATTTTAATGAAAGCACTTCTTATGTACAATTAACTCCTCAATTAAAGGAAAATCTTTCTATTGATAGTATATCTGTAAACGATACTAACTCTTCTAATTTTGAAATCAATATTTTAATACGTAACCAAGGAATCGCTAAAAACAATATTCCTATTGCTATATACAACAATAAAAAACTTATTAATAAGCAAACTTTTAATATTAAAGAAGATAGTATCCAAAAAGTAGTTTTTTCTATTCAAAAAACACCTGAGTTTTTAGGTAAGGTCCTATTAAATTTTAAAGATGCTTTTTCTTTTGATAATTCTTATTATTTTTCATTAGTTACCAACGAAAAAATTAACGTTCTATCTATTGGAGAACAAACATCTTTTCTAAATAAAATTTATACAAAAGATGAATTTAACTTTCTACAATCATCTATTAAGAATATAAACTATAATGCAATTCCAAAACAACAACTCATCATTTTAAATGAAATTGAAAATTTACCTGAAACTCTAATTACTAGCTTACTTGATTATTTAAACAAAGGAGGTGATTTAACTATAATTCCAAGTAAAAACATTTCTATTACATCTTATAATAAATTATTTAAAAAGTTAGGTATTGGTCGTATTCTAAAGAAAAATACCGATAGCTTAAAAATAACAAGTGTAAATTTTAAACATCCTATTTTTAAAAATGTTTTTGAAAAAAAAGTTAGTAATTTTCAATACCCTAATACTGTTAGTTCATATTCTTCTTTACTAAAAAACTCTAGTAACATATTATTTTTTGAAAATAATACTCCTTTTGTATCTCAAGTAAATTTACCAAAAGCTAGTGTTTTTTGGGTAGCTGCATCTTTACTAAGAAGCAATAGTAATTTTACAAACTCACCTTTAATTGTCCCACTTTTTTATAATATGGGAAAACAAAGTTTACAGCTATCTAAACTGTATTATATAGTTAATACGAAAAATAACATTGATATTAATAAACAATTAGGAAAAGAGGTTGTGTTAGCCATTAATAATGAAAATAATTCATTTATTCCTTTACAACAAGTATATCAAAACAAAATTCGAATTACAACTAATAATCAACCTTTAAAAGCTGGTTTCAACTATATTTCCCAACAAAAGGACACCCTAAAAAGTATAGCTTTCAATTACAATAAAAAAGAAAGTTTACTAAATTATTTAACGCTAAAAAGTATAGTTGATTTACAAAATAATAATAGTAGTATATCAACATCTGTTAAAGATACCCTACGTAGTATTCATAAAAAAAATGAAGTTCAATGGCTTTGGAAATGGTTTTTAATACTTTCCATTGTATCTTTGCTTCTTGAAATTTTGATATTAAAATTCTTCAAACCATGACAACGCTGCTAAAATCGGCTACAATTATAGACACTTCAAGTCCGTTTAACAATCAAGTAAAAGATATTTTAATTACTAACGGAACAATTACTAAAATTGATAACAACATACCTAATCAAAAAGAATACAAAACCGTTAAACTAGATAACTTGCATGTTTCTACTGGGTGGTTTGATACAAGTGTTTCCTTGGGAGAACCAGGATATGAAGAGAGAGAAACCATTAAACATGGTTTAGAAGTAGCTGCAAAAAGTGGTTTTACTGAAATAGCCGTAAACCCAAATACCAACCCTGTTACTGAAAATAAAGCTTCAGTTGAATTTTTAATAAATAAGGCTACTAATTTTGCCACAAACCTATACCCTATTGGAACTTTAACACAACAAAGCAAGGGTATTGAAATGGCTGAACTATATGACATGCAACAATCGGGAGCTGTTGCATTTGGAGACTATAATAAGCCTATTAATAATGATAACTTATTAAAAATAGCATTATTGTATGCTCAAAATTTTAATGGTTTAGTTTTAAGTTTCCCAAAAAACAAAGCTATTGCTGGAGATGGTGTTGCCAATGAAGGTGTAAATAGCACCACCTTAGGTTTAAAAGGTATCCCTAACCTTGCAGAAGAAATGCAAGTAGCTCGTGATTTATTTTTATTAGAGTACACTGGAGGTAAATTACACATCCCAACAATTACAACAGAGAAATCTGTAAAGCTAATCAAAGAGGCTAAAAAGAAAGGATTAGATGTAAGTTGTAGTGTTGCTGTTCATAATTTACTTTTAACTGATGATGAACTACATGGTTTTGATGGAAATAAAAAAGTGAATCCGCCTCTTAGAACCAAAAAAGATGTGAAAGCTTTAGTAAAAGGAGTAAGAGATGGAGTTATTGATATAATTACCACTGATCACAACCCTATAGATATAGAGCATAAAAAAGTAGAATTCTCTATTGCAAAGGATGGTACTATAGGTTTAGAGAGTGCTTTTGGAGCTCTAAACACAATTTTAGATTTAGAAACAATTACCAATTGCTTATCTAAAAACCCTAAAGAACGTTTTCAAATTAAATTGAATACCATTAAAGAAAACGAAAAAGCCAATTTATCTTTATTTACTCCAAATGGAGAATATACTTTTACAAAAAATAACATACTTTCTACTTCTAAGAATAGTGTTTTTTTGAATAAAAAATTAAGAGGTAAAATTTACGGTATTTTTAATAATAAGCAATTAATATTAAATTCATAAAAATGAGTAATCTAAGTATTATGGAAGAAGGAAAAACGAATGCAATCATAAGCCATTTTTGGATTATTGGTACATTAATAGCTTTAGTTTTAAATAATAATAAGAAAAATCCATTTGCCAGCTTTTATATTCGACAAATGATGGGAATTCATTTAGCTTCTATCATAAACGGATGGTTTGTGTATAAATTTCTTGGAGGTTTTACAGGCTGGTGCATTAACATTGTAATAATTGTTCTTTGGATCATTAGTTTTATAGGTGTTTTAAAAGGAGAAAAAAAAATAGTTCCTATTGTTGGAGAGTTTTTCCAAAACCAATTTAAATCAATATAATTAATGAGTTTACACTATATAGTTAGAGAGCCTAAAAACAAAGTTGACAACCCTCCTTTGTTGCTATTACTACATGGATATGGTAGTAATGAACAAGATTTATTTTCATTTGCTGAAGAATTACCTGATGAATTACTTATAGTTAGCGCTAGAGCTCCTCATGATATGGGGTTTGGTGGGTATGCATGGTATGCCATAAACCTTGATGCAAGTGGTGGTAAATTCTCTGATATACCTGAAGCTAAAGAATCAGTAACTAAAATTACTGATTTTATTGATGAAATAAAAGCTAAGTATACTACAAATCCAGATAAAACGTTTTTATTAGGATTTAGTCAAGGTGCTATTTTAAGTTATGCAGTAAGTTTAAATTCACCAAACAAAGTTCAACATGTAATTGCTTTAAGTGGTTATATAAATGATGAGTTATTACCTAATGAACTTAGCAACAACATACAAACAGACTACTATATATCACATGGAACTGTAGATCAAGTTTTACCTGTTGATTGGGCTAGAAAAGCACCTTTATTTTTAACAAAAAATAATTTAAAGAATGAGTATTCTGAATATCCAGTTGGACATGGAGTTGCTCCTCAAAACTTTTATAGTTTTAAAGAATGGATCTTAAAAAGATTATAACCAAGTGTTAAAACATGACTAATGTCAGTTTTTACCCAGAAAAATACAATATTTTTGCATAAATTTTCTCAAAACGATGTTTGATATATTAAACCAAGATACACTGTACTTTTGGAGTGCACCTTTTTTTATTCTAATAATTTTAATAGAAATGTACTTTAGCTATAAAGCTAAAGCAAAAAATTATGAATTTAAAGATACTGCAACTAATGTATATTTTGCATTGGCTAATTTTAGCTTAGATCTTTTAATGAAAACCTTTTCGTTTTTAGTAATGGGATTATGCTTTAAGTATCGTTTTATAACCTGGGAAAACCCAACAGTTTATTGGCTTCTTGCTTTTATTGGGCAAGACTTTTTATACTACATTCATCATTATGTAGATCATCATTCTCGTTTTTTTTGGGCTGTACACGTAACTCATCATAATTCAGAGTTTTATAATATTTCAACAGGGTTTAGATCTCCAGTTTTTCAACCTTTATTTCGTTATATGTTCTTTTTACCTCTAGCTTTTGTAGGTATTGAGCCTTTACATATTATGTTTGCCTATGCAATGAATCAAAATTATGGAACTCTGTGTCACACTAATTTTATCAAAAGTAAATTAGGCTTATGGGGTTATATTTTTGTAACACCTTCTCATCATAGAGTTCATCATGCTTCTAATACAAAATACCTAGATAAGAATATGGGAATGGTATTAATTATTTGGGACAGAATGTTTGGTACTTTTAAAGCTGAGGAAAAAGAAACTGAATATGAAAAAATAAAATATGGATTAACATCAGAAATAGAAGATAAAGGTCCTATTAATATAGTTTTACACGAATGGAAAGAGATCTTCAAAGACTTTTTTGTTCGTAAGAAAAAACTACCTTTATCAACTCGTTTAAAATATGTTTTTATGCCTCCTGGATGGAGTCATGATGGTAGTACCAAAACAAGTAAAGAACTACAAAAAGATCTTTAGTTTTTAGAATACAGGGATTTCAAACGCTATCGCATATTTAAACCAATCAGAAGAGCTAAATAACTCTAACTTTTCTTTTATTCTTTTTCTATGGGTTGAAACTGTATTTGAGGCTATAAAAAGCATTTCAGAGATTTGTTTTGTTGAATTCCCTTTTATAACCAATTCAAAAACTTCTTTCTCTTTACAAGTTAATGATTTATATCGCTCTTCATTTTCTTTTCTAAACACTATTTCTTCTTCCTTTATTGGTGCTTCTATGCTATCGTTCATCTTTTTACTTTTTAATTACTACTACATTCATACACTAGAGATATTCCTCCCCAATTGTGCCAATACTTATAATTTACATCCCAAATCTCTGGAGAACGTAACTTATGATATACAGATAAAGTTGCTTTTCCTAAAGAGAAAGCAAGCCCTAAACTTGTATCTATAGTTAAAAAACCAGTTTTAGAATATGGCAACCTATAATTTGTTTCTCGAAATTGACCATGCAAGGAGGCATTATATACATTCAAATTCGTATTTAAATTCGCGTATAAGTAAACTTCTTTCTTTCTTTTCTTTAAAGTTACTCTGTTCTTTTTAGTTGATGCGCTACCAACAAAATTTGACATATCATCTGACCAACTCTCTTTATTGAAACAGCCAAATCTAAATCCTAAATTATAAGTAATACCAGTTATATAAAATAAGTTATAGGTGTATCCATGATACATTTGAAATAATCGGGTATTAAAAGGAAGCAAATTCATTCTTTTCCTTGTATATAATATTGTAGGTTCTCCACCATCAGATATTTGATTATGCCAACCTTCTGGTTCTACTGATCCCATTGCTCTATGAATTGCAGTTTGAAAATAATTAGCGATTCCTGAACCTAAAAGACCTACATATAAAGTTTTTGAATAATATTCCGTATTTTCTTTATTCAACCCATGTCTTTTAAGAGATAAAAAAAGCACGTTTGAATAAGGTCTATCATTGTATTGAATTTCTTCTTTACTTATTATGTTTGGGGTAAATGCTACTACATCAAGAGAAAACTCAGAAGGAAGAAGATTATTTTCAGCTTTGGGAATTTTTAAAGTCTTAGAAAAAATAGAATTCCATTTTGAATTAAAATTAGAGAAATGGAATCCTAAAGTATAATTTCTATCTTTATTTAATCCTAATGGTTTTACAAAAAAGTCTTCATCTATAGCAAAACTAAACCCTGATGAATTAATTGATTTCTCTTTGTTTTGTGACTTTAATGTGAAAGAAACAACTATCAAAAATGCGAAACATAAATATATTTTTTTACACATAACCTACCTAATATTTTTAAATACATTAAATTACTTATTTATTTTAATACTTAAAAAAATAAGTATGTTTAAAGCTTATTCAACAACATTGTAAATATTAATACAAAACTAATTGATGTTTCAAATAAAAATATCATACTTTAGTATGGTGTTTTTAATAAAATTATGATCACTAAGCTACTAACTACTACTCTACTTTTTTTCTTTTTGTTTACTTTTTCTCAACAAAAAGATAGTATTTCTATTTATAACAAAATAGAAGTTGTTTCTTCAAAAAAAGAATTAACTATACATGAAGTAGTCTCTAATTTCAAGAATAATAATTTCCGTAAAGAAAAAATAAACCACATATATAAAAAACTAGGAAATAAAAATTGGTGGTTTAATATTCCTGTAAAAAAATCAAATGAAGATTATTACCTAACTCTTTCTTCTTCTTATATTTCTTATGGAAAGCTTTACTTAAATAATTCAGACTCAATTACAGCTTTACATCAAATTTCTTATTTTAAAGAGTTTCCTTATAAATTCTTTTTTTATAGACACCCAACATGGGTAATTCCTGCAAATTCTTTTAAGAATACTGAGGCAGTATTAAACATTAAAAATGGAGGCAGTAGAACTCGACTTGAATTCCATTTAGAAACTAAGAATCAATTTTTAAAAAGAACTCAATTAGAATACATTCAATTTGGTTTATTTCTGGCTTTCTTAACCTCAATGATTATAATTTTACTTTACTTTTCAATACTTAAAAAGGAATATAGTGTACTTTTTTACGCTGTTTACATTTTATGTATGATCATAGAGTTTCTTGCTGGCAAAGGTTTAGGTATTCAATTTATATGGTCAGACTATTCTTTTGTAACTAAAAACATAAGAAGTTTAAGCCAAACCATTGCTGTATTTTGCATGGGATATTTCTACATGAAGTTTTATACTTTTTCAAAAAGAGAAGTTCTTTCTAAAAACATTTTTAAATGGGGAACCTATCTTACAATTCCACTTATCATACTTTACATATACAAATATTTTGCAGGAGGTATGATGAACCTATACATATATGTTTGGGTTATTTTAAAAATAATAATACTTATATGGTTTATTAATCACATATATCTCGTTAGAAAAAAAAGAATTCCAAGTTATTTAATCTTTGCCTTTGCTTTACCTATTATTAGTCTTATACTATCACAAGGTATTAACCCAAAAAATACTGATAGCAATTGGTGGATTTATGGAACTGCCAACATTTTTTATATAGCCTTGGTAATTGAAATTTTGTGTTTTACTAGATATATTTTTAGTTCAGTTATTAAATCTCAAAAAAAATACACACAATTAAAAAAAATTAGTGATGAGTTAAAATATAACTTTCAAAATAAAACTATTGAAATTCAACAAAATGAACGTAATAAATTATTAAGTAATGTACATGATAGTTTTGGTGGGTATTTAGAAGCTTTAAAACTACGTTTACTTCAAAAATCTGAGAATACTCCTGAAAAAGTTCAAGAAATTTTAGATTCCTTTTATAATGAATATCGCTATCTCTTGAATAGCTTATACTCTCCTAAAATTAATTCAGAAAATTTTATAGACAATTTAATTGAGTTTTGTGATAAAATAAATAAAGTATCTAATAATGTTATAAAACCCCATTTCTCATTTAAAAACACAGAAATTTCACAACACAAATGTGTACATTTATATAGAATATTATCAGAATTAATTACAAATGCTATTAAGTATTCAAAAGCAACTGAAATACATGTTAGCCTGTATCAAAAAAACAATATTATATTAGAAGTAGTAGATAACGGTATCGGTTTTAATATTAATAATGAAAAATTAAACTCTTATGGTTTAAAAAATATAAAAGCTAGAATAGAAGAAATGAAAGGTACTTTAGAAATTAATTCTACTAAAAATCACGGAAGTTCTTTTGTTATTAAAATACCCAAAAATGAAGAAAATTAATATTGTTATTGCTGATGATAATCGTTTTTTTTGTGAAGCTTTAAAAGACAGTATAGAACTAGATAATGAATTTAATGTAAAAGCGACATTTTATTCCATTGAAAATCTTATAAATTACACAAATACAAGTGTTTTAGATGTTTTAATTTTAGATGTAAACTTTAATGGATCTAGCTCTTTAAACTATATTGATAAGATAAGGTTAAACAGAGATGATTTTAAAATTATCTTATTAACTACACTAAACAACAATTTAACCAAACAAGAAGCAACTGAAAAAGGGATTGACCAATTTGTTGGCAAAGATTCAGATTTAAGAAATTTTAAACCTATAATTTTACAAACACTAACAAACAATAGCTTTAATATATTAAAAGAGAATACTTCAAAAATTATTATTGGTAATACTTCTTTTACCAAACGAAAAATTGAGGTATTGAGGGCTTTATATGATCATTCGAATAAGAATGAAAAAGAGCTTTCAAAAATTTTATATATTTCTGAAAGTTCTTTAAAATCTCATAAACGAGAACTATTTGAAATTACAAATACAAATAATACTCCTGAACTTATACGTTATGGAATCAAAAATGGATTAATTTTACCCTAATCTTGTAAAATTTGATTCGTATGATCTTTTGTTTTTACTTTTAAAATAACATCTTCGATAATTCCTTTTTCATCAATAATAAAAGTAGTTCTATGAATTCCATCATATTCTTTCCCCATAAACTTTTTTGGTCCCCAAACACCAAAAGCATTAATTACTTCTTTTTCTTCATCAACTAACAACGGAAATGGTAGTTCATGCTTATTAATCCAATTTTGTTGACGCTTAGCACTATCTGCACTTACTCCTAAAATAGCATATCCCTTAGCAATAAAAGTTTCATAATTATCACGTAAATTACATGCTTCTGCTGTACAACCTGGCGTACTTGCCTTTGGATAAAAAAACAATACTAGTTTTTTACCTGCATAATCTGCTAACTTTATTACATTCCCTTTTTCATCTTTTGATTCAAAATTTGGAGCAGCGTCTCCTTTCTTTATTGTAGTCATATTATTATTTCATTTTTAAAGTATGCAAGTTACAAAGTCTAAAAATAAAACCCTAAAATGAAGCAAGTATATTATTTAAACACTTTGTACCTTTGGTTACTTTAATTTAATAGTTACTATAAAATGAATAAAGCAGAAAAAGTACAGTTTGTTATTGACACTTTAGAAGAGTTATATCCTGAAACGCCAATTCCATTAGATCATAAAGATCCTTATACTTTATTAATAGCCGTATTAATGTCTGCTCAAAGTACTGATGCTAGAGTGAATACTATTACTCCCTTGCTTTTTGAAAAAGCAGATAATCCATATGATATGGTAAAACTAACTATTGATCAAATTAGAGACATCATAAAACCTGTAGGATTGTCTCCTATGAAATCAAAAGGAATACATGGTTTATCTGAAATTTTAATTAACAAACACAACGGTAAGGTTCCTATAAGTTTTGAAGACCTTGAAGAGTTGCCTGCTGTTGGCCATAAAACTGCAAGTGTTGTAATGGCTCAAGCATTTAATATTCCTGCTTTTCCTGTTGATACTCATATTCATCGTCTAATGTACAGATGGAATTTAACTAATGGAAAAAATGTAGCGCAAACCGAAAAAGATGCAAAAAGATTATTCCCAAAAGAGTTATGGAATAAATTACACCTACAAATTATTTATTATGGTAGAGAATATTCACCTGCAAGAGGGTGGAAAGTAGAAAATGACATTATTACAAAAACTATAGGAAGAAAATCTGTTTTAAAATAAAAATTTTTATTAACAAAAAATTAACATTTAAACTAAATTTGTCTCATTTTAAACAACTCATTAACAAACAGTTAATATAACATCTCTTTGTTGTTAATTTTTACAATATTTACGAAACATTTAATTAAATTTTAACACAAATGAAACGTATTTATTTAAAAACAGCAGGTGTACTTCTAGCGCTTGCAACACTAAACTCATGTAACAATGATGGAAATGTAAACGATCCTAATTTAACAGAGGATGACGAAATTTCTATAGAAGTAATTAACAAATTAAAAGAAGTCAATTTAAATGTTGACTATATTAAAACCGTCACATTCAAATCACTTGACGGAAAAACAGAAAAACTATATGAAGTTGAAGGAGATGTAACAATTTCTCATGAAGAATTAATGAAAATTGGAACACAACAATCAAAATCTAGTACAAGCTCAAAAAGGCAGTATCGAACATACAACTTAGTAAGTTCTCCTTCAACAATTAAAGTTGTTGGTTACACTGGTGGAGTTAATGCTTTAAGTTCTACTGCAAGAACTGGACTACAGTATGCTGTAAACAATTTCAACAACTTAAATTCAAGCATTAACATGCAATTAGTATTTAGTACTCAATTTTCAAGTAGCGATATTGTAGTTTATCGTACAACAGATACAAATGATGTTCCTGCAGATGGAATTAGAGGTAGAGCAAATTTCCCACAAAACAACGGATTGCCAGGACATTGGGTAAGAATTAATCAAGGAGCTAATAACTCAAATGACACACAAATAATAGAAGGTTTAATGACACATGAAATTGGTCATGCCATAGGTTTAAGACATACAGATTGGAATACAAGACAATCATGTCGCCAATCTGGGGAATCTGCAGGCTCAGCTGGTGCTGTATATATTCCAGGTACAGCAGGAGCAAGTAATGATAGTAACTCTATTATGAATGCTTGTTTTCCTTCTCATGTTCAAGGGGAATTAAGTAATTATGACAAAATCGCTTTAGAGTATATTTATTAAAAAGAGTCTTTTAACAAATCTAATTTAATAAAGACAAAACAACAGACATATAATCTTTATATAAATTGGGTTACTTCTATGCTTAATTTATTAACTGAATAACTTAGCATATAAAAAAAGCTCAATCATTTAAGATTGAGCTTTTTCCACTCTTAATTCAAATTCAATTCAATGAGATGGTTTGATTTAGTCTTAACTACTTTTAACGATTTGGAAAAGTCAATCAAAAATTGAATTGTTTCTTTTTTAGGTTTCATTTTAGAGTCCGAAGACTTATTTGAGTAAATTTGCGTCATGTATTATTATACTTTTATCGTTTGTTTTCAAATACTTAACGTCTTCTTTTTTACTTTATTGTTTAATTTATTAAAATAATATTATTTTTTTCAACTATCTTCCTTAAGTTAATTAATGCATATCTCATTCTTCCTAGTGCAGTGTTAATACTTACTCCTGTATTTTCTGATATTTCATTAAAACTCATATCGTTATATATACGCATTACCAAAACCTCTTTTTGCTCTTCTGGTAATTCTTCTATTAATACTTTTACATCATCTAAAATCTGTTCTTTTATTATTTTATTTTCAATATTTAAAGAACCATCACTAATAATAGAAAAAATATCAAACTCATCAGAATTATTAAATTTTGGCATCCTATTGCTTTTTCTAAAAAAGTCAATAACTAAGTTATGCGCTATACGCATAACCCATGGCAAAAACTTACCTTCTTCATTATAATTACCTTTTTTTAAAGTTTTTATAACTTTAATAAAAGTATCCTGAAAAATATCTTCTGTCGAGTCTCTGTTTTGAATTTTACTATATATAAAACTATATAATCTTTGTTGGTGACGTTTAATCAATATTTCAATAGCATGCTCATTTCCATTAATATATTCTTTAACTAAAGTGCTATCTACAACTACATATTTGTCCATACGATTACTTTTATAAAAGAAATATGAATATTTCTTTTTGGTTAAGGGGTGTTAACTATTTTTAAAAGTAATTCTGCTGTATAGGCTTTAAATATTGATTAATAATGAGTTACAAATATTAAATTTTTTATGTAGAAATACAAATATTATTTGATATTTTATTTAATTTCTTGTAATTATTTGAATAAACTACTCATATTTATCTCTTTATTTTTCTTTTTCTTAATCATTGTATTTAACTAAAATGTTACTTAAATTTATAGTTTACTTTGTAACATATTATAAAAAACAAAACAGTATGATCAACTCAGGCATTAATGAAATTGATAATCTCATTTACCCTCCAGGCACTTGTATACCAGATACAAGTATCAAAACTCCACTTTCTTCTGGTGAAATAACTTTTGATAATAAATTTAATCAACCTTTACCTTCATTAGTTGAAGCTGAGTTTAATGGAAATGCAATAACTGTTAAGGCTCTTATTTTTGTAGAATCACAAATTCCTCTTGAAGTTGTAAAAATTAAACAACTTTTTTCTATCAGCAACTTTGGTAATTGTAAATTACAATTCTTTATTTACTGTTCTGAAGAAGTAATAAAAAAATTAAATGATGATAAAGAAAGTAATAAGGGTAGATATAAAGCTTATAAAATAGACTTTAGTACTGAAGAAACTAAGAACTTCCCTAAAGGAATTTCTTTAGAAAACATTAAAGTAGTGCAAACTTTTGTTTGGAATATTGATCCTGAAACATCTAGAGGAACAGAAACAGTAGTAAAAACTAGTAACACCTAATACTTTTTAATATCCCCAAAAATGTATCTAAAAAAAACGTTAGTACTACTTTCGTTTCTTTGTTACTATACGATAGTTTCACAAGAATCATCAATAAAAAATCATTCTTATTTTTTCAAAAAAATTGATAGCTTAAATTCAACATCTTCTCTATTAAAGGGTACTAGTATTTTTTTTAAACACAAACAATGGGATTCTGTTATTGTAAGCTCTTCAAAAGCATTTATTAATTCTACTTCCTTACAAAACTCTAATTACTTTAGATACATGAGAGGACATAGTTTTATGAAAAAAAATCTTTTTAAAGAAGCTCAAAAAGAACTTAAAAAAGTAACACCTCAGTTCTTTTTTTATGACAAGGTATTGTATGCCTTAAGCGGTATTTATCTAGAACAAAAAAACTTTCAAAAAGCACTTTCTTATTTAAAAAAGATTGAAAGTAAAGAGTTTTCTATAATTAATGAACTATATCGTCCCTCCATTATAAATGATATTGGAGTTTGCTATATACACCTCAAAGATTATAAAAATGCCGAAGTATATGTATCTAAATTTTTAAATGACGTACGTAAAAAAAACAACCCTCAAGAAATTATTGAAGCATATACAAATACTGCTAATTTATATTATGCTCAATATAAAGACGATTTGGCAATTCCTTATTTTGAGAAAGCCTATTTGCTTTCAAAAACAACAACTAACTATGAAATAAAACGAAAAACTGCAAAAAATATGGCAGTTGTAGAAGAGAACCGAAAAAATATTATTAAAGCTTTAGTTTACAGAAAAGAATATGATAAATGGAAAGATTCATTAAATAACCAAGATAGAATATGGAAAACTGCTCAATTTGAAAAAAAATTAGCTGTAAATCAGAAACAAAAAGAAATAAATTTCTTAACCTCAGAAAATAAAATTAAAGCCCTTCAAAGAAACGGTTTTATATTTACTTCAATTTTATTATTACTCATTTTATTCGGAGGAATTTACTTTTATATACAACAAAAAAAATCTCATAAAATAATCGCTTCTCAAAAAGAAGAACTAAACGCTTTAAATAATACTAAAGACAAACTTTTTTCTATTGTTAGTCATGATTTACGATCATCAGTTAATCTTTTACAAAAAAGTAACTCAAAACTTTTGCATGAAATACAAAATAGAAACTACAGTGTTTTAGATACTATCGTTACTAAAAATGCAGCTATCGCTAATAGCTCTTATAATTTATTAGAAAACTTGTTAAATTGGGCTACTATACAAACAAAACAATTGTATTTCAATATAGAATCAATCGATTTATTTTCTGTTACACAACAAGTTGCTTTCAATTACCAACCTTTATTTGATAATAAAAACATTACATTTAATAATAAAACACCTCCTGGGTCTTTTATTTTAGCTGATTTAGATTCTTTAAAAATTATCATTCGAAATTTATTAGACAATGCTATTAAGTTTAGTGAATTAAATGCCAAAATCTCTATTTACTCGTATTCAGAAAATCAAGATTTCGAAAACTTAGTAATTGAAGATACAGGTGAGGGTATAAGTAAAGAAATTATAACTGAATTATTAAAAGACACTTCGTTACTCAGTAAAAAGAAAAACAAAGAAGAGATTGGTACTGGTTTAGGGTTACAATTATGTAAAACACTTATACTAAAAAATAATGGGCTTTTTAAAATAGAAAGTACTTTAAATAAAGGCACTAAAATGATTATCTCGTTCCCAAAATCTGTTTAAACATGGAGAATATAAATATTTTAATTATTGAAGATGATGTAGAAGTTTCTTCTGAACTTAAAAGTACTCTGGAAAAGAACGGGTATACAGTTTCTGGTATTGCCGAAAATTACCAAAAAGCACTTACGCTATTTTACAAACTCCCTGTAGATTTAGTTATAATTGATATATTTTTAGGAGAAAATCCTGAAGGAATAACCTTTGCAGAAACTATTTCTACCGTTCCAAATGCCTTAAAACCTTTTATTTTTTTAACGTCTTCCAAAGATCGCCAAATATTTGAACGTGCCAAATTAACCAAACCTTTTCGTTTTTTATTAAAGCCCTTTAACGAATTAGAGGTTTTATATGCTATTGAAATGGCTATTGAAAAGTTTTACGAACAAACAAATGTTTTTGCAAGTACAAACCAAGATACAGTAGTTACTAAAGACTATTTATTTATAAAAAAAAGAAGTGCTTTAAAAAAAGTACTTTTATCTTCT
The DNA here is from genome assembly GCF_964512825.1 of Tenacibaculum halocynthiae. Lineage (NCBI taxonomy): Bacteria > Pseudomonadati > Bacteroidota > Flavobacteriia > Flavobacteriales > Flavobacteriaceae > Tenacibaculum > Tenacibaculum halocynthiae. Next base: position 137,475 of record NZ_CAZELG010000045.1, on the reverse strand, counting down.
ATAATATATATTGAAGTAGACAATAGGTATTGCTCTATTATTACAGAACTTGAAAAATTTGTGATTCAAATTTCGCTAGCTAAAATACTAAAGTATATAAACACAGCAGTGTTTCAACAAATACATCGTAAATATGTAGTAAACATAAACTCTATAGAACAAATAGTTACTGCTGACAACTTACTACTTCTTAAAAACAATCATAAGATTACGTTTAGTGCTAAGTATAAAGACTTAATTAACAACTTTTCTATTTTGAAATAGTTTTCTTACACTTTTTCTTTTTTAATTATAAGAGGCATTTTCACATGCCTCTTTTTTTATGTTTCACAACACTGAAAAATCTATTCACAACATCTTTTCAAAATCACTCTTTCTTAAAATCTAATTTTAGATCAGAAATTAAAACTAGCGCTATTTCTAATTTTCTATTTATTCAAATGTAGAGTTCAGAAACTACTATAAAAAACGAGGCGAAATCTGAAAAGCCTTATGAGTATGAAAATTTAAAACCTAAAATTATGAGTCATGTAGTAAAAATTAAAACTGTAAAATTAAAATTATCTAATAAAAATGGAGACGAATTAGGTTACGTTAAAAATAATGGTACTGGTAGTAAATCTACTATGCAAATTGTAACAAACGAAAAAGAAGCTTCTGTTTTTGAAGTAATGACCTACGATAAACATACTAAAACCATAGAAGATCCTTGTTATTATAAATTAAAAGATCATTCTAAATACTATTTGGACATGCACTTAAGCCCAAGAGATCTTACAAGGCAATTATTATTTGCTGACAAACCTAATTTTTCAGTATCAGCTTCAACTATTGCTGCTTGGACATTAAACAACTACTTGCAAACAAGAGTTGGAGGCTTTTATTTAGGTAAAATTAATGAACAACCTAACCTAGTTGCTGTAGAAAGTCAAAGTTCAGCATTAAAAGTAAGTGCTATTTATGTGTAAAATAAAAAACTAGGTTATTTAGCTAACACCTAAAAAACTTGTGACTAAACTAAATAAAAATTAAAAAACTAAAATTATGTGTACAAGAATATTTAACAATTTCAATAAAGAAAACAATTATTTAACAACTGCTAGAAATATGGATTGGGCTACTCAAATGCCTACTACAATTTTTGCATTCAAAGTAAATAATGAAGAAGAAATAATTAAAAGTGGAACATCTCCTCAAAATGAAAATTCACTAATATGGACTGCTAAATATAATAGTATTGTTACTATGGTTGGCACTAAAGCTCCTTTTGGTGCTTCTGACGGTATAAACTCAGCTGGGTTAGTAGCCAATCTTTTATACGATAGTAGTGCTAAATATTCTCGAAAAGACGGAAGCTCATGTAAAAACCTAGACGTGTTACGTTGGGTACAATTTGTTTTAGATACTTGTTGTTCTGTAAAAGAAGTAGTAGCTGCATTTAGTGAAAGTGCTCAAACACAAATTCAACTAATTGGAGGAATAGTTCCTGGTTCTGATAAACTTGCAGCTTTACACCTTGCTGTTTCAGATAAATTCGGTGACTCAGCAATTATAGAAGTTCATAAGGGCAAATATTTTATATATAACAACCCTGAATTTAGAGTAATGACCAACGAACCTTCGTATGCTAAACAAATTGAATTAAATCAATTTTGGCGTTGGCAATGGAGTGATAAAAACTTCTTTCCTAGTAACACACTTCCTGGTGGACCATTTCCTTCAGATAGATTTGCAAGAGCATCATATTATTTAAATCATTTATACGAAACAAAGAATATTCCAGACTCTTTAACACAATCTAAATCTGTTGTTATGAATGCATCAGTTCCTGTTAATTTCAAATCTAATAATCCTCAATTTCCAAATATTGCGCAAACATTATGGTCTACAGTTGCTTGTCATAACAACCTCAAATATTATTTCTATAATACTAGAACAATGGGAGAAATTTATATAGACTTAAATCAACTTGAAAAATTTCCAAGTACCGTTTCAAAACTTGTTGTTATTTCTGAGGATGATCACCAATTTATAAACCATGAATTATTTGGATATCAAAATGAAAATTTTATAGAAGCTCTTGATCCTTTTGCTTCAGAATTAATTCTAGCCTAATACATTATATATATTACTAAGAAAATTTAATCTATTTTTTATTCATTAAAAACAGTTTAATAAATGGAAAATAATAAATTCGTAACAACTGTTACATAATATAGGTAGTTGCCTGTTCTATATTAATACTTTATAGAACAGGTTTTTATATCATTACTAAATTCTTCTCTAACCATCTCTCATACTTTTCATCCTATCATTTAAACACAAAAACATATCACTTAAAGAACCTTATTAAATTCTTAACATAATAGTAATTACTTTTAAATAAGCACACTTAAACAAAACACCAATAAATAATAACGATTATTTATGCTCATCTATTATTTAAGAAATAGATAAAATTTAAATTATAAAACTAAAACTATGTCAAAACTAATCAGCTATTACAATAATGGATCAATCCCTTTAGAACATGCAGTTAACCTTCCTTACACTGATATTATTTTATCTTTCTTGTATACTTCTGAAAGCAATCCGCTATCCTTGCAATTAGCAGGTGGTATTGCTGCTTCTACTTCCCCACCTGAATTAACACAAACAACAAAAAATGCAATTGCAAAGCTAAAAGCAAATGGACAAAAAGTTCTTATTTCCTTTGGAGGTGGAGAAATGTCTTCTGTTGCTTATAGTAAGATAGCTGGGCATGAAAAAGAATTAGCAATATCAATTGCTGATTTTATAAAAAATAATAATCTTGATGGAATTGATATAGATTTTGAAGATACTGCTTCTTTTATGGGAAATGCTAATTATGACGGTGTTGCCTTTTTAGTTAACTTAACTCAAGCATTACGATCAGAATTACCAAGTTCCCAATATTTAATTACTCACGCACCACAACCTCCTTATTTAGAAATTGGAAGTGGTATGGACGGTTACGTAAAAATAATGCAACAAGTAGGAAACTCTATTGATTGGTTAAATGTTCAATTTTACAATAATCCTCCATGGAGCTCTAACCCAAACCAAATTGTAACTTCATATTGGCAATTTTCAAAACTTGCAGGTTTAAGCCCCGAAAAAATCATGATTGGTTTACCTGTAACACCTAGAGATGCAGGTTCTGGATATATGCTTATAGATGAAATTATTACAGAAGTTATAGAACCGATTCAACAAAATGGTATTCTGGGTGGGATGATGAATTGGCAATTCTCAAGTGATAAAGATGGAGTTTGGGCCGAAAAAATAGGTCAAGCCCTTAAAATTAAAACACCCATCGCTTAATTTTAAACTTTTTTAAATTACTCGACACCAATCTTAACCTGTTCTATAACTTAAAATATAGAACAGGTTTTTTCATGGCACATATTCCATTATAAAATACTAGTTAACTTATGGTTAGTTCTCTTTAAGGAAAAACCCCTATGCAAAATAACCAATTCCCTTGTATAACTTTCAGGGGAAGCAAGTATTGTAAACCCGTGTATTACACTTTAACTTTGGTTACATAGATTGTAAAGCTACTCTCTTAGAAAATGATCAATAGCGCTATAAATCATTTTCAAAACTAACCTAAAAGTAGAGTTCAGAAACTACTATAACAAACGAGGTACTATCCCCGAAACCTTACCAATGGGAATAAATTATTAAACTTAAACATCATGAGTACAGAAATCCAAGAATTACCTAAAGTTGAAAGTATCAATAATCAATCTTTACTTGCTGAACAATATGTAAAAGTTGATCAAATATGGAAAACAGCTATTTCAAATATTAAATTGACTGGGGTTAAAAGCTTAAAATGTCATGTTGAACGACCAGATTCAGGATCTTCTACTGGAGGTTATTTAATGTTATATTTAAACGAAATCACTCCTAATGTAGAACCAATTATAAGACAATTTCATAGTGGTAAAGGAGACTTTAATGCTGAAATTGCTAGCGATGCAATAGATTTTACAAAAAACAATTATGTTTTAGCTTATGCTCCTCATTATAGTGATAATGTAAAAATTGTTGTAACATCTGCTAAAATTTTCTTTGGATCACCAATAGATTTAAGATTGTCAGCTTGTACTCACATTTCTCACGAAATAAAATCTGTAACTTCTTTTTATAAATTTGACTCCAATCCTCTTGGTTTTGGATATTATAATTCATGGATGATTATTCGTGAAGGATCAACTTTTGGAGAAGGAAGACAAGTTGGTATTGCTCAACTTGACCGTAACGATCCAGCTCAAGGAATAAAAGTTGTATCAACTATTGAGTTTTTAAAACGTGGACAAACATATAATGTTTCTACAACTATCTACTCAACAGTTAGACCAGTTGCTGGATATACTTTTACGATAACTAAGTAGTTCTATATTCAATATTAAAACTTTAAACTTCCTTTACCTTTATTTGTAAAGGAAGTTTTTATCTTCAAAAAGATAAACTCTTTTATCCATTACTTCTTTTCTTATTTAAGAAAGCCGTATTTTTATCGCTTATTTTTTAGCCTAAAATGAAAAGAGATCTTTCTACTATAAATCCAAAGGAAAATATCATAATAAAAGGAGCTAAACTCCATAATTTAAAAGATATAGATGTTGTAATTCCTCGTAACAAACTAGTGGTAATTACTGGACTTTCTGGATCTGGTAAATCATCTTTAGCTTTTGATACTTTATATGCTGAAGGCCAAAGGCGATATGTAGAAAGCTTATCATCTTATGCACGCCAGTTTTTAGGTAAACTACATAAACCTAAAGTAGATTATATTAAAGGGATTTCTCCTGCTATTGCTATTGAGCAAAAAGTAAACTCTACCAATCCAAGATCAACAGTAGGAACCTCAACAGAGATTTACGATTATATTAAACTACTATATGCTCGTATTGGTAAAACATTTTCTCCTGTTTCTGGCAAAGAAGTAAAAAAACATACAGTTACTGATGTTTTAAATTTTATAAAAAAGTTTGAAGAACGTAGTAAATTACTTTTACTAGCTCCTATAACCATAAGTAAAGACCGTAAAATAGAAACTGTTTTACAAGTACTAATGCAACAAGGATATGCTCGTTTAAAATATAATAACGAAGTGTATCGAATTGATGATTTTCCGATTAAAACCTTTAAAGGAAATGAATTTTTTTTAGTTATTGATAGAGTTGTTGTAAAGCACGAAGAAGATTTTTACAATCGGTTAGCTGATGCAATTCAAACTGCTTTTTTTGAAGGAAAAGGAATCTGTTTTGTTGACGACATGTCTACCAATGAAACAACGTCTTTTAGTAATAAATTTGAATTAGATGGAATCACCTTTTTAGAGCCTAATACTCATTTTTTTAGCTTTAATAATCCGTATGGAGCATGTCCAACCTGTGAAGGTTATGGAAACGTTATAGGAATTGATGAAGAACTAGTTATTCCTAATACTGGTTTATCTATATACGAAGATGCCATTTTTGCTTTTAAAACCGATAGTTATAAAAAATATAAAGAAGCTTTAATATTAAATGCAGCTGATTTTAATATACCTATTCATAAACCTTGGTTTGAACTTACTGATGAACAAAAGGAGTTAGTGTGGAATGGAACCTCAAAATTTAACGGTATACACCACTTATTCAAAACCTTAGAAGAAAAAAGTTATAAAATTCAAAATAGAGTTATGTTATCTCGTTACAGAGGTAAAACAACTTGTACCGAATGTAACGGAAAACGATTACGTAAAGAAACAAACTATGTAAAAGTATATAATAAGACCATTTCAGAATTAGTTTCTTTACCATTAGATGAACTTGCAATTTTTTTTAGCACTATAAAACTTAATAAGTACGAAGAAAAAATTGGGAAGCGTTTACTTACTGAAATCAATAACAGACTTCAATTTTTACAAGATGTTGGATTAAACTATCTAACTTTAAATAGAACATCAAATACTCTTTCAGGAGGAGAAAGCCAACGAATTAACCTGGCTACCTCTTTAGGAAGTAGTTTAGTTGGTTCCATGTATATTTTAGATGAACCTAGTATTGGATTACATCCCAAAGACACCGAACGACTTATTAAAGTACTAAAAAATCTACGTGACTTAGGAAATACTGTTATTGTTGTTGAGCATGATGAAGATATCATGAAGGAGGCCGATTATATTATTGATATTGGTCCGGAAGCTGGTACCTTTGGAGGTAATGTAGTTGCAGAAGGTACTTACAAAGAGCTTTTAAACTCGAACTCATTAACTGCTCAATATTTATCTGAAAAGTTAACTATTGAAATACCTAAAAAGCGAAGAGTATCAAAAAATACTATAGATATTATTGGAGCTAGAGAAAATAACTTAAAAAATATTGATGTTTCTTTCCCTTTAAATAATCTTACTGTAATTACAGGAGTATCAGGTAGTGGTAAAAGTACTTTAGTAAAAAAAATACTATATCCTGCTATGCAAAAAAAATTAATAGGATATGGTAATAAACTAGGGCAACATACTGAGGTTAAAGGAAGTTTTGAAACACTAAAACATATTGAATTTATTGATCAGAACCCTATTGGTCGATCATCTCGCTCAAATCCTGTTACTTATATAAAAGCATATGACGATATTCGTAAACTATTATCTTCACAAAAACTTTCAAAAATTAGAAACTATCAACCTAAACACTTCTCTTTTAATGTAGAAGGTGGTCGTTGTGAAGTTTGTAAAGGTGAAGGTGAAGTTACCATTGAAATGCAATTTATGGCTGATGTTCACTTACAGTGTGAAGCATGTAATGGTAAACGATTTAAAAAAGAGGTTTTAGAAGTTACTTTTGAAGAAAAAAATATTGATGATATTTTAAACCTAACAATTGATGATGCTGTATCTTTTTTTACAGAATTTAACCAACCTAAAATAGCAAGAAAGTTAAAACCTTTACAAGATGTTGGTTTAGGATATGTACAATTAGGTCAATCATCTTCAACACTTTCTGGTGGTGAAGCACAGCGTATAAAACTGGCTTCATTTTTAGTAAAAGGAACCACAAAAGATAAAGCATTATTTATTTTTGATGAACCTACGACTGGTTTACATTTTCATGATATTAAAAAACTCTTAAACTCATTTAATGCCTTGATTGAAAGAGGTCATTCTATTATTGTAATTGAACATAATATTGAATTAATAAAATGCGCAGATTACATAATTGACCTTGGTTTAGAAGGTGGAAAAAATGGCGGTAATTTAATTTTTTCTGGCACCCCTGAAGAACTAGTTAAAAACAAAAAATCATATACTTCAAAATACCTTAAAGAGAAAATAATTTAATATTAAAAAGTGGAGTTTAATTAGCTCCACTTTTTTCTTTTTATTATAACTAACAAACAAAAGTACCTCCACAACCATCACTGGTAACTGTAAAAGTAACAATTCCGGTAAATGGTCCTGCATCAATTTGTACTGTGTATACTTCACACGGATTTAAAACCCAATTTGTATTACCATTGTGAGTAACTGTACTAGAATCGACTAAAGTACCTGATGAATTAAAAATTTGATAAGGTTTTGTAACTCCTGTTGCCATTGCTCCTGTGCCTAAATAATAAAACTTAACTTTAAAACCATAACCACATGGAGTAACAGAATGTACTCCTATTGTAGGAAATTTATACTTCTTCTTAGTCGCACTTCTTTCACCAGAAGGTTTTTCTTTACTTTCTACAGAGTTTGGCAAAATTGTATCATCATCTTGAGAACAGGAAACAAAAAATACTGACACTAAAAAAGCATAAAGAATATAACTTAGAAACTTACTCTTTTTATTTTTAAAATTTTTAAACATAATTAATAGTTATTAAAGGTTACTATTTTATAAGTATGTAAAAGGCAAAAAAATTACCCATTCTTAAAAATTAAAAAGAATTCAATTTCTCTGAAAACTTAAAAACCTGTTTAACTTTTGAAGGCTAAACAGGTTTACGTAACAAAAACTAACAAAATTCAATAAGATACTTATTGAAAACTTTTATCTCCCTTATTAGGGTTATACACATATTTAAATGTGAAATATTGTGATGATGTATGTGAAGGTTTTTTATCTTTATAGTAACTTGAAATCTCTACTTTTACATAGTGTCCGTTATGAGTTTTAATAACTAATACTTTTCCTGGAGCTGGACTTATGGTGTGATTCGATGAATCATACGTATACCAACCATTACCACTTCCCTTTAATAAAGCTAATGCATCTTTTTTATCTTGCTTAAACTCACTATCGGTTGGAGCCTCTTTTATTGATGTAAACGTACCAGTTTTTAAAACTAAAGCTGCACTGTGAACTCTATCTATATCTTCTAAAAGCGCTCCTTTCTCTCCTCCGTTTATAATAATTTCTGTGGCTCTAAAAGCAATATCCCAATTATCACCAGTTACTTGTTTTCCTTCAGAAAAACTAAATTTTGTAAAAGGTCCTGTATAGTTACCTCTCCCCTTTCCAGGCGCATGTAAATTTTCAATACTTTTACTTTCAACCGACTTCACTAATGGTTCATTAGTTTCATTATTACTACAAGATGTAATTAAAAAAGCGATAATTAATCCTCCCAAAATTGTTCTTAAATGTTTCATTCTATAATCCTATTTTTAATATTAAAAGTTAAATTGTATTCTTCCATAATATGTTCTACCTAACTGTAAATAACTTTCATTAGGTATTACATTTCCATTACTATCTGTATAATTAAACAGTTCTTTATTTTCAATTCCTGTAGAATTAAACAAATTATCTACTCCCACTTGTAAATTCATAAAACCAAGGAATTCCTTTGTAACTGCTGTATTAATTTGTGTGTTTGCTACAACAAAATTGTCAAAATCGTCTATTAATAAATTTCCATTTGTATCAAAAGGCGCATATTTACTTCTATAAACACCTCTAATATTCATAGAGAAATTGTGTTCAAAATTTTCATAAAAAAGTTTTGCATTTAACATATGCTTTGATCTATTGACCAACCCGAAATATGACGAAGCATTTAACTGTTGAGATACACCATTTTCATCTCTATAAAAAACGCCTTCTTTTATTCTATTTAACTCCTCTTTATTACCAGTATCTAAAAATTGATATCCAGTAAAAAATTGAAAGTTTTTATTGATTTTATAATTTACATCTACCTCTATTCCTTGGGTAAATACATTATTAATGTTTCTGTAAGAAAATGTTCTTGTTCCTCTTGGAAGTCCTACTGTTAATGCTGAAATTTCTGTATCAAACGTGTCAATTAAATCCTTTATATCATTTCTAAATCCATTTACATTAATCTTTAAATCATTATTTAGGTTAAACTGAAAACCTATATTATACCCTATTGATGTTTCTGGTTTTAATTGCTTTTCTATTGAGTTAACTCCTGCTACTCCTTGAAAAAGGTTATGAATTGTATGGGTACCTAATACTATATAACCATTTGATACATTTCTAAAATCAAAAAATAATTGCCTAAAATCTGGTACTTTAAATCCAAAACCTGCAGATCCTTTTAACGTTATCATATCATTTAACTGATAACTAGCTGATAACTTTGGGCTAAAAGCTGATTGGTAACTATTACTACCTTCATAACGAGCTCCAACAATAACATTAACATCATTAATAGGGTTAAAATCATACTGTGCAAAACCATACCAAGCTTTATATTGTTTCGCTCCATTTATAGACGACCTATCTAATTCATCAAAATTACCTCCTACACCAGCTATTATTGTACCTGAGTTTCCTACTATGTATTTTGACCTAATTTCTGGTCTAAATAAACTTCTATTAAAAAGTGTTGTAACATTATTTAATGTACTTTCCGTTTTAAACCTTGTAGCATAAAAAGTATAATCAATATCCCATTTATCAGTTAAGAAATGATTCAATTTAACATTTGCATTCCAATCAGTTTGATTATTAGTTACTGAGTTTATATATTGATTTTGATTATAATATCTTTGTGAAAAATCTAACTTTAATTTTTCTGACACATCGTATAAAACTTGTGCATTTAGAGTATAATTTTGATGTGGATATACAGTTTTTGATGCCGTTAAAGGAGTTAAATCAAATCCTTTACTCGAATTCAAGTTTACACCTGCGATAATTCCAAACTTACCTTCTCTATAAACTATGTCTCCGTTAATATCAAGCTCATTTTTAGCACCTCCCCTTGTATATAGATGGTATTTACCTTTTAGCTGATCTCTATTTGGCTTTTCAGTTATAATATTTATAACTCCACCCATTGCTTCTGAACCATATAAAGATGAAGAAGGACCTTTTACAATTTCAATTTGTTTAATGTTATTTACAGTAATTCTGTTTAAATCAATATTACCAGCTGTTCTTCCTACTACAGGTACACCATCAATTAATATCAAAGTATAATCTGCAGCAATACCCTGAAGTTGTACTCCTTCTGAGCTTCCTACATCTTTCACTAAAGTTATTCCTGTTTGTTCCAACAAAATATCTTTTAATCGAACTGATCCAGATTTCTCAATTTGTTTTTTCGAAACTAAAGTTACTGGCATTGGTATAGAAGACAATTGCCTAACCGTTCTTGTAGCCGTTATAATAACCTCATCTAATTTGTTAACCTTTAAAGAATCTTTTACTTGTTCGTTTTCTTGAGAAAAAGCAGAAGAAGTAACAACTAACAAACCAAAAAACAATTTTCTATTTAGAAACATTCTTAATAATTTTCTGCAAATATATATTCTTATTTTAAATCAATCTAAATAAATTTTATATTTTTGCCTAAAATTTTAAAACTTAAATACAAATAGGATGAAAAACATAATATTAGCATCTTTTATAGCTTTAGTAACCATTAATACTGGGAATGCACAAAGCAAAAAGAAAAAAGATAGAGAAGCTATTAAGAAAATGTGTGGTTGCTTTGAAGTAACTTTCAATTTTGCAGAAACATTTAACTACAGTAAAGATTCTCTTTACAAGGCTTCAAAAACTAAATCGGATAAAGCCTTAGAATGGGCTGAATTAATCGTTGATGAAAAGAATGAAATATCTATTCAACATTTACTACAAGTTGGTAATCCTAAAAAACCATACATCGTAAAACACTGGAGGCAAGATTGGGTATATCAAAACAGAGATTTTTACATGTTTAATGGAGACAATAACTGGATTTACGAAAACAAATCTAAATCTGAAGTTAAGAAACAGTGGACGCAAAAAGTATATCAAGTAGATGATAGTCCTCGTTACGAAGGCTCTGGTACTTGGGTCCATGTAGATGGTAAAAGTTATTGGGAAAGCACAACTGATGCTCCATTACCTAGAAGAGAATACACTAAAAGAAGCGATTATAATGTAACTGAAAGAGGTAACAGACATGAAATAACAAATTACGGTTGGGTTCATGACCAAGACAATAAAAAAATAATTAGAAAACAAGGTGTAAAAGATATTGTATTAGCTTCTGAAAAGGGTTATAACACCTATGTAAAAGTACCAGACAGTAGATGTAAAGGTGCTCAAGATTGGTGGAAGAAAAACACTAATAAATGGCAGTTAGTTAGAAATAAATGGAATGAAGTATATGGCAGAAACAATAACTTATCATTAGAAAGTAAAGTAAAAAATAAACCATTATACAAACATTTGTTCTCTGATAAAGTAACTCAAGAGAAAGATATAAATGAAGCTATTGAATCTTTTGTAAAAAAATAATTCAAACAATACACAAAACCTACTAAAAAACAAACAATGAGATTTATATTCTCGCTACTACTAGCCTGTACATTTGTACAAATAACATTCAGTCAAACAACACTACAAGGTACTGTAAAAAATGAACAAAATGAGGTAATCCCTTATGCTAACATTTATATAAAAGGAACACAATTAGGAAGTGAAAGTAAAGAAGATGGTAGCTTTATTATTAAAAACATTCCCTATTCAACCTATACTATTATTGCAAGTGCAGTTGGTTATACTAAATCAATAAAAGAAATTGAACTTAATAATAGTAATGTAAATATTACTTTTATTCTTAAGTCCGACACTCAATTAGATGAAGTTGAACTTTTTGGTTCAAGAAGAAAAAGAGCAGAAAAACTAGAAACATTAACTAGACTCCCTTTAGCTCCAAATGAACAATTACAAAGTATTTCAGTTTTATCACATAAATTAATTAATGATCAAAATGCTATAACATTAAGTGATGTTACTAAAAACGTTGCTGGGGTATACACTTTTGCTACCTATGGAAACATTAGAGAAAGTATGTCATTAAGAGGTTATAGAGGTATTCCTTTACTTAAGAATGGTGTTAGAATCAATTCCGATTTTAGAGGAGTTGGAGTTATAACAGATATGGCTGGAGTTGATAACATTCAAGTTTTAAAAGGTATCTCTGCAATAAGTCAAGGACTTGGTGGCGATTTAGGATCTGCTGGTGGTGTAATAAATATTGTTACAAAAACCCCAAAGTTTTATAGTGGTGGTGAAGTTAGCTTAAGAGCTGGAAGTTTTGGACAACTTCGCCCAACTTTTGATTTTTATGGTCCATTAGACAAGAAAAAAACTGTTGCTTTTAGAGTTGCTGGTTCTTATGACAGAGCTGATAGTTATAGAGCATTTGTAAATTCTGAACGTTTTTATATAAATCCGTCTTTAACATGGAAGCCAAACGAAAAAACAACTATTGTTTTAGAAATGGATTATATGGATGATAGTAGAACTCCAGATCAAGGTACAATCAACTTAGGTACTTATGAAGTTAATAATATTTTAAAACTGCCTAACAATAAGTTTATTGGTTTTGAATCTGATAGAAACAACACTTTAAATACAACGTATGCTATACGTTTTGACAGAAAAATTAGTGATAAAATGAGTATTAAAGCTGGTTTATTTACTTCTGATTTACAAACATATGGTGAAACAAGCTATGCTTTTCAAGGGGGTGGAAGATCTGGGTTACCAGTTTTACCTACTACGCAAAGGTATAGAGAATATTACGCAGGAGGTAGAAGCGACAAAAACAGGGTTCTCCAAATAGATTTAGTTGGTAAAGATATTCAAACAGGGTTTTTAAAGCATACATTTCAAATAGGTGTAGATTATAGAAATACTGAATTTGATAATACAGCCTATACTACAACATATCCTGGAACCAATAATTATGTTGACATTATAGATGTTAATCAACCAATTAACAACACGTTACCTTCTGGTATTAGTTTAACTGAAAACCCAGCAAGAGCTACAGGGTCAAAAACAAAATCATACGGTTTTACAATACAAGATAAAATTTCATTAAACCATTGGGCTGATGTATTTTTAGGCCTTCGTTATACTTCATTGGAAAGAACAAAAGGAAACTTTTTAGGTAGGAGTTTAACAGGATCAAAGCGTGATAATGCTTTTAATCCTTTAATAGGTTTTAATATAAAGCCAACTGAAAATATTATCATTTTTGGTTCTTATGCAAACAGTTCAAACCCAATGACTTCTTTCTACAGAGATATTAATGGTAACGAACTAGGCACTGAGCGTTGGGATCAAATTGAAACAGGAATTAAATCTACTTGGTTTAACAATGCTCTACGTTTTAACCTAACTACTTTCTTTACCAATAGTAAAAACCTAAACCTACAAGCATTAGATGATACAGGTAATTTCTTAGGGTATTATTTAAAAGGAGGTGAAGACACTAGAAATGGTATTGAAGTTGAACTAATTGGTCGTGTACTTCCTAATTTAGAAATTATTGGTGGGTATTCTTATTTAGATGCAAAATACAAAGATCATGTTTCATACTACTATAATTCAAGACCTATTAATACTCCTAAACATACTGCTAACTTTTGGGCTCGCTATGAGTTTCAAAATTATTTAAATGGACTGTCATTAGGGGCTGGTATATATTATTTAGGTGAAAGACCTCACAATGTTTGGTCTAGAAACTATACTCATACAGGAGTTGTTCCAGATGCAAAGCCTTTTGATTTAAAAGCGTACACAACAGTAAATCTTCAAGCTTCATATAAATTCAACAGAAGCTTAAGTTTAGATGTATTTGGGAACAATATATTTAACGCCATAGGCTTTAATGCGTATCGTACTGTATATTTAAATAGAATTCAACCTGCTAGTTTCGGAACAACGCTACGTTATAAATTTTAATTAAAGAAAAATGTTTAAAACAAAATTAATATTCGCTTTTATTGTACTTACTAGTGTTTTAAAAGCTCAAACTAAAAACGAATTTTTTGACAGAAAATTTTGGAAAACCAATCCTACCATTGAAACTGTTGAACAAAAAATAACTGAAGGCAACAACCCTACAGCATTAAATCCGTATGGATTTGATGCTGTTGTCTATGCTATTTTAGAAAAAACATCAAATAAGGTTATAAAGCATCTATTATCTAAAAAAGGAAATGATGTTAATAAGCTAACCCACGATAAAAGAACCTATGTTTTTTGGGCTGCTTATGCAAATAATGTTGAATTAATGAAGCATTTAATAGCCCAAAAGGCACGTATGGATTTAAAAGATTCTCATAATTTTTCTGTTCTTACATTTGCTGCTGCTACTGGTAATAAAAACAAAGAAGTTTATGAGCTTTGTATTAAAAATGGCATTGACATAAAAACGGATGTTGATGAACATGGTGCTAATGCACTACTTTTATTACTACCTCATTTAAAAGACCTTTCTTTACTCGATTATTTTATTTCAAAAGGAATAAACATTTCAAGTACAGATAATGATGGTAATGGTGCTTTTAATTATGTAGCTAAAAATGGAAACAAAAAAATGCTAGATATTTTAATAAAAAAAGGATTACCATATAAAAATCGTAACAAAAACAATGGTAATGCAATGTTATTAGCTACCCAAGGTTCAAGAAAAGGCTATAATTCATTATCCTTTTTTAAGTATTTAGAAAAACTAGAAATACAAGCTAATGTTACTAATAAACAAGGAAAAACTCCTCTTCACAATTTAGCTTACGGTAATAAAGACATTGAAACTTTTTCTTATTTTTTAAATAAAGGAGTAAATCTAAATCAAGAAGATAAAAATGGTAATACCCCTTTAATTAATGCTGCTGGAAGAAATTCTTTAGAAATTGTCGCTCTTTTAGCTAAAAACACTAAAAATATTAATCATAAAAACAAGGAAGGTAATTCAGCCTTATCAATGGCAATACAACGAAACTCTTTAGAAGTTGTAGAGTATTTAATTAATAATAAAGCTGATGTTTTAGTAAAAGACACCAAAGGAAACTCTTTAGCCTATTATCTTGTAAAGAGCTACAATTCTAAAGACCCAAAAGTTTTTAAAAACAAAATGAATATTTTGATAAACAATGGGGTAAACCTTAAAGAGCAACAACAAAACAACAGTTCTTTATTTCACATTGCTTTAAGTAAAAATAATATTGATTTACTAAAAGAAATTAATAAATTAAAAATTGATATTAACTCAAAAAACAGTGAAGGCTTAACGGTATTACATAAAGCTGTAATGCAAGCTAAAAACACTAAGATTATAAATTACTTATTAAGTATACATGCCAATAAATCTATTACAACTGATTTTGGAGAAACGGTATATGATTTAGCGAAGGAAAATGAAGTATTAACTTCTAAAAATGTAGATTTAAACTTTTTAAAATAATTATGAAAACACAAAACTTTAAAAAGCATATTTTAATATTTGGAATATTAATTTTTAGTTTATACAGCTTTACTAAAATAACTACTAGTACTACTTACAAATGTATGATTCAAATGAAAAATTATACTGGTGAAGGGGCTTATATTGTTATTTCACTGTTAAAAGATGGAGAATACATAGAAACACTTAGAGTTCAAGGTGATGATGATGAGTGGTATTCTGATATTACTGAATGGTGGAAGTTTCAAGGTAAAGTTAGAACAGATATAGATGCTGTAACTGGTGCAACTATTGGTGGTGGAAACAGAACTATTAGTTTATTAAAAATAGATCCTGCTAAAATTAATAGTGGATATCGAATACGTTTCGAATCAGCTGTAGAAGATCAAGAGTACTATAAAAATGATATTGAATTTGATCTTACTTCAGAAAATATTAAAAACAAAATTGAAGGCAAAGGCTTTATTAGATACATAAGATTAATGCCTCAATAAAAGTTAATAAAATGACCATTTCTATATGGAGATATAGCCACTTAACCTTGGCTATATCTTCTTTCTTTTTTATACTAATTGCTTCCTTAACAGGAATTGTTTTAGCTTTTGAACCTATTTCTAAAAAACTAGAACCTTATTCTATTGAGAATTTAGATACTATTTCAGTTTCAGAAACAATTATTTCTTTACACAAAAAATATGATGAAATTATCTCGCTTGAAATAGATGAGAACGATTTTATAAAAACTTCAGTAATTACTAAAGAAGGCAATAATGATACTTTTTATGTTGATCCAATAACAGGAAATAAGCTAGGTAAGCCTAGTAAGAAAAAGCCTATTTATAAATTTGCAACCAACTTACATCGTTCTTTATTTTTAAAATCAACAGGTAGATTTATTATTGGTTTCGTATCTCTTCTACTTTGCTTAATTGCAGTTTCAGGACTTATTTTAATTATAAAAAGACAAGGTGGATTTCTTAAATTATTTTCTAAAGTAATAAAAGAGAATTTTGAGCAATATTATCATATTATTATCGGTAGGTACACCTTAATTCCAATAATAATAATTACAGTTACTGGAATTTATTTATCCCTAGATAAATTTTCTCTTTTACCTTCACAAAAAATTAATCATTCAATTGATTTTGAAGGTCAAAAAAAATCTACAATAATTTTTCCTGAAAATTTTCTGTTATTTAAAAATACTAAACTAAGCACTGTTAAAAGTATCGAGTTTCCTTTTTCAGAAGATGAAGAAGATTACTTTCTTTTAAAATTACAAAACAAAGAATTAGTTATTCATCAATATTCAGGAGCTATTTTAAGTACTAAAAGCACTACTTTAACAGACTTATTTTTACATTGGAGTTTACTGTTACATACCGGAAAAGGTTCCTATATATGGGCAAGTATTTTATTACTTTCTTGTTTAGGAATTCTTTTTTTCATCTATTCAGGTTTTATAATGACCTTCACTAGGAAGAAAAACAGCATAATTCCTAAAAACAACATAAAAAAGGATACTGCTGAATATGTAATTCTTGTTGGTTCAGAAACCGGAACCACATATTCATTTGCAAACTCACTATACAAAGCTCTTTTAGAAAACAAACAAAAAGTATTTATTACTAGTTTAAACAACTATACTACTTACAAAAACTGTAAGTATTTGATAATTTTAACTGCTACTTATGGCGAAGGAGAAGCTCCAATCAATGCGAAAACATTTTTAACTAAAATTAAAAATGACGCTATAAATCACACCATAAAATATGCAGTTGTAGGCTTTGGCTCTATGGCTTATCCAAAGTTTTGTGAATATGCAATTGAGGTTAATCAAACATTACAACAACAAGCTAATTACTCCCCTATTCTTCCTATTTATAAAATAAACAACCAATCTTTTGATGCTTTTAAATACTGGGCTATTGAATTAGGTAAAAAATTAGAGCTCGACTTACACCTAAAACAACAAGTATTTAAAGTAAATAAACAATATAAGCTTGCCGTTACTGAAAACACAAATATTAATTGTGACAACACTTTTTTAGTTCATTTACAACCTTCAAAAAAAATAAAATATACTTCAGGAGACTTATTATCTATCCGCCCAAAAGAAGATAATATTGAACGATTGTATTCTATCGGAAAAGTGAATCAAAAAATACTTTTAAGTATCAAAAAACATGAATTTGGTGTTTGTTCAAATTACTTAAATACTCTAAATAAAAACGAATTAGTTACTGCGTCTATAAAACAAAATCCTTCTTTTCACTTTCCTAAAAAAGCTAAAGAAATTGTTTTGATAGCAAACGGTACTGGTATTGCTCCTTTTTTAGGAATGCTTCATGAAAACCACAAACAAGTAAAAACACATTTATTTTGGGGAGGTAGAACTGAAAAATCTTACAAGATATATTCTAAATTCATTGAAGATTCAATAGAAAAAAAACAACTCCATAACTTACATATTGCCTATTCTCAAGAAAATACCACCAAACAATATGTTCAAGATATTATAGCAGTAAATGAAGAGGTGATTATTTCAGTTCTAAAAAATAAAGGATGTATTTTAATTTGTGGTTCAGTTGCTATGATGAATGCAACATTTAAAGTTATTGAAAAAATAACTGTAAGTAAACTTCATACTCCTATAGATTACTTTAAAAAATCTAATCAAATAAAAACTGATTGTTATTAAGTAGTTTTCATTATACTTTCTAAAACCCTCTTTTTTATCTGAAAAAACAAAGAGGGTTTTTCTCTTTACTACGAATTCTAATTTAATCCCAACGAATTCTAATTAGCTCAATATTTACCTCTATTCCCTAACTACATTTGAAATATAAAACAAATAAGTTATGTGGTTAGAAAATAGTTATTCAGCAATATTAAATATGTATTTACAAAAATATCATCAATTAAAAATACATATTGGCAGAGATGGGAAAATTACAAAAACAGAAAAAGAAGAGAATGGAAATTGGTTATCCGATAGAAACCTACGGAAAATTTTAAATCAATTACCGAGTAATATTTCATCATCAAAAAATTTAATAATAATCTTAAAACAATAAATTATGAAAAAAGTAATCAGAACTATAGGAATGACACTAGCATTGTTAATGTTAATTGGACAATTTACAAGTTGTAACAATGCAAAAAAAGCAGAGAACGCAACCAAAAAAGAAGAAAAGACTGCTACAAATATTATAAAAAAAGAAGAAAAAGTAGTTCACAGAAGTCCTATCGTATTTATTACAGGATACGATAAAAAAGATGATAATTTTTATACGGGTGCAAGAACATTTTTTAAAGATAAAAATTTCCAAATTATAGAAGACGCATATTCTTTAGAAGAAATTATTGAATGGTTAAATACAAACGCAACTTCAAACCCATACGGAGAAGTACATATTGTAAATAAAACAAATCCGTGGTTAGGAATGAATTTAGAGACGGTAGTAAATGGTAAAAAAATCACTTCTGAATCATTGCAAGAATCCATTAATGAAGGAAATATACCAACATTGAAAAATGTAATTACAAATGACACTAAAATTATATTTCATGCAAACCAGTTGGCAAAAAATACTGCATTAATAAACAACTTAAAAAGTACTTTTATCACTGATAAAACGCCACAAATAATAGCTTCACCTTACTATAATATTTTTGGCGGAGAATTTACAAACCATTATTTAGCAGAACCTTTTTATGTTTTTTACCCTACAGCTAATTCACCAGGTAAAGTAGATTTATCTAAAGAAATTGCTAGAAAATATCCAAATGAAAAAGAAGTAGAATGGTTTGCCGCATTAACTAATGAAAAAGAACGCTACGTAGGAGAACCATATACCTTACAATACAATGTTCCTATAAAACTTGAATTGGATTATCATAATTCTGATAATGATATCCCATCATTTACTATGGAAGAAGAGGTAATGGATTGGATTGCTAATGATGAAGATTTAGCCAATAAAGTACGTGAATTAAACATTCCTGTTGAGAAATTTAGATGGACTTGGAAAGTAAAGAATAGTAAACTTACTTTAAAAGGAATGTCTACCGTACTATGTGTTTTAAAACCTATCACAAAACCTTATGGTGATTTAGAGCATGTAAAACCAGATACTACAAACAAACGTTTGTATGCTATGAAGTAGAAGTTTAACAACCGTTACTATTAGAAAGAGAATATTATTTTTAATAGTAACGGTTAATTTAAGTAAGTTTGTTATATGAAGTTTTTAAAATACATTATTTATTTTTTCTTTTTATTAAAAGCTACATCATTAATTGCTCAAAACAATACTTTTAAAAACTATACCATTAAAGATGGCTTACCTAGTAATACTATTACCGATATAGTACAAGATAATCTTGGCTACATCTGGTTTGCTTCCAATAAAGGGATTACACAATTTGACGGAAATAACTACATTACTTTTTCAAGAAAAGAAGGTTTAGAAACTAATTACATAACTAAACTAGCTCCTAATAAGGATAGCCTTTTAATAGGTTCGTCAAATAACTTTTTTATTAAAAAACATACTAAATTTCAAATTTTTGAAAGCAAAAAAATTAACTGTATTTCAAAAATTAAAGATCAAGTTTTTTTAGGTACTAAAAAGGGTATTTATCGTTTACGAGACGATTTCTTATCTCCTCTACGTACTAATTTTCAAATAGATTTAACCCCAATTAATGATATTCAATTCGATGGAGAGTTTTATTGGGTAGCCACTCAAAAAGCTTTATGGAAAATTGACGATTTATTAAACCCTAAGCTTCTTAAAAGAATAGATTTAGCTAATTACACAGCTCTTATTATTCATAATAAACAAATAATTGCTAGTACATTTAATAGCGGTTTAAAAGTAATTATAAACGACACTATTAAAACAATACATTCAACTACAAAAAACATAAAAGGAGTTAAAAAGATTAGTAATCAATTTTGGATATACTCAAATAGTAATGGTATAGAAGTTTTAGATTTAGACTTCTCTTTTATCAGAAAAATAAACAAATACAACACTCTTGAAACCAATGCTATTTCTACTATTTTTCAAGACAACCAACGTAATATTTGGATTGGAACCAGTAACAAAGGAGTTTATAAACAAGAAAACAAACTTCAAGAAGAAAACCCTATTCCTTTAATTTCTTTCGAAGATATTGAAGTAGTATATAAAACTATTGATAGTATTAACTTTAACAGTTATAAAGGAATTTTACAAATACCTCCTGGAAAAAACCATTTAGCTTTTACTTATAAATCAATTGATATAAACAATCCTAAAAAAGTTTATTATCGTTATAAATTAAATGGTGATTTTAGTCCTTGGTCCAACAATAACTCTGTAAACCTTGCTAATTTAAAAGCAGGTAATTATACCTTCTCTGTTCAATCAAAGACAGCAAATAAACAAGAAAGTAAACCTATTCATTTTCAGTTTTATATAGACAAACCTTTTTATAAAAAAAATTGGTTTCAATGGCTAGCTATTTCATTACTACTACTACTAAGTTCTTATATTACCTATAAATACATCAAAAAAATAAGAAGGATAAACAAAGAGAAAATCATGAAACTAGAAATAGAAAATCACCTACTTTCTCTTGAGCAAAAGGCTTTACAACTTCAAATGAATCCTCATTTTATTTTTAATGTGCTTAACGGAATAAAAGCTTTGGGTAATTCAGGAAAGCTTGACGATTTAAATACTACAATTAGTAAATTCTCAAATCTATTACGTTCTATACTAAATACCTCAAGAAAAGAAGAAGTTAATTTATCAGAAGAAATAGCTACTTTAAAAAACTACATTTCATTAGAACAACAAATGAGCAGTAGTACCTTTACTTATGGTATAGAAACGAAACTTTCATTTGATGCTGAAGAAGTTCTAATACCACCTATGCTTATTCAACCTTTTATTGAAAACAGCATTAAACATGGTATAAAAAATATTAGCGAAGGAAAAATAACAATTAAGTTTTATGATATTAAAAATTACTTACATTGTGAAATTATTGATAACGGTATAGGCGTTCATCAATCAAAAAAGAATAAAAAAACAAATGACCATGCTTCTTTAGCCATTAAAGTTACTAAAGAACGTATTAAGAACTTGACTTCTAATATTTCTATAAAAATTGATGAAATAATAGAAAACGATACTGTAAAAGGAACAAAAGTTTGGTTTAAAATACCTTTAAAAACTGATTTTTAAAATGAATAAACTCACTGCTATTCTTATTGATGATATATCTTCTGCTCTAGAGATGTTGCAAAATGATTTAGAATTGAAACATCCAGAAATAGAAATTATAGGAACAGCAAAAAGTGTAGTTGAAGCTTCTAAATTACTCAGAAAAAAACAGCCCGATATTTTATTTTTAGATATTATGTTGGGAGATGGTACTGGTTTTGATATCCTAGAAATTCACCCAAATTTAACCTCAAAAGTAATTTTTGTTACTGCTAGTGATGAATATGCTATAAAAGCCTTTAAGTTTGCTGCTATTGATTATGTTTTAAAACCTTATTCAACTGATGATTTAACCAATGCAATTGAAAAAGCAAAACTTCAAATTATTCCAAATAAAGAACAATTAACAGTTTTACAAGAATCAATATCACACCCTAACCAACGACCTAAAAAAATCTCTCTACATTCATCAGATAAAATTATAGTGGTTAATTTAGATGATATTATGCATTGTAAGTCAGATAATAATTATACAGAATTTTATATGGCTGATCATCAAAAAATATTGGTAGGAAAAACATTAAAATATTTTTCAGACATTCTTAAAGAATATGGTTTTATAAGAGTTCACCAAAGCCATCTTATTAATTTACAGTACGTAAAAGAATTTATAAAATCTGACGGAGGATACATTGTGTTACAAAATAATAAAACAGTACCTGTATCAGTTCGTAAACGAACAGAAGTTATTGAAGCACTTCAAAAGCTATAAGTTAACTTATTTTATTAATTATGTTAAAATTTTATTAATTTTTACTTATATTGGTATTCCAAATACAAGTCTATGGATGTATTAAAACCTCAAAAAGGAAGATTATTAATAGCTGAACCTTCTATTTTAAATGACAATTCTTTTAAAAGAGCTATTGTATTACTCACTGAGCATTCAGAGACGAGTTCTGTTGGTTTTATTTTAAACAGACCTTTACATTATACTCTTAGTGATTTAGTTCCAGATATTAATTGTGATTTCACCGTATACCAAGGTGGCCCTGTTGAACAGGATAACTTATATTTTATTCATAAGATTCCTGAATTGTTACCTAATAGCGTAGAAGTAACTGATGGTATATATTGGGGAGGTAACTTTAATTACTTAAAAGAACACCTTAATAACCATAAAGTAAAGCCTAGTGACATTCGTTTTTTCTTAGGATATTCTGGATGGGAACCTACTCAATTAGATGATGAATTAAACACGAATTCTTGGTTTATTTCTAAAAATAAATATCCTAACATATTAGCAATTAACAACAAAACCTTTTGGAAAGATCAGCTTCTAAAAAAAGGAGGTGAATATAAAATATGGGCAAATGCACCTAGTGATGTACAGTTAAATTAACTCATTGTTAAACTAGTAACCTTTAAACTATTTTTTAGTTTTTGCGCAATTGAATTATCAAATGTTTTTTTACGGTAGTTCGTAACTGATGTTATACCAACAATGGCATTTGTTATAAAAACTTCGTCTGCTTTTTGAATTTCAAATGGAGAAATAGTAGTTTCTTCTATGGTAAAATCAGGATGTTTAGTAACGATCTCTATTATTTTTTTTCTAATTACTCCTTTTATACAACCTTCAGTTAAAGCGGGTGTTTTGATAGTGTTCCCTTTAACTATAAATATATTTCCATTGGTAACCTCAACAACTCCTTTACGCTCATTTAATAAAATACAATTGTCGAAATCATTTTCTTTTGCAAAAATTGAAGCCAAGGTATTTACCATTCTATTGGTTGTTTTTACCGTAGATAGTAATCCCGAATAGTTGTAAAAATCTTTATATAAATCAATGGTATAGCTATCCTTTTCTTCTAAACTAATTGGCTTAACATCTATTAAATAATCAATTTCATTAGTTTTTGGAGTATACAAACCTCCATCTTTTCTAAAAACAGTTAACTTTACTCTACTACTAGTATTTTGAGTTATATTTTCCTTTACCGTTTTTAATATTTCATCTTGTAAAAACTCAAGAGTAAACTCCATAGGAATTTTCATACGTAACATTCTCATTGAAGCCATTAGCCTAAAATAGTGATCTTCAAAAAAAATAACTCTATTATTTTCAACCTTTATCGTTTCAAAAACCCCATCTCCATATTTAAACGCTCTGTTTTCGTGAGATATTTGCAATTCTTTAGGTGATATAATTGTTCCGTTAAAGTTTACCATTATACTTATTTTTTACAAATGCAAACTTACTAATTTAAGTAAGTTTTATGCATAAAAAAACTCGACAAATTGTCGAGTTTTTTTAATGCTTTTTTCTATTAAGCTCCAATAGTGTGTTTTAATTCTTCAATTTGGTTTGTCCACAACATTTTGGCCTCTTCCGCATCGTCTTCATCGTCGGCAAAATCAGTAACAAGCACGGCTACATCTTTAGTAATAGGATCGACTTGTATTTTAAACTCAAAATAACTTTCATCACCTTCACTTTCTGTCCACTTAAATTTTATACGTTCGTCAGTTTTACTGGCCATTATTTTAGCCTCTTCCTCAGAGTCATCCCAAATGAAGGTAATTAATTTACCTCTAGAATTCACTCTATCAGCAAACCATTCTTCTAATCCTGCTGGTGTTGCTAAATATTGATATAACATGCTTGGTGAAGCATGAATTGGAAACTCTAATTCAAATTTAACTTTACTCATTTATTTTTTTGTTTGTCCGCCAATATATACAAATATTTCTTTTAAAAAAAATTGTTTTTTTTTGTTGTGTGAAAGAAAAAAACTCCTATCTTTGCACCCGCAATCAGGCGAGGTAGCTCAGTTGGTTAGAGCGCAGGATTCATAACCCTGAGGTCGGCAGTTCAAATCTGCTCTTCGCTACAGTTTATTATAAACCCCCTTTATTTTAAGGGGGTTTATCGTTTTTTATAAAAATAGCGCGTCAAAAGCGCGCCATTAGATGTTTAACTTACAACCGATTAAATCGACTGTAAAAAAAAAATGTCCACTACACAAAAATCACCTAAAGCCCTCCTATTCGTCGATTATATACCTGCAGAACTGCGTGAAAACAGAAGATGGGAGATAATTTACTACGCAATTGACCCATTTGAAACCAATCCAGAAAAAAAATTAAAGAGAAAAAGACATAGAGTAAAACCTATGGATAACAAAACAGAGAGAAGAAAACTAGCTAAAAGAATTATAAACAATATTAATTCTAAACTGACTCAAGGATGGACTCCGTTTTTAAATGAAAAAAATGTAAAAGCTTTTAGTAGAATATTTGATGTTTTTGAAATATTTCTTAATCAAACTCAACAACAATACAAAAAAGAGGTCATTAGAAAAGATACTTTAAGATCATATAGAAGCTATATTAATAATTTTAAAATATTCTTGAATAGTATTGACAAAAGTGAAATATTCATAAATGATTTAACAGAGGAAATTTATAGGGATTTTCTAGATGATATCTTTTTTGAAAGAGACAATTCAGCAACTACACATAATAATTACCTTACTTTTTTAAGAACATTTACTCGTTGGCTAATTAAAAGAAAATATTTAGCTGTAGATATATCCCAAAATATAACAAAGTTAAAAACTGGTGAAAAGAAAAGAACTATCATTCCTCTTGAAATAAGGAATTCAATTTTTAAAGAACTAAAAAAAGAAAATTTTAATTATTTTATATTATGCTACACAGCTTTTTACTGCTTAACTAGACGAACAGAAATCACCAAATTGAAAGTTAAAGATGTGTTTTTAAAAAATGGTATTATTTCAATTCCCTCTGAGGTTTCTAAAAATGGTAAGAGTCAAATTGTAACAATACCTACAGAACTATTAAAATACCTGGTTATTCATTTACGTAAAGCTAACAACGAAGATTATTTTTTCTCAGAAAATAATTTTGCTCCTGGTCCTATCCAATTAAAACCAAAAAAAATATCTGATACATGGGTAAGATTTAGAAAGCTTATGAAGTTTGATTCAAAATACCAATGGTATTCATTAAAAGACACTGGAATAACTAATTACCTACAACTAGGTCTTCCTACTATAGATGTAAAAAACCAAGCAAGACATCATAGTATTGTACAAACGGAAGCATATATACCAAAAAAAATAATGAAAGCAGTTGGAAATATTCAATCTGCAAAACTTGATTTTTAATATGTCTTACTTTCAATTTTTATTGTAGTCTCAATGTAACCTTTCTTTTCTTGAGTAGTAATTTCTTTTACCAAGAAAACAATATTATCAAAGTAAATTTTCTTTTTTTTCTCAATTTGAGAAATTATATATTTTGGTAATTCACCTACAAGTTTTATTGAAGAAGCAAATTGACGAAAACGAACCCAATCTTTCCATCGTTTATTCCCTATTCCTTTTTCACCAATTAAATCTAACGTTTGGTTATCAATCTCTTTAACTGTATTTGATTTACCTGAGTTATTTAAAAGGAGAACAATTCCTTTTTCTAAATCATTCTTTTTTAATACTTGATGAGTTTCATTAAAAGGTAATGGTAAAAATTCATTCTCTATTATAACGGCATCTTTTTCTAATACAGGGTCTTTAGTTATTCCATTCTTATCAATTCTTATAAAATCTTCATTAGCATATGAAATTTTAAAAACATCACTTTGGTTATTCTCGTAACTTTTAACTTCAAGATTAAAACTAGATAAATCTACTATATCAATTGAATTTAAGTACTCATCTATAAAATCTAAAGACACAACTTTTAAACTATCATCAATATCTATTTTTAAATTAAATAAATTTTTACAATTTGTCAACATACCTGACACTGTAAGTTCAGGAACATGACGAGATAAATCTATAGTAGGGTGTATTAAATTTAAAACCTGGTTATCAGACACTTTATCAACAAGGATATTATAACTTTCAGGTAATAACCTATCTTCATGGTAATAGGTAAATATTAAATCTTTATCTATATCCTCAGGCTGAATATCATATAGAAACACTGAATTAAATGAGCCTCCATTATTTGTGTACGAATAAAAAGCCAAATACTTAGCCCCTGCATAAATTGTTAAATAATCATTAAGACTAGAAGGCTCTGGATAGTTATTAAAATTTATAGTAATTTTAATTTGCCCAGCTTCTATCTCTGAAAACTTTATTCTCTTTTGAATTGATTGTGCTACTGCAAAATCAGTTGGATTATACTCATCTATTCTAATACTTGATTTAAAAGTATAAACTTCGTATTTAGTCATATTAGTATTTTTAGAGAGCAACATTAACTCTTTAAAAAAAAGACTTTCTTCTACATTTCCTATAAGTTTATATTGAACATCATTTAAGAAATAATCGAAAATTGACCTAAGATACACCGAGGTAACAATTACATTTTTATTAAACACTTCAAGTTTATTATTTGTATAACTATAATCATTTTCAACTAACCTAAAATCAATATTTCTTTTATTTATATACTCTTGATAGTTTATCCATTCATATTTTTTTTCATATAAATCTGAAGCATTAATCTCTGGAAATTGGAAATCTACTTCAGGGTATTTCTTTACTTGATGAAGTAGAAGCTTATCTATTATAGGCTGTTGATCTATTTTAACAACAGTCTTACTTGTATATGGAATTTCTTCTGATAAATATATTGTTGGCATAAAATCAGAAATTGGTTTATCTAAAATCTTTATTAATTCAGATCCAAACACTAAATCACATTTTCGGGCTCCAGTTATATAGCTACGAACTTTCAATTTTCCAAAATATACTTTTTCATCTTTAAAAACAGTAACCTCATACTCCTTTTGTTTAGTTAAACTTAAAATATGTCTACTCCCTAATGCATTAATTGTTTTTTCATTTTCAACAATTAAAAATGGGTTTTGTGAATAATCTAAAGAAAAACTATCAGAAAAAGCAGTGTTTTGTGTTGTGATAGTTAATGTATCAGTTACTATTTGTAATTCAATATTATTTCTAACTATTTTAATCATATTTAAAACTAGTATCTTTTAATAATTCCCCATTTAGTTTAAGCTCTACATAATCGTCTTGATAGTCTTTTTCATAGTTAATTCCTTTTGATTTCTTACTTACTGGAACTGCAGGGTAAAACTCATTTTTGTGATACACATAAAGTTCAATTGATTCATTAATAGCCTTTAAAATAGATAATTCAGAAGGAAGCATAAAACCTGTATTTATCTTTAATATTTCGTCTACGTTAGTCTTTGCTAAAAACAATTTGTTATTTGTTAAACTGTAAGTTTTTCGCTTATATGAATTTGACTCTTTCAAAGATCCAAATAGCTCTATGGATTCATAAGCTCCAAAATTATTTCTAAATAACACTAGAGTTGAATTATAAAGATGTTCAGCATTTAAATTAAATTGTTGTGAAAATGAATTCCCATTAACATCTTCAATAAAAACATTTACTTCATTGTTTATTATTATATCATTTGTCAAGTCAATGGTAATCTCATGTATATTTTTTGCTAGATTATGAATCACTTTATTTCTAATTTCATTTGTACCTGTTACCACTTTCATAACAATACTTCCTGAATTTATCCAAATAGGTAATCTCACTACCTTTGTTTTAGACAAACGAAGAACTCTCGGAAGAATTGACATTTTTTGAAGATTAATTCTATCATCAAAAAAAATAAGGGTTTCAGATTTTAAAATAAAAAAAGAGTTTAAATCTACAGAGTTTACTAAAACATCATCTTCCCTTTTATATTCTTTTATAACTATAAAAACTTCTTTTTTAAGATGATCACATTCAGTAAAAGTATCACCCGTAAGTTTTGGAAACTTATTTAAAAACAAATGACTAAACATTCCTTTCAAATCAATTTTACAGTCAGTATCATTGTATTTACTCCAGCCTTGAATATCAAATAACTTATTATTAACAGTAATAAATACTTTAAAATAATACCCTGATCCTAAATTACTTTTTAACTCTACTTCTAATTGATTTTCTGATAAAAAAAAAGCTCCTTCTTTTGGTTGTTTTACTATTTGTATCATACTAAATTACCATTTTGCTTACTTGCAACTAATTCATTTTGAAGATCATTTATTTTACGGGCTTCTTCATAGCCAATAACTAATACATTTCCTTTTTCTGTAGCAATTGCAATTCGTGAAAGTAAATCAATTACAACGGAGTTACTACGT
Organism: Tenacibaculum halocynthiae; assembly: GCF_964512825.1. Classification (NCBI taxonomy): domain Bacteria; kingdom Pseudomonadati; phylum Bacteroidota; class Flavobacteriia; order Flavobacteriales; family Flavobacteriaceae; genus Tenacibaculum; species Tenacibaculum halocynthiae. The sequence goes on along the minus strand of NZ_CAZELG010000045.1, from coordinate 108,308 downwards.
AATTCTTCAGTAGCATCCTGATTTTCAGCTTCAAAACCAACAACATCATTAGAAAATGAAGTTTCATATTTTCCTTTTTCAAAACCTGAAACTGTACCATTATGTACCGCCATAATATACTCAGGTATTCTTGGGTCTAACTTAGAAAAAGTAACATCATCTATTATCATTTCAGGGTTTCTTTCAGTACTCCTTTCTCCTGCTAAATATGAACCATCCATTAATGTTGGTTGTGTAACCAATCCTGTATGAGTTCTACCTAGTTTTGCATTAAACTTTTTACCATCATTTCTTGTTACCGGATATAATCCATCTTCAAAACCTGGAGAAGGTAAAGGAGAAGATAAAACTAAGCCTGCCTGAAGTGCACCCACACTTGCTATTATTGCCGTCCATGGCATACCTCCAGTAAGAGGAAAAGAAGAAACAGCTTTCATTATTCCCAAAGCAGTATTTGCTACAATATTAAACAACGCAGCAGTTTGTTCACGTTTTGCTTGTTTATATTCTATCTCCGCTTTCTTTTTAGCTAAACTATTATCAAGTTTTTCAATTTCATTATTGTATTGCTCTTGACTTATAAGGCCATCGTCAAGCTGCTTTTGTAATGATTTCTTTTTATCGTTATTAGATCGTTCTAATTTCTGAAGTTGTTTTTGTTCTGAAGCAGTAACAAATTGATTATACATACCCCAAGCCTGCTGTAATCCTTTTAAGACAGTACTTAACGCTTCAATTTTTTCAGCTGTAGTATCTAAGTTTCCAAAAACTGTGTCCCATTGTTCTGGAGAAGATCCAAAAATATCAACATCATCTAAAGATTTTAATTCGGAATCCTCCTTCGGATTAGTTAACTTCTTTTTAGCTAAATTTAATTCGGATATTTTTTTTCTAACCTCTTCTAATTTAGCATTTACAGCCTCTTTTTGCTCTTCAGTTAAAATACCATCAACTAAATTAATACCTTCAACATCACCAGTAGATAAAGCTGTTTTATATAACTTTACTAATGAGTTTAAATATTCAGATTGTTTATTTAGCTCTTCCGCTTCATGTTTACGTTTTAATACTTTTTTTGCATCTTCTAATGAACTTAGTTTATTAAATTCTTCTTCACTTAACTTATCTCTAAGTAAACTTTTAGCTTCTTCAAATGAATTAATACTAAATAGCCTTTCATTGAATTCTATTTCACGTTTTAGCTTCTGATCAGCATAACCTTTCTTTTTCTTAGCTAAAAAATCATTAAAAGCATTAAGTTCAATTTTTGCAATCTTAGCTTGATGCTGTTTTTCTAGTAGCTCTTTTACTTGAATTTCTTTTTTAGTTAAATCAGCTAAAGACTTGCCAAAAACTCCCGCCTGCTTTAATCTATTTTTATGATGTTGTTTTTCCTTCTCTACATGAGACATTGCACTAAAAAGTAACTCTTCACGGAATTTTTTTAGTAATTCTAATCGTTTTTGATTTGCTTTTTGCTCCTCTTTTCTTTTTTTAACATTAATCCCTGATAGTTTATTAGCTCTTGCTATTGCTGATTGGATTTCTAACTGTAGTTGCTTATCAGATAAGTTCTTTATGTTTTTAATTCTATATTTTGCAGCAGTTTCTTCTAGTATTTTTCTAGCTGCTATCTGATCATCAGTCTGTTTTGTTTCTTCATTTTGCTTTTTAATTGCCTTTTCTAAATAATCACCATTATGTGCATCTAATATTATTTGATGCTCTTTTTTTAACTCTTGTATTTCAGCTTGCCTTGCTTGAAGTTTTGCTATTATTTCGGGGCTAACATCTTTTTCCCCTAAAATAATATTCCCTCCCCTAGTAAAAGCCTGCGTTTTTTTTACGATGTCACCTTCTGAATTCCTATTACTTAAAATTGATTTATTGTTTTCATGTTCTTTATTTAACTTCCTAAGTTCTTCAGTTTGTTCTTTGATTACTTTAGCATTTTTATAACGTAAAAGTGTTTTTTGTGTAGTAATAAATTCTTTTGCTTTAGTTGACGAGATATCTAAAGCATTCCCATAATCATCAAATGCTGTAATTGCAGTTGGAACTATGCTTCCAATTTTTGAAATCACCTGTTTTAACCTATCCTGTTCAGTCGTTGTTAAAGATGCTTCTTTTTTTAAATTATCATATTCTTCAATCAGAGGCAGTAAATTTTTGTCTAATTTTATTACAGCATCAGCTTGTGAATCAAAAGCAATACTTGCTTCGTGAGCAGTATCTCTAAGCCCTGTTATTGTTCCCAATAACTCAGACATACCAAGTTTAAAAGAATTATAAATAAGTGACAAAGTACTTCCAGTTCCTGTAAGTTTAACCAGTACATTATTTAATGCTTCGTTTGCCTGTACTTCCACCCTTTTAGCTCTAGACCAATCATCAGAATGACTTACCATTGATTTCATTGATAAATCAATTTTATGAAGATTTGCCAAATACTTATATCCTGCATCTTCTCCTGGTCCTCCAAACACATCAGCAATTGCCTGCCCTACCAATTTACTTTGTGGAGGTAATGAAGCCATACGTTTTGACACTAATTGAATTACATCAAATGTTGTTTTACTTCCATCAGTAATTTCTTTCTGTATTTTTTTTGAGCTAAGTCCCAAGGCATTTAGAGCTCCTACTGTCGATTTAGGCATTTCACGTAACCGAATATTTGCCTCTTTAATAGCATCAACACCTTTATCTGAATATATACCTTGTTTAATCTCTTGAGTCATTAAAGCAATAGACTCATCAGCAGACAATCCAACTTCTTTTAGTAATGGTGGATATTCTCTTACTTTATCTAAAAGTTCACCGTGAGCATCAGCCCCATCATACAATCCTTTTTCTATTACATCTAAAGCTTTATCAAAACTAATATTCATTTGTTTTGATAAATTATTCGCTGATTCTGACATTTTAGAAGTATCCTTCTTAAAAGCTTTAGAAAGTGCTTCAACTCTTGCTGTAACTCTATTAAGTTCATCTCCCTGAGTATTCGAAAACCAGCTTAAAGTACTCTTCAATTCTTTTAAAACACCTATTTGAGACGTAATTGCTTTAAAAAAAGCTATTACTGCCCCAATAGAAAAAGCCGATAAAACTAATGGACCTATCGATTTAAGTGAATCTTTAACTTTTGAGAAAAAACCAGTCTTAACACCGCTTTTATTCATAACATCCTGAACACCTTTCATCTCAGCACGAACTTCCGCTAAACGAGCATCTACTTTCTGTAACTCTGCATTATATTCTCGCCATTTATCAGTTCCTGGAATAAAACCACTCATTACAGCTTTTAACCTTTTTTGCTCTGACCTTAATTGTCTAGTGGTTAAACCTGTTAATCCTAATTCTTTTCGTAATTCTTTTTGTTTAGACTCATTTTCTTTAATCTCAATATTATTAAGTGATAGTTGCTTTGTTAATCGCTTAAATTCTTTAGTTTCTTTTTTACCTTGAGCAACCAACCTAGCTTTTGCTTTCCGCAAATCATCATTTTCACGCTTTAGATTACGTTTAGCTGTTTGTAATTTTCCTAACTTTTTTTGGGCATCGTTTCCATTAATAATAATGTCAACTTTTAACTGCTCGTCATGTATTTTGCCAGCCATTAGATTTCGATATTATATTGGTTGGCTATTTGATTTTTCACATCTTTAGTAAATCCGTAGGCTAGTTTAAAAATGATGTTATTAAAGTGTCCCCAAATTACTTTATTATGTGCTCCTGTCGATTTTTGTTTAAGAAAACGAACTTTCTTCATATCATCAAAGCGTTGACGAATATGATGCCTTAGAGTAAGTGTCTTACCACTAACAGAAAATGATCTTGTACTTCTAATTACATTGGATATATTTCGGTTACTAAAAATATCATCCTGAACAGACTCTATATTTTGAGCTTCTTCTTTTAGAACCTGTTCAATAAATTTTTGTTCAATAACTCGTTTATTACTACGTCTTGATAATGTTTGTGATGCACTCATACTGTAATAGTAATGCACTTTTTCTAGCAATAAAAGGACATAAAAAAACCACCTTAGTAGGCAGTTTTTACTTGACGTATTTTAACATGTGTATCATTTATTTATAATCTGAATTTAATGGGATTGACATTGAATACCCATAGGTTCGTGCTTTATCTGTTACAGGATCAATTCCCAATTTTGATAAATCGAAGCCCTTAAAAACACACTCTTGAAAATTATCTTTCTTTTCAAAAACAAAATCAAAAAATTTAAGCATCAGCATTTGTGTAAACTTAAAGGTATTCACATAACTCTCATACGAGTTCTTTTTATCTTCTTTTTGTATAATAAAAAAATGTAAAAAATTAGTGAACTTAAAATTGTCTTTGTCATTATATTTTAAATTAACAGACGGTAATACCGTTATTAATATAGCCTGATTATCTGCATGAACTTCACTTTTCACGAACTTTGTATAATCATCATCATCAACCAATAGCAATACTTTTTTTATTTCGGGAGTTTGCTCCTTAAACATTTCACAGAACTGTTCTAAATCGTTAATTTTTAGCATTACTCTTTAATTTTTTTGCTTGTAAATAAGTTTGAATCATCCTTAACAATACATCATAAGTGTTTTGCTTTGCAGTTTTTTCAGCATCTCCAAAAACATTTGATTCTGCCAATGAATATATTACTCCTGCCATCCCTATTCCTTTTTCAGTAGTTGACGAATTTTGATTAAATAAAACAGATAGATTGATCGTAATCCCTCCACTAATTGGTAGCTCTTTACTTGTAACTATAAAGTGTTGACATGCTGAAAAGAATAGATAAATAGCATATTTTTCTTCAAATGGAATTACTGATACTTTTTCAGCATAATATGAAACTGAGTTTTTATCGAATTCAATTCTCCTGTTTTGTAACCTAAAAGTCTTCCCTTTTTTTCGTTCTGGCCTATATAATGTTCCTACCAGAGTATCTAGATCTGAAACTTCACCAGATTGTGAAAAATCAATATATGCATTCAGTGCTGTTACATACTCACCAAATTCAGTATTTACTAATGCATCAGAAGGACCGTAATACAACTCTTTACCCAGCTTAATTTTTGGTAATAGATTTTTAACAAAATCAGTTTTTATAATCTTGAATGATTTTCCTTTTTCAATTTTAGTGGTAAAAAAATCTTCATTAAGTTTTGCTATAGCATTTATATTCTCAGTAATCTGATCTATTTCAGGATGCTTATTTACATCAACTCTTCTTTGCATATCCAACATTACATAAACAAGCTTTACCATAAACTCATCGTAATGAATTTGTTTTGTTTGATATTTATAAACCAAACCTGAAAACCTAGTAAATTGTAACGAAGTCATCTCTGCTATGCTAGAAGGATACTGCTTTGTAATATTTCCTATTTGTATACTGTGCATCTGTTAATAATTATAAATCAACATATTTATTATTTTCATTTAATCCTGGTAATAGTTCTTTTGTAGAGCTTGAAGTATCATTTACTGCATTAAGTTTCTTTACAATTGATTCAATTTTTAATAAGTTCTTTTCTGCTTCTGATTGTAAGAATTGCATTACTTCTGCTCTTGCTGAAGATTTCATTTTTGTATTTTCTCGATAATTGATTTTATCTGGAAACATTTCAATAGGAAAAACTTTATACCCCTTTGCTAGTGTTAAATACACCACAGACAATTCGATACATTTTAGTAATCTTTTTTCAGGTATACTTAAAGGCGTAAAACCACTTGAAGGGACAATAGAATTTTTTAATCGTGTAAATAACTCATCATTAATACGTGGATATATTTCATCCAGTTCAAAATCATCCATAAATGGAACTAATCGAAAATATAACTGTGCTGAGTTATTTATAGGGTAACGTTTATGAAAAACAGTAACATTATATACAAATAAGGCTTTGGAAGACTTATAAGCATCACTAGCTAACCATTCATCTAATTTACTTTGATCCAAAGCATTAATCAATTGATCTAATGCTTTATAAGCTCTCTTTTTTAATGCTGCATTATCTGAAGCAATCTGCCAATCCCATGGAGTAGTTTCATCTGTAGATTTATTCATTTTACGACCAGCAGAAGTATGCATTAAATCGTTGTTTGCAGAATAATCATAATACGCCATTAACGAAATGTACAATTGGCAAAGTTCTAAAACTCGAGAAAATTTTGATTTCTCAGCATCCACTGGTGAGTCCTTTTTATAATATTCAACTATTTTAACGTATGCCTCTTTTGATATGAAATTAATAAGATCTGGAGTATTTAGTTCAATATCTGTCTCTAACCTGTCATAATCAAAATCATCAGATAAGAAACCTAATAAATCAGTTATTTCTGCTTGCCCGTTATTTGATTTGTTAAATAATACTTCCATCCTATGCTTCTTGGTTTTTTAATCTCCTACTTGGAGTCGTTTCTGCTTCAGTATCAATTTTTGCACGTTTAAAACCGACTTTTATACTTTTACCAAACTTTAACTTAATAACATCATTAAACGCCTTGGTTACGTAGTATTCAGCTAAAGGTGTAGAAGTAGATTGATGGATTTTATATGCATAGATTTGTTCTGATCCTGGATCACTCTTTCCATCTGCACCAACATTAGCAAGAGCAGAATGTAATCCTAAACTAGCAATTACAAATTTTGACGATGCTAAAGCAATTTCTAATTGTGCCTTTACATAATCTTTCACTTTTTGTTCTATTGGCTTAATATCCCATCCTTCTTTATGAGCACTAGCTCCAACAATTTTCATGGTTTCTTCATTATGCCAAAACTTTCCGACATTTTCTACTCCAGATAGTAAATCTGTTAACTTCCTTAAGGTTTCTTGGCGTAAATCAGTTAACATTTTTTCATCATAAACTTCCTTATTATTTTTCGCCTTTTCTTGAAGTATTTTTCTTTGAGCATCCCAATAACTTGTAGGGCTTGTTATGTGCCATTTTATATTTAATGAATTATCCGTTAAAGACTTTAAAATTTCAGGAATTGTTGTGTTTCGTTTTATCCAGGGTAGAGCTCCATAAATCTCTGGTAAAGGATAATCTTTCATCCCGTAGGTCTTAAATGAAGCAATATGAACCGATACAGGATATTTTAAAGGATCTAACGGATCAAATATTGGATACACAGAAAAATCTTTCTTATCTGAAGTGTTTGAAGAGTACCAATCACCTACAATTACATGTGTTGGTATTTTCTTTGAATTAGATTTACGATAAGCCTTACGAGCATCAAAACTGGATACATTCTCTAGTAAAGCAAACGAACCTGAATTTGCAGACACCCTAGCACCTAACTCTCTAAAAACCTTGGTATATACCGCACTAGAATAGTAATAATCAACAGCATTACAGGTTAGTTGTTCTCGGTAGTCCATAGACTCTAACCATTCCATTATCACAGTATCATCCACAGGTGTATCTACCCCTTTCTCTGTTTGATATAAATATGGCCCTTGGTCTAACAATAACTCTACTTTTCTATTTTGAATACGTGGAGCTAATGAATTAGGTAATGTAGTTTCTTGAATTTGTTTAGGAATATCATTATTAGTTCCATTCGGAATAATTTTCCAGTCAGCAAGATCTATAGCCTTTTCACCCCAATTATGAAACGTATCTTTTACAGTAGCTGTATCGTTGTTAGCGTTTCTTCCTGCTATTTCAAAGTAATGTACTGAACTATCAGGAGCAGATCCAACGAAGTTACCATCATCTAGTCTTGTTATCGAACTCATTTACCTATGATTATTGGTTTATTATTAAATGACAGCATTAACGGTATATAACAACTTCTTAGCTCTTTAGTTTCAAGGTTCGTGTATTGCAACTTATATTTTGCATTACGATCTATTTTCGATGAAGATTGAGGTCTCAACGTAGCTTTACGTATAAGAGACACCGTACCATCTTCTTTTCTATGACTAAAAGAAAAAGGAATTCCAACCTCTGACAGCTTACGCATGGAAGTGATTGGGGCTTCGTAATTGTTATAATGTTCTTGCATATAACAATAGTACCACTGTTGATAGCGATATAAAAGGACAGTAAACACTCCCCATTTGACAAAAAACTCTAGCTATTACCGATTTTATTAAAAAATTAGACAAAACCTCTGTATCCCTTGGTTTTATTGTGAAATCATATCTCTCAAAATTTCGAAATTGATGCACATGCACATACAGGACTGAGCGTGGCGGTATTCGGAAAGCGAAACACACTTCATAAAACAAAAACACAATAGATAAAACACTGTATTTAAACAAATTAATCTTAACCAATTAAAATTAACCCCCAAAAGTCTACCTTAAAAAAATAAAAGTCTACCCAAAAACATAATCGAATCAGTTTTTTAATTTTTGAAAAAAACATTGCATAGATACACGTACTTAAAAAGTAGGAAAAAAATCGTGCATTTGTGCGCTTAAACATAAAACCTCAGTAAACACAGTACTTTAAAGCGTTTTTTTAGCGCACTATTTAGTATGCAAAAAAATGCAAAACGCACAATTTTAGTTTAAATAGAGTTTTTTTTTAATAAAAAAATTAATACACTCCTGGAGCAGAAACACTTTGATATTCTTGCCCTTCAATTTTTTCTAAAAATTCAGGGCGACATAATAAGTATTTAAGTGAATCACTAGGATTCGTTGAAAACATCGGTAATAAATCTAGTGATAGTTTTTCTGAAGTTTTGTTTTTGTGAATTGTTTTCTTTCCATCTTTATTTACTTTTTCTAATTTTTCAGCCAACTCACAACTTGATTTTATTTCTTTACAGTTTTCTGAGTCAATTAATAATTGTGGAAGTTCTGGATTTGATCCTTCAAAGAACTGTAACATCAATTCATATTCATCTTGATGGTAAATTGTTTTTTGTTCCCTGCTCATTAACGAAACCGTCCAACCTGTTGAGTAATTATTCTCATCAAATTCAATCGCTTTTTTAATTTTTGAAGCATGGTCCTCACCTACACTTTTATATTGATTCGCTGCTCTATCATGATACAATACTAAATGCTTATTTTGATGGTATTTAAAATACTCTCTAAACTTAGCTCCAAGCTCAGGTAAAAAATCAGGCGCCAAAGTATGTAAAAATTTCAATACCCTATACTTATCTTCACCATCTGGTTGACCTAAAACCAGTGAACACATATTACCCGTATCTAGCCCTCCTTCAATTGGTTCGTTATGTTGAATAAATTTTAAATCAAGAGAAGTAATCTCGTATTTTAAAATATCGGCTGCTTTATCTAGTCCGTTTTTGTAGGTAAACCCTTTTGAATAAAAATTTCGTTTGGTCATTGTTGGGTAGAACATCTGACCTTTTTCCAACCTAGCTGGAATTGATAAAATTGCAATCATGAATTCTTTAAAATTCATTTCTTGTAATAATGTTTTAAAGTATGAAACCTTTAAAATATCGGCATTTACAAATGAGGAAACCCTTCCAAAGAATGTACTATTTTTACGAATATATCGTAACCGTTTTTGCCATCTAATTAAGTTTTTTTCTAAGAGTTTAATTTTTAAATTGTCTTCACTTTTTTGAGCATTCATTAACTCAATTCTAATTTCATTTACAACAGAAGCTGTTTTAATAATATTAAGGATCTGCTTTTTATCCATGTTCTTTTCCATGCGTAAAATCCAATCATGTTCACCATGATTAATATTAGGCATATCAGTTGTAAAGGTAGAGCCACCATATAAATGAGATTGCATAAACTTTACATCTCCACCACGAACCGCAGGAGTTAACTTGTTTAGTTTTTTTTCAACTAAATATTTAGACTCATCACCCATCTTATGTTGGTAAGAATCACCTGCTCCGATTGATGGACGATCTTGAGAAATAATTTTAAAATGGGTACCAGTACAGGTTGTCATTGTATACCTCCAACTTAACACAACTTTATACGGATTCTTAAAAAACTTAGGAGGCTTTTCATTCACCACAAAATGCAACCCTTCTTTCCAGCCTTTACGTTTTAATCCTTCAATTAAACCTGGTAGAATATTCTTTGTTGCATTCATAAATGTATCAGAAGTAAGCGCTACAAAACACCCTGGCATTTCATAAGAAAGTTCTTGAACTCTTTCTGCTAAGATATCTTCTGTTTTAGAAGTAGCCCTACCAGCAACAACCCACAAATTTTGAGGAGAAATAAAGTTACACATTGTAGAAAACCAATTAGAATAACGTAACTCAACATCATCAGATAATTTATCAATCTTCAGCTTTCTGCTCATGGTAGTTAAATATTCTAGGTTCTAATGACGCTTCCTGCTTTACACGAATTTTCTCTGACTCTTCTAAAGTTTCCATACTATCAATAAGTTTAGCTAACTTATTTCTATCAACAGATTCATGTACTCCTAAATCTTCTAATTGCAAAGTATATACTTTATTAGGGCGTTTAAAAAGTTCTTCTGGTACCGTTTCTTTAGGTTTTATCTTTTCACGAAGTGCAGCAGCTTCTTTTATAGACTTTACTGCCTGCAATGCTTCATCTGGAGTAGTAGCAGATTGAATAATTAAATCAGTAATCTTATCTAACTTATCAGCATAAATACTCATGTAAGCATCATACTTGATATCAGTATCTAAATAGAAGTAATTTAGCCCGTCAACATATCTATTCTTGGCTTGGTAATAATCAAGATGAAAGGTTACTCGTAACCTCTTAATTATTTGAGTTTTATTAAAAGATCTATTATGCCAACCTAGAACAGCGGTTAGGTGCTGCATGTATTGTTCCATTCCTTCAGGAAGGGTATCTACTTTACCAGTAGCTATCCACTTCTCTAGAATTGAATAATGTAAACCTTCTAAAATTTCTGATTCTTTACTCATCGAAACCTGAGAACATATCGCTTTTTATATCTAAAAAAGCCTGTTCTTTTGCTTTATTATCATGTATTTGTATAGCAGTTTCTGAACCTGATTCAACTTTTAACAATAAGTTTTCATTTTTAACTCTATCTATTTCTAACCTCCCCTTTAAATAAGCCTTACCTACTGGATGAAACTCATCTTCACAGAACGTACTAAACAATGAGTATTTTAATTCTAAGGTCATTGCTATTTCACGAATAGTAAAACTTTGAGAAGCTAACTCTTCAATTGTTTCTATGTCAGTAACTGATACATCCATATCAATTACTTTCTAGTTTCTAACTCCTTTTCACCAAACTCTTTTAATTTCGTTTGTAACAAAATTAACTCTTCATATTTTTCTTTATCTGCATCATTTTCAGCAGACTCCAACTTCTTTTTATTACGATTGATATTGTTTTGAAGATTACTATTTTTCTTAGCTAAATCAACCGCACTTAAATTTTTAATTTCTTCTTCTTGTCTTAACTGCTCAAATAATGGATGCTCACCTAATAATTTTTTGTGTTCATTGTAATATTCAAGTTCAGCAAACACCTCTTTTTTATCAATATAACTTGCTTTTACCTCTTCTACCAATTGTTTTAATTGTTCTTGAGTAGCTTGCTGATGTAATAAAGGTTGCTGAGTTACAAAAGTTTCATGTGCAGTAATTAAATCAGCAACTAGTAAATGAAGTACCCTTGGGCAATCTGATTCTTTTAAAAAAGGAAACTGATCACGTAACTTGATACTCTCTTTAGTTTTAACATCCAATTCTTGTAGCTTAGACTCAATAAGCACTTCTTTAGCTTCTACTATTCTAGCAGTTAAAAGTTCATGCTTATAAACCTCAAAAACAGCATCGTAATCAGCATTACTATTTCCTTGCACATCTAACCCTAACTCATTAGCAAAATTTTTACGTTCTGATAATCCAAGTAATCCTTTAGTAAATTCAGGAATTGGAAACTCAATATTTAAATAAGTGGCTAACTCATTAATAATTTCTTCTGAATCATTAGGCACAAACTCCAATACCATCTTTTCCAAATCAACGGAAGGTTTATTTTCAATTACTTTCTCAACTGGCTTAACACTTAAAGGTTGATTTAAAAGCGCATTCATTTGACGTTCTGGAATTGCTACTAGTTTACACAACTCATAAGCTACTTTTTTTACATTACTAGCTGTATTTGCTAAACGTGAAATATATGATTGTGTTGCTAAACTTTTAGTTGGAAATTGATTGTATAAATTACGCCCTTGCATTATAGTTCTATCGTGTTTTAAATACGATAACACTGCTCCTTTTGTTTCCATACTACTGCTTTTTTACTATGATTTATTATAATTAAAAGCAATGTACCACTAACAAAACCTGTATAAAAGGACATAAAAAAACACCTCTTTTAAAGGTGTTTTGTATGGTTTAGCTATGATGGATTTTTTGTGTTTACAACTATTGTGCATGCTACTATATCACCAATACGTTGATTCTTTTTATTTATTAATGCTATTATAATTCCTATTAGAGACATTAAGTCAAAAATTCCAAAAAAAAATCTACCGAAAGCTGGTCCAATTCCAATTGGTCTATACTCTTTATTAATAACTTTAATACTTAAAATTCTTTTCCCAATTGTTTGCCCAGTAATTCCTTCACTTATTGGCCAAAGCAAAAAGGCAAATAAAATTACTCCTAATACTGGTAGCCCATTAAAACTAAGTCCAATTTCATTTTCGAGAGGTTCACCGAAGAACATTCCAAGTATTAATGTTAGTATCCAAAAGATAAAGAAGTCAATCAAGAAGGCTAAAATCCGAGAACCAACGCTTGCAAGTTTCTGCTTATCTTCAAATTTACTTGATGTTATTATTTCTTTCATATTTTTTTTAGTTGTGTGATAACGTCGTATTTATATTAATTGCGATTTTTAGCGATTTATTTAATTATCAAAATATTCAAATTCATAAAACGTTTCAATTTCTCTATTTGTTACACTATTTGTATATCGTTCATAAATTATATTATCTAAATGATCTAATTTATAACTAATAGATTTTATTTCTTTGTGATCTCTCAAATGGTTAGTAAATATTGAAACTGTTTGAATACCTTTTTCGTCATATTTATAAAAATTTGTGCAGCAATATTCATCATCCATGTATGTTCTGTTACTTATTACTCTATCCTTTTCGTCATAAGTATTGAAATCAGTATGAAAACCGTATTTATGTTTTAATATTTTATATGTTTTAGAATATATGAAAACTTCTTTTTTTATTTCGTTTGAAGCTGAAGTTCTAGTAATTACAACCTTATTTCCTATATATGATATTTTTTTAGTGTAACTTCTGTTAGGATTTCTATTTATTATTTTTGCTGGCCTACCATCTTTTTTATATTCAATAAGTACATCTAAGTTATACTCATAATCTTTATCTTTTTGTAAGTTGTTTTCTCTAACATTTGTTATTCTATTTTTTTTGTCGTAGCTAATTTTTTTTATTGTTATAGTATCACCATTTCTTATGTTTATCTCTTTAATCAAATTATAGTTAGAATCATAATAATATTTTACTGTTCCTGCATATTTATATTCAGTTTCTATTTTATATCCTCTCTTATTAAATCTATCCATACTATCAAACTCTTTGAAAGAATCATTTGAACCTTTATTATATGCAACAACTTTTTTGACATTACTTTTATAATCACTTTGATTAAAGTCCAAATTATTATTTTTGTTAGCAATAAAATTCAAATTATCATCTATTTTTGCATGTTTAAAATCAAAATTAGAGATAGAATCAACTTTTTGTTTAGATATATCATAATCAGACAGATCTATAAACTTTGATTTTTCTTCTTTTACATTAATACTTAATTTAGAGGCCTTTTTAAGACATTGACTCAAGCTAAGAAATGTAAATATTAAAAAGAGGTTTTTCATTATTTTTTTTACAATTTTCATCAATTTTTTTTTTATGATTTGGTGAATGGTTAAGTTGGAAATTTAGGAAATAAAAATCGAGTAGAAAAAATGTAATTTATATTTTTTTTGACATTAAAAAACACATTACTTATTGCTTTGTTTGAATTTATTAACTATTCGAATAACACTCGACTAGCTAATTTATAAAAAACCCCATTCAATATTGAATGGGCTTAAAGACAATTAAAACATAATAAATGAAAAACTAACTTCTACTTTGCTCAATAAACACAAAGTTTCCATCATCTTTTTTATAAGCTATAACAGAAAGGCTAGTATTTGCCAAGGCTTGCCAATCTAAACGGAGTACAAATTTTGTATTTGAAGCTTGAATGGTTGAAGGATTCACACCTCCTGAGCCCTTTAAAGTATATACACCTCCTTCCACTGGATCTATAAATCCTGTAATCACAGTAGCAACGGTATTATCAGTTAACTGGTATTCTCCTACTCCATCAGTTACATCTACCTCTGTTGCATCAGCAGGAACTACATTAGCTGTTGCTTTGGTCCAGGTACCATAATAACGCCCTGGTAATACATCAGCTTTACGAGATTGCTCAAACTTCATTAAATCTTTAACTCCTTCATTATTATCTTGCCCTTCAACAATTAATCGTAATGGGTTACATGGTGTTCCGTATACTTTATAATATACATCTTCACCTGAACAGCCACCCATTTTAAAAGCCACCCCCAATTGTTTATTGGTATTTAAAGCTATAAACTCTTCTATTTCTAGCGGGCTACCTGGATGAGAAAATTCTGGAGTTCCTGTAAAACCAACCATATCTTCATCTCCTTCTGATGCTTTTGGTGTACTTATGGTAGATGAAGTACCATAAATTTCTTGAATATATGTTCCTTTTAAAAAAGAAATACCACCAACCATTTTAATTTTATTTTTATCTCTACCTGGCCAATTTTTAATATGACCAAAATTAAATATTATAATATCAGTGCTCTTGCCTTGAGGAGCTCCCGATTTAATATTTCCTATTTTTGGATTAACAAACATTTTTTAAATTTTTAAATTAGTAAAAATCAAGGCTATTAAAAATAACCTTGGTTTTATATTTATCCACGTGCAGTTTCAATAAACTTATTTCCGTTAAAGTATAATTCAATGAACTTTCCACTTCCTAAAGTCATTGCAGTACTCAATACAAATACTCCTGAATTAGCAATTGTAGTTGCCTGAGTATCTGAGCCTCCTTCAACTCTATAAGTTTCTCCAGTAACACCATTACTAATACTAACTATAGCTGTTGGTTGTGTGTTTGCAGAAGTTACAAAACGAGTACCAACTGATACATCTATAACCGTAGTATCTGCAGGAAGAACTACAGCAGCTTCTTCAGTTATTTGCACTCCTGTTTTTTTACGTTCTAACTCTTGAAAAGTACCATCTGCTTTTACATACAACACTAATAATGTGTTTTTAGTTAGCACACAATCACCGTCAATCAAACTAATTTTTCCACCATCTTTAACTGTTGAATAATTAGCCTCTGCATTACCTAATACATACACTTTTGTTCCAGGAATAGCATCTGAGAAATCTGTAATATTTGTTACTTGCGTATTATTTACTCCAACCATTAAAGAGTTATGATATTTTAGAGAAGGGATATCTTGGTTTGCAGGCACCGGAACATATACATCAGTTAACGCTTCAACATCATTAGAAAAGAATAATTGATTATCGTATGAATTAGCATCTATACCAATTAATTTACGGCCAAACATAGCAATAAAAGCAGCTAACTTATAATCACCATACGCTCTTGTATTACGGGTATCTTTTTCAAACTGCAACACACCATCTTCACCTGGTTTATCTGTCAACCCTTTAATATTATCTTCGGTTGTTAGAAACATAAAATCATACCCTTCCAATAAATCATAAGGATATAACCTTACATTCGAAAACCCATCTACGTACATTATATTTCCATTAAAATCCTGATCTCTACCCTTCACTCTCCTACGAGCTTCATTATAAGATCTCACCCAAGAAGGTGACGCATAAAAATATAAATCTGGTAAAATTTTAATTTCGTGAGGTAAACCTTCAACAAACTTTTTTACGTAATCAAAGATATTTTCTTCAGTTGGAGTTCCTAACTTGAAAGATTTAAACAACTTACCTCTTGCATCTAAAATCAACTTAATTACCCCTGAAAAGTTATTTAAAAAAGAACCTGGTACATCTGCATTTTCGTTAGGAAAATACACACCTTTCCCAAAACAGATTTTATCTTCTTTACGAGCTTGCTTCATTAACTCTTTAACAACAAACAAAATGAAACTATCTTTAAAAGGAGTAGATCCTTCATTAAAGAAATTATTTAAATACGATTTCTCTAATTTCTTTAGCTCATTACCTTTAAACTCTATATCTATTTGGATATCACGAACTTTTCCTTTTTGAGCAGCAAACTTCGCATTGTTTTTAGGCAACCATTTAATTTTTAATCCCTGAGTAATTTCACCCGTAGAAATGGTTGTAAAAATATATTCATCAGAAACTCCAGAAATTAATTTCCAGTGTGGAGGTAACTGTAAGCCGTCCATAAAAGTTGAATGTAACTTTTTAGGATCTTTTCTAAAATAATCTTGTATATCTTCATTTAACTGTGAAATATCTGCCGTATTCCAAGCGGTAGCAGTAGCGCCTTCTAATCCTGCAGCCTGACTATTCCATGAACGCCCTTCGAAAGCATCCCAAGAATTATTGGAACCAAATAAATGAGTTTTTGAATGTTGAACTGTTAGAGTCATATTTCCTTTAATAATTTCTGGATTATCTGGTTCAGGTGATGATTTTAACTTACTATAATTAGCTTCTGCAGTTTTTCGCGCTTTTGTTTCACTTGCTAGTTTTGCTGTTAGCACCTTAACTTGACTTGCTACTGTTTTATTATTTTGATCTTCAGCATTTGGCTCATCTTCTTCTGCACCTTCATTTTCAGCAGTTTCAGAAGTATTTTCAGCCATAAACTCTTCAATAGCTTCTAGAGCCTCTATATTATCTTCCTCTGCTTTAACAGTTTGATTATGTCGAGCTTCAAACTTTTCTGCAAACCCATCTGTCTTAACCGCAGCATCTAATTTTTCTTTTTGCTCTGCTGATAAGGTTAAGGGATCTTTGTTTTCGGCAGAAATACCTAATATGGTATACACCATTGCCTTGATTTTTTTAAAATCCATTGTACTTAATTTTTAATTATACATTATTGTTTGAACTGCAGCCAGTTCATTTAACTTCTCAATTGCCTTTTCAAAACTTCCAATACTATTTATTAAACCAAATTGTACTGCTTCTTCGGCATAAAACATTTTACCTGAAATAATTCCTTCTACTTCAAGGTTAAGTTTTGGCAAATCTGATTTAACAGTTTCTTGAAATTTTATAGCAAGCGGATTGAGGTGTTCTTTTTTAATAAGTTCATACTTCCCTTCTAGAGCTAGATCGAATGATTTGTTTTTATGATCTGATTGATCTGCATATATAGTGTGATCAATCACTCCCATATCTTCCCAGTATTTTTTAGCAGATCGTAAAGATGCCATTACACCTATACTACCAAAGGAAGAGCTAATATTATTTTGTGCCATGATATAATTGGTACCAGTAGCAACCCAAATTCCTGCAGATGCACACATATCACACCAAGAGAGGATTGGTTTTTTCTTTTTAGCTAAAAAGTTTCGATAAACGGCAACAGAATTAACTGCGCCACCACCAGTATCAAAAACCCATATTTGACCTATTATACTCGGATTATTATCAAATGCTTCAGCTTGAGCAACCAACTCATCAGCTCCCCAACAATAATAATTACCGTATTTAATCATAGGGCCCGTAATATGAATAATCCCGATACTTCCAGAAGGAACCTCATTTATTGACTTAGAATTGTATTTATGCCCATTTTCATCTATTAAGTAATGGCGAGCCTCTAAATTCTCTTTAGCTAACGCTTCGTTTGGTTGTTGACTTAAAATTTTTTCAACGGTACCTTTAAGACCTAATGCGTAGTGAGGTTCAAAAGCCCATAAACCAGATTTTATTTGACGAATAGTATCGGTAACTGACATTATTTACAATTTGAAACAATGATAGTTTTATACAATGGTTAATAAAAGGACAGGAAAAACTACACCTTACAAGTGGTATTTAAAGAGTGCAAAGGATAAATATTAAGTTTCTATATTTTTTTAAAATGTGTAATTTCTAAACCTAAAATTAAGAGGACAAAAAGCGGACATTTTTCACAATACGTTGGTTTTATTGACGTTTACTCTTTTTTTATCTCTATAAATCATTTTAACCCATGCTTGTAAATTCTGATTCGTATAAGTTACCTTATTTTTTTTGCAAAAATTGATGATCGCCTCTTTCTGAATCCCTCTTTTTCTATCTACAAATTTTCTAGTTACCTCCTCTGCACCTGCTACATAACTTTTTAAAGATTCATCAAACACAGCTTTAAATACTTTATTAATTTCTTTTACTGTTTCAGGTTTTAAATCAACAAATGAATACCTAGCATTTACAATATTGGCTTCTTGAGCAGTTTGATGTTCTTTAAATTGAATAAAAAAAGTAAAGCCTCTATCAAGCACTACTGGTTTTTCTGATTTTGAAAAACATCTAAATATAAATGCTCCAAAAGCAGAATCTCTTTTAATGCTAAAAGGTTTTACATAAGAGCCATCAGCAGAAATAATTGGTTCCGTTGTAATTTTACTAGCAAAGTATGTAGCTAGGTAATGAGGCAAAGGAAAAGGTACTATTTGTAATTGAGAATTTACTACCATAATATCAAAAATAAAACTTTACAACACTCTAATACAAGCATATAAGAGCACTAAAAAAATGTGTTTTTCAACAGAAAATCAATGGTTATAAACATTAATTCTCCTTATCAATTATTACAACTTTACTAGAACCACATTTACTTTGAGGTTTAAAGGTTATTTCTCTAGGCCCTAAGCGTAATCCAAATAACCATTTTATACGTTTTCTTCTTCCTTTATACTTAATTAATACTGTATTATTAGTAAACTCTCTTTTAGTTACATTAACATTTAAACTATCATTTCGATACAATAAATAACCTCCAATTTTTAAACACTCTGTTGAATCTTTCCAAGTAACCTTTTTGGGAATATTACTTCTTATATTTTTTACTATTGAAGTTACATCTATTCTATTTTTAAGACTATCAACATATTTTTGTTGTTGATAATAAAGAGCTTCTATTCTATTAGTTTTTACTTTTGATTGTTTAACTAAAGAATTTAGAACATGTTGTTGATCAAGTAATTCTTTTATTTCATGCTGCTTCCTAACTTTAAATACTGCCACTTCTAAACTATCAATTTTTAAAGCTGTTTGATAATTATGCTTAGTACGTTTGTTCTCTTGTTTTAATATCTTATTTTGATAAAACATATAGGATCCAACCCCAAATAAACCTATTAAAATTAAGTAGCGTAAGTCTTTCAAATTAAGGAAATTTAGTAACCACATATTAAAAAGGATTTAAACAACTACAAGGAATAATTAAAGGTTCTGGATCAGTTAACAAACCATATTTCCAAACAGAAACATGACAATGTGGTTTCATGTTAGTGGTACCATGATATTTAGCTACATCTTGTAAAATTCCTATCACATCTCCTTGTTTTACAATATCTCCAGAATTAACAATAGGCTTCACATACATTTGCTTTACCTTATGTTTTGAGTTTTTTATTTCTACTAATTTCATTTTAGTAGAATTTTGATACACATTACCAATACGTACACGACCACTTTCGCAAGCATATACTTCTTGGCCAGGTACTCCAACAAAATCAACACCTTCATGTTTACGATATCCACGTGAAGCTCCATACCAACCATTTCCAGTAGTATCTTTACCTCTTAATATTATTGGTTTTAATGGTGATTTCATTACGGATGTGTTCGTTTGTAATTATTAAATTCAGCCTTAAGTGCTGCATATTTTTGTTGCCATGAAGTTTCAACCCTTTCAATTTCTGTTTTTAATGAAGTAATTTCTCCTTGAAACTCTACAATTTTTTTATTGGTATCTTCAACAAACCTATCATACAATTCTTGCATACCAGATAAAGCATCAGTTTTTCTTTTTTTTCGCTGTGAATACGAATCATAAAAACCACCAGCTCCAAATAAAACTGCTAATATTGTACCTATATTTTCTATAAAAATTTTCACACTTCAAGTTTTAATAGTTATGCCATTTTCTTGTTTCCAAGATTATGTATCCATTCAGCTATTCTATGTAAGTTAAAACCAAGAACTACCATTAATAAATAAACTGATGCATTTATTTTAGGCGGAATAAATTCCATCAATTGCTCTTTATAATCTCCAAAAAATCGAATAAGTAAATAACTTAAAATGAGTGCTATTATAAACCTTACCCAATTTTTAAACTGGTGTATCCAAAAAATTATACTTGGATGCATAGCTTGATTATCTCTTTGAGAAACCTTCAATAATATTCTTAAAGTAATTCCTAAAAGAATCAAAAAAACCTGATACTTCCATTCAGAAATACTTAACTCCCCTAAAAACAACTCTGTAAATGTTAGTTGTTTATTTATTTGAAAATTCATTATTCTCTTATTAATAGATTATAAATCACTTCCAGAAAACCGAACCCAAAATGATGATGCTACCCTTATAAATAATCTGACTTCAGTAGTTAAACCATTTTGTCTTCTATGAACAGCAATTGTTCCTATCGGATAATTTACTATTGGGTATTCTGCATTTAAAGTTATATTGGTTTGTTGAGTTGATGATGTTATAACATTTGCTTTTACATCCTTTTTTAAAGCCAACTTTCCATTTTCAGTAGGTGCTTCAACAGTGACATTATTTAAAGCCTGTCCAGTTGTAGCTTTTAATATGAAGTTTCTTCCTGTAGATAAATTAACCCAATTCACTGAAGGGCTTCCTGATGCTCTAGAAAATATTGAATTCGCTGTTAAATTTCTAATACCTAGATTTAAATTTGATGTTGCATTACTATATGGTACAAAAGTATTAGTACTAGGGATATCACTTAAACCTGCTACTATAATATCTTTATCTGGAAACAACCATTTTCTATCATCTATTATATTAACCATCCCTAAACTACCAGTTCTTGCAGCATTGTCTGCATCTCTAAATTTTAATGTTGGCTCAATATTATTTATTATATTTTCACCTAACATTGTAAAATTATTATGAGTATTAAAATTACTAAGCGCATTAACATTGTCTTTATTTATTCTAAGAGGTATAACTGTAGCTATACCTGTGAGACTTCTAAATTCTAAACTTGTTCTCGTAGTCAAACCACTTCCAGACTGAACGGCATCTATAAAATAATCTGTAGTAGGAGAGCTAAACCTTATACTCTTTGTACCATTTCCTCCATTTATTAATGATAACTTATCACCAAAACCAGACAAAACTATATTTTCACTAGAAGTATTATCTTCATTTAATACCTTATCTAAGCCAGGGATTTCAATTTTTGGAATTAACTGACTTTTGGGAATGTGCTTTACATTTCCTTTTGAATCTCTAACTAACAAACTATCAGTTACAGCTCCTAACTTTGTTTGTTTCACTTGTAATTTATCAGTTGATATTTTACGCTGTGCACTCACTCTAAGCGATAAAAACAATACTATTATTATTAAAATTCGTGTTTTCATATTTCTTTTATTTTTTTTAACTGATTATTTTATTGTTATAACTTTTACTGTAACTGCCTTTTCAGTTTCAATTACTAAACATGCAGTCTCTGTAGTTCCTATATCAATCGATTTAGCCTCTCCTGTTGAAATATTGCTATTACCTTCAACTGTTTTGATCTTATAATTTGTTGATTCAGAAAACAAAACATTTGTGACTATTTCACCTTCTACAAAAGGGAAATACACAATTCCGTCATCCGCTGAATGCTTCTCTTGCATTTCTTGAAGTAGATTTTTTTTATTCATTATTTCTTATAAATTATTGGTTCTACGGTTACTGTTTTATCAGACTGAAAAAAGACATTAGTTACTTTTAAAAAACCAAATTGTAAAACTGCTGGTTCAGTTGTATCAATATCTGTGATCTCATCCCCCCCTGGTGTTTTACCTGTTTTTATCTTTGCTGGCCCATTTATATCTAAAGCAAACAGCATTGCTTTCAATGGCACTATAAATTCATACGTTTCTCCAGCAATAAGCTGAATTGGTGCTGTAGTTTGAAATCCTTTTTCTAGTTCTTCTGAATTAGAATTCACCACTTCTTTTATATGATTAATATCCTCTGCCCATAATTCTTCTTCATGAATTGCCTTGGGTTTCACATTAACCTTATCATTAAATAGTATTTTCTTTATCATTATAAACTAGCTTTTAAACGATAAGGAAACCCAACTACTTCTTCATTTTTAACAACTCCTAGTTCTTTAAGAGGTTCTATACTTTTATTAGAGAACGTTAATATTGTTCCTACTGGATTCTTGTAATTAATTGATAACTTCAATGGAATATCATTGCTTCCAATTTGAAACAAAGCATTTGAAGTATATTTTATTTGCGCAACGAACCTGATGTAAAGAAGTTTGTGAAATAAAGAAAAACTAGTATCTGATACCCCTGGGTACTGTAATGTTATTTTGTTGATGTATTCAACTCCTCCAGGTCTATGCTTACTAGATCTAGCAAATTTTATTTTAGACGGTGTACTATACACCTTTGTAAAGTAAGGTAATAACTCATTTTCTAATCCAACTTGTTTTAATTGAACCTCTTTAACATTTACATTAACAAAAGGATTACGTTCTAGTACCATATTTCAATAGTACTATGAATGTATAAATAACAAAAGGACAGCTACTTTTTGTGCAATCGTGCAAAATCGTGCGCAAAACAGAACACACCTAAACAACTACAAATAAACACATTAATCAAATTTCGTTTTTTTGCACAGCTTCTTAGTATATATTTTATATAACTTTATTTAAGAAAAAGAATAGAGTGAGTATATGTGTATCGCATTATTGCACTATTTCTTTTTTGTTAATGAATGGGGGTACGGGGGAAAACAAGAAAATTGGAGAGTATGCTATACACAATAACGTGCTTGATATTTAAGTAAGGGAAGTAAACCTATTAAAATAAATAGCCTTAGTATAGTAACTCAAGGTAAATTAGTCATAGAAGTTCAATTGAAGAGAGAGGATTACTTCTGCAAAAAATACTAAACTACTTTAATACTGCCTTTGAAGATTTTTTAAGATCGTCTTTTTTATCTATATTCTGTAACTGTGTATTATCAATTGTATTTTTGTCTGTAAAAATAGTTTTATTAATCTTTTCACCAATTTCTTTAAGAGATTCAGAATTATAATAGGCTAGAGAACCAACGAGACTTATTAATAAAACCCAAATAAATCGATAAGCGATACTAAGACTTAAACCATCTAAAAATGTCTGTTTTTTATTTAGTTTTTGAATTTCTGAATTTATACCCTCCAAATGAGTGACTAAAAAATATTCACTATAAATCCTATCTTTATTTTCTTCTATTAAAATTTCAAAAGTTCTATCAAGAAGATCGTTAGCCTTTTCTTTAAAGGTTTCAAGCTGATTAGATAATACACTTTCAATTCCATTAATTTGAGATTTTGTAAGTCTTTTACCACTCTTTTTAATCTTTACAATTTCTTTTCTTTTTTCACTTTTATATAAACCATAAGCTATTAACCCTATTAAATTACTATCTTCTTCTACTAAGTTCTCGAAAATTTGGTTGTAATTATCCTTTGACATTTATTTATTCTTTTTCAGTTAAGTCATGATTATGACTTAAAACAGCGTTTTTCCAAGCAATATTATATTTATTTTTTGAGAAATTAATCCTAGGGACAATAACTTTCCCATCAATACTTTTACCTATAAGAACTCTTCTTTCTAAAGCATTTTTAATTACCTCTGAAGCTATAGCAGTTGGCTCAATTACTCCGCCTGGTTTACCTATTATCATTGTTTTACTTAAATCTGTAGATAAAGGAGTTTCCTCTAAAGTATATTTAGGAAATACAATTTCATCCCCTATTTGTTTTGCTGCGATATAATCAATAGATTCAAGCTTAATTTGTATAGATTTACCTTTTTGCTTAGGGGTTCGTTTTCTTTTGGACATAAATATGAATAAAAATAATTATTAAATACTAATTTACAAAAATTATTCCAAATACCTTATTGTCTATACTTTACAGTATTTTAATTAAACAATTATATCACATTTTTAATTTTTTAGTACTTTGTTTGGTTAACAATATAATTGTGTTATTTAGACTCTTTTTGTATTCAAAAACACCAAAGCTTCCCAAACTTAATTTTTATTTACCATGCCTTGAGTCCATAGGTCCTATAGGTTTAGGCCCCTTCCAAATCCAAAAGCCCCCTTTTTTAAGTTTATAAAGAGGAATAGCATAAGATAAAGTCAAAAATATAGGTTTTTGATTATCTGTTAAAGTTCCAAGCTCATAACCTAAACCTATTTGAAAATCTAAAACACTAACATTTAAAGTTGGTGCGAAAACATTTTTAGCATCATCACCTGTTCCAGCTGAAAATAAAAAACCTAAATGCATTCCAAACGTATTAACAAATTCTTGATTAATTAATTCCCCTTTTGAATCTCGTGTTTCACTTAATTCTCCTGCACTAAAACCAAAACCTGCTCCAATTGAATTAAATAATAGCAAGTCACCAGTCTTATTTTTAGTGTTTTTAGTAAAATTAAACCTAGCTAAAGGTATTGAAAAATTAGTATTTAAAATTGTTGCTTTATATGTCATTGTTGTTCCCGCTAGTGAAAGATTAGTTAATCCTCTAGTAGAAATTTCTCCATCATTAAATCTTTGAATAATTAAGTTTTCCTTTTCAATTTCAACATGTATTTTTTGAGACTCAATATTATTAGAGTCTACAGACCAAATTACAATAAAATCTCCAGCAGTTAAAGCTGGATTAAACGTATATGAAAACTTACCTTTATCATCTACTATAACAGTATAATCAATAGTATTTAAATCTGAATCTTTACTAATGTTAATAGTAGCTCCAACTTCGCCCGTACCTTTAACTAAACTGGGTGAAGCAAAGTTTACTTTTGGATTAACTTGTCCCAAAATGGAGTAACTCAATAACGTGAACAAAATAAAACTTAATGATTTCATATATATATATTTTTTTAGATTACTAATTTGGTTAAAATCTTTAAAAAGAATTAAAAAAAAACCTTTAACGTTATTAAAAAAAGAATAAGCGTATTTAAATGTTATTTTAAACTGTAAAAGAGTTATCCTAAGTAACCAAAATTAGCATATACAATTTACTCAGGAAATACCTAATAATAGGTATTTTCAGTAACAAAAACCTAACTATCAATAGCTCTAAAAAACAACAGTTTTATTTTAAAATTTATGTGACTTATTATTTTTATTTGAGTCTTAATTAGTAAATAAAATTTATTCACTTTTAGTAAAAATTTAATAAGTAAAAAAGAACAAGAAGTATTCCGTGGGGGACTGCTTCTTTTCTTTTTTCTACGCTTTTCACGTAAAAAACTAATGTTTTTTACTTAGTTGATTTTCAGGGTTTTTGAGTATTCTTCATTTTAAAAAATATTTGTTATTTCGATCCGACTTGAACAATAAGTCATTCATTAACAGTATATAGTTATTAGTAAAAGTTAAGAAGTTCCGTGGGGGGACTTCTTTTCTCTTTTAACTACACTTATTTTAATATTTGATTTACGGTTTATCCTTACTTTTTGTAAGGTATATTTTTCAATTTTATCTTTTTTAAAAACTAGTTTTGAGAAACTTAAAATTTTTATATTATGTTAAAAAACATTTCAAACTTAGGATCAACCCTAAACAAAACTGAACAACAATCTATTAATGGAGGACGTCCTCTTTGTGACCTATGTATTGATAGCAGATATTGCATTGGAGATCCTCGATGTGAAGACTAATCTCTTTTTTTAAACGGGCGTGTCCCGTTTTTTTTTTGCTTACATTCTTCATTCTACCGTTTAGTTAGAAACTGTTTTTAACTCCATTGGAAAAAATACAGGGTAAACTTTTCCGTAGTAGAATCGATAGTTTCTAAATGTTAATGTTCTCTCATAAATTACCCCTGTAATAAATTCTTCCTTTTTATAACTTTCCCATTCACAAACATCATTAAACAATACATCGTGAATGTATGGTCCTTCAAGATTTGGAAATTCATATTGAAGAATTATAGGTTGACAACCATAAGTTGAATGGTCTGTCATTACAAATCGCACCTTTCCTTTGTAGGAAACATTCTTCTTCGGTGCATAATGACCCCAAGTATTATTAAAAATCCCAATCGATCCAGAACATTGTACTTGTCGAGGGTATGAAAAACTTACTTCTTTACTTTCCATATTTGTTTAATTACTGTTATTTTTAAATCTCTATTTTTGTAATAAAAATTACTATGCTTATATTTTTATTCCTTGTATGCTTTTATTTTATTGCTCAACATTTTTCGAGAACAAAGACTAAAACCAAATCAAACTACTTTAAAAGAAAATTTGATAAGGATTAACTACAGATTAAATATTAATTGTTCTCCATTTGCTGGAGCTACTTCAATTATTTCACTAAATGGTATTCCGTATAACTCTCCGTTAACTTCAACACCACATTTTGATTCATGTATTTTTAAAGGATCAGTACAGATATCTATTATTTTAGATTTTACCTTTTTTAGAAAGTGTTTATCATTTTCCCACTGATCCAAATAAAAAGTTATGTATTGATCTACTTTCATATACTACTGTTTGTTTTTAATTTGAAAATATGATAGTGCTGCAGTAAACGGACACCATCCAATTTCTTTTCCAATTTCCTCCCAGACATGTTTACAGTATGTCATATCAACTTGATTTTCGATTCTAGGTTCATTCCATTTATCAAGTATCTTTTTAATTGTTGGTAGATGTCCTTGTGCCTCTAAACCAAAAACAACTTTAACTTCCATTGCTTTTACTAAATCTTTCATATTCGTTTTATTACACTTTATTTATAATTCGTTTACTAAGATCTTGGGCATAAAAAAACACCTTAAGCAAGGTGTTTTGTGGTAAGTGTATTTTTAAATTGTCTTTAATTTTTGTTTTTCAATAGTTTTTGAACTAAAGAATCCAATCTTTTAATTTTCTTTTCTTGTTCTTCAATCTCTTTTTGTTGTTTGTCAATCTTTGAATTTTGCTTTTCTAGAACATTGATTTTATCTTCCTGACTTTTCAATTTCTTCTCCTGCTCAATAGTATACAAAGTTAATTCTTCAATTTTTTGAAGCAACTTAGAATCCATTTCCCCAAGAAAAATTCCATTTTCTTCAACTTCCTTTGCACTTGGAATATCTTTTAAATGACCTTTTTCTTTGATATGATTCTCTACTTCTTGAAGTGTTGGCAATTTATAGTTATCATAAAAAACAAAATCTGACCAGCCTGTTTCAACTTTAATTTCCTTAGCTCTTATTTGTCCATTTACAGCTAATCTCCAAGAACCTGGGTTTGTAGTTCCTATACCTACATTTCCATTTGATTGAATAACCATTTTTTCAGTGCCAGGAGTCCCATTGTAACCTGTATAAAATCTATGATTACTCTGACTAAAATAATCCAAATCACCAGTACTTATACCAAACCCAAAATAGTTATTTTCACCTCCCGACCAAAGAGTTATTTTGTTAGGATAAATAGAAGGATTAGAGTAATTCTTTCCCAAATCTAATCTACTTTTGGGACTTGTTGTCCCTAAACCTACATTTCCTAAATTACTAATATTAAAAGCATTAATAGTTTCTCCATTATTTTTTATTACATTCATCATTATCTGTGCATCAAGAAATCTTATATATGACCCACCTCTTTGATTGCTTATTCTTCGTAAAAATGGAGTAGTAGTAGCATTAGTAATATTATTACCTATACCCACACCGGTGTATGTTAACCCTGGCTCACTTGCCCATAGCATTAAATCTGCAAACTTACTTTCAGTTCCTCCACCTCTAGAGTGTAAAAGTATTCTACTATCTCCATGACCTCCTTCAATATGTAATTTTTGTCCTGGAATCGTTGTTCCAACACCAACATTACCTGTAGCTTCAATTTTGTTCTGGGCATTTCCCACCAAACTCATAATCATCATAATAATGACAACAACTATACTTTTTGTTTTCATAATAATTTATTTTTGGTAAAATTAATTAAAAAATTACTTACCACAATTATGTCAAAGAACTTTTCCGTTTTTTAGGTATCGGAGAACCTACAGTTTTATTTTAAAATTTATGTGACTTATTATTTTTATTTGAGTCTTAATTAGTAAATAAAATTTATTCACTTTTAGTAAAAATTTAATAAGTAAAAAAGAACAAGAAGTATTCCGTGGGGGACTGCTTCTTTTCTTTTTTCTACGCTTTTCACGTAAAAAACTAATGTTTTTTACTTAGTTGATTTTCAGGGTTTTTGAGTATTCTTCATTTTAAAAAATATTTGTTATTTCGATCCGACTTGAACAATAAGTCATTCATTAACAGTATATAGTTATTAGTAAAAGTTAAGAAGTTCCGTGGGGGGACTTCTTTTCTCTTTTAACTACTGTTTTATAAATAATGATTGCTTATGATTTATTTTTTGATGTATAGATAACCCTAAGTAGTAAACCTCCTCAAAAGGTAAAATATACCACAGAACAGAATCTTCTAAAAAGATTTCCCCTGAATCTGATTTTTCTTTTAACTCATTATTGATATCGTACTTCATAATTTTCTTTCATTTAAACTCTATCAAAGTTTTTTGTTATTTGTAACGGTTCCCTATAATTTGTTTTTAAGCAACTTAATTATGATGATTTAGACTCTAATTCAACTTGTTTAAAATATGCATCAGATACTCCTATTTCAATATATTCAACTCCACCAGTTTTCCAATCACCTCCTTGTTTACTGGGATTAAACTCCCAGTTTTTATATTTACAAAGTGTTCTTAATTTTCGTTTAAATAAAGTTGGAGTTACATATTTTTTATCAGCTGGATATTTAATACCAAACCCCTCACCTCTTTCAAAACTAGATTCGTTATACATTTCTTCTTTTCGCATTTTAGTGTTTAAATTGGCTGATTTGTTGAAGTACAATTCTGCCCAGGCTAAAAAGTTTTCTCCTAAATCTTGGCGCATACGCCTTTGCTCTAATCTTTCGGTAGGTGCTTCAATAATTCCGTGTTTGAAATAAAGATTTAATGAAGTTGCAGCTAAATTGTAGAAATAATTCCATTGTTTAATTGGCCAATCTTCATCCCAAAAATTCATACCAAAATCATTTATTGGTTTATGAGTATCGCTATACCAATCAGAAAAACCAATTAGTATTTGACGGTCTTTATATGAAGAGGTTTCTCCTTTTAATGCATGGTTTGTTGTGATATAAAGCTTAATTGAATTTGACAATGAATGTTTTCCTAATCCTTTTTGCTCAACAATAAACTTTCCTGTAATATGCGGAAACAATAATTCTAAGTCAAAATTTAAACGAACATCATCAATCCAAACATTATCAACTCTATCATTTACTTCATCAAACAAATATTTATCTTCTAATAAATCCTTTCTCTTTCCTGATACAAACACCACATTATTCAATTGCTCTAATGCAATACCAATTATTGACTTTCCTGAACGCCCATTTGATAAGCCTACTTCTGACATTAACGAATCCATACCAATAACAGCTTTCATTACACTATTGTCTTTATAATTATGTAATAAATACCCAAATGCAGTAAGTTTAGACAGTATGTTTCTACTTGTTTCAAACCTTTCAGCAAGTGAATACTTATCCCAACTTCTGGTTCTATTTTTATGATGCATGTCAGAAGTATTCACCAGGAACTGAAGAAAGTGAGAATCGTTTCCTTCTTTGGTAAAATCAACCGTCCACTCTCCTTTAAACTTCTCTAATTTTTTATTGGTTTTAATATCTTGATCAGTAATTTGATGCACTTCAGAAAGCAATGAAACTTTTGAAGGTTCAAAATCTTTTATTTGAGTTCGCCAGATATGGCCATTAATATGTTTTAAATCTTCAATTTCAATTCCGTTTTTGGTAATTTTCCAACACGAGTTATTAAAATACATGTACTGAATTCCTTTTTCAGCTTTATTAATAGTCAACTCTTTATAATCTAAATTTGATAAACTATCTGGACCAAAATACTTTGCTCCATTTCTAAACAGTAAATTTTCTATTTCTTCATTATTTAAAGTAGCCGTAAAACTTTTAATAAAATCTTTAACCTGTTGTGTTTCTATTTCTTGAACTAGGTTACTTTCTAACTGAATAAATATGTGTTTATTTTTTGGCTGACGGTATCTAAAAAACCCTCTATTTTGCAAAAATGTATAACATCTTTTATGATTAAAATGATAGGTTTTTGAAACTACTTCACCATCATTATTTTTTTTAATATTCTCTTTCCAATACTTTTCATGCTCTAATATTGGCTGTGCTAACTCAACCTGTTTTTTATCATTAAAACGGTATTTTACTTTTCCAAATTTGAAAATTGGATAGTTAAGTAATACCTCTTTGTATTTATGTATAAAAGCATCTTTACTTTGTAAACCCCAAAACTCAAGGAGTTTATATTCTGATATGGTAGTTATATTATGAAACTGTAAATGAATAGCATTCCCATCAGGCTTTGTAAGTGCAGCATCACACATACCTTTTAAAGCATCTGGGTCTTTTTTTAAGGTATTGGTTAATAAATCATCAATCCCTTTATCTTGATTGTCGTTAGGCTTTACATGCGCAAAATAAATATCTAAAAAAATATCATTATTGGTAAAAGCGTAAAAATGATTTCGGTAATTTAATACAGCTCTAAAAAATGATTTTGGCCTGTTATCGGCAGGATGGTTACTATCTATTTTAGATGATAAATTTTGCCAATCTTCATCTAATACAAACACTACATTTTCAACCTGGCAACGCTTAATAATTAATTCAAACTCTTTAGGCAAGGTTTGGTTATAAGCAATGTTATGAATACCCATAACACCTACTGAAATTAGCCCGTGTTTAGTTGCTTTATCTGCTTTTTTTTCACCCTCTTGAATGTAAAGCGTTTTTATTTTAGAGCTCGCTTTATATTTTCTACGAATGAATTTATTAATATACACCTTGGTACCAGAACCATACGGACTTTTATACTTAGCTGCATTACCATTTTTATCTTTATGAAGCTCTGGATTTTGATACCGTACTCGCTTAAACTCTTTTGGTGATCCTGTTGGGTTTCCTGATTTTGTTCTACGATAATAGGTCATTGGTTTGCCCTCTAAATCGTAATAATGAATAATTACATCATCACCATGGGTTACTTCATACTTAGCATCAAAAGTACCAGGCGTAAATAACTCAACTTCTTTTTTAGTTTGCGGATCTACAAAAACTTCATCCGTAATATCTTCAACAGTAAGGCCACTTTCTTCAAGCATTTTATCTCTAAAAGATTGCTTTGCTGTTTTTTTGTTTCGTACTACTTTCTTTTTACCCTTTACTATGGCTTTAGGAATATCAATAGCTTCAATTTTTGCCAATTCTTCTAATGCTTCTGGGTAGGTTTTATCATGAAACTTCATTAAATATGATACTGGCGTACTTACTTTTATATCACACTTAAAACACGAAGCAATATTTTTAGCTTCACTAAACTCTAATTTATCTTTAGTACCACATTTTGGGCACTCCATAACATGCTGAGCACCTTTCTTCTTTGAAAAATTATGATACTCTTTTAACACGTTATAAAGCGTTGCCTTTTCTTCAATTTCTTGTTTAGTTGTATTGGGTATAAAAGCCATTGGTAGTTTAATAAATTAGTTTAATTGAATAGTACTTCGTGATAAAATGTATAGCTAGTAATTGGTGTAATTGAAGGGTGCTTTTTACACCTAACTTTTGGTAGTTGTTGTTTTACCTGGGCAGATATTTCGGTAATTGAAAACTCAAGCGGAACGGTTACAATTTGCTTACCAAAATAAATGGGCTTTTTACAGTTAGGACACTTTTGAATAACTGATAGGTGTTTTAATATGTTGCTCATAATAATCTTGTACTGTAGTTATTTTATTTGTGGGTTGTGCAATGGGCTCGCTATCCAGTATTTGAACTAAAAATTTATTAGCTCGCCTTTTAATTTCAAGCGGAACAATATCGTATACCTTACCCTTTAGTGACCAACTCAATTCCTTCTGTAACTGTAATTTCATTTGCTCTATCTGTATCAAAGTGAAGCAAGGCATCGGCGTCTTGTTTTTGCAATCTTGCACGGAGTTCTTTAATTTTTCCATTGTAAAAATTCATTAAGTGTGTGTATTGTTCTTTGTTATATTCAGGAGTATTCTCTTTGGCTAGCAAGGCTGTTTTTTGATCGTACACCTTTTGTAAATACGCTAGTAGTTGTAAAGTATTCATTAGGCAACAATTTTATATTTGATAGACAGTTTTAACAGTGCCATTTTACTATCAACCCCAAGAGCTGTAAAGAGATTCTTTTTATGAAAATCGAAGGTTTTTTGTGATATACTTAAAGCAGCTGCAATGGCTTTATCGGGTAGGTTTTCGCCAATTAAATCGATAATTATTAGTTGACGAGGCGTTAATACATGATTGCCAATGTTTATGTTTTTAGAGTTCCATAATAAACTAGGGCAGTTTTTAGAGTCTCTAAAATTTTCTGAAGGTGCAAGTACCCCATCTTTAACATCAGGTGTGCTATCTAACTCACCATACATGTAATAGGTATATAGTTCTACCTGCCTTTTTAAATTGGCTGTGATACTTTTTAAAAAATTAACAGCTATGATATCATTAAAAAAAGCAGTTTTTAAAAGTGTAAATACTTTTATAGGTAAATCATTAAAATATCGAGTACTTCCGTTTTGAATCCAGAGTACTTGTTTTGTTTTTCTAACACCAACAAACTCAATGTTATTATCGTTTGGCATTACTCCTGCTATTTGCGGAGTGAAATTAAAATTTGTAGTTTCGTTCTTGTTAATCATCGTTGTAAAATTGTTTGATTAATAAAATTTTAAGAGCCTGTAGTTACCGCTACGGCTTTTTTTATGCGTACACCTTTGGCAATTGCTTTGGTGATGTTGGTTTTTAAAAAAGAAGATCTTTCTAAATCACTTTTGCTTACTACACTGTAAGATTCTACTATAGCAAGTAGCTCGTTATGGCTATTAATTAGTGCTTGTATTTTCATTATTTATTAGTTTTATTGAATTTAAATATCCTTCTACTTTAGCATCATAGATGTCCCAAAGTTTACCAAGTTTATTATTGAACTCCTCTCCTACTGCATCTAACTCACCAGCTTTATCTTTACAACCTTCCATAGATTTATGGCAATCATCAATTAAAATTTTAAGCTCTGCCAGTGGTAAATTTTCTAAGGCATTTTGTTTTAATTCTTGTGATGCCTTAAAACCTCTTTCAAACAAAATACCTGCTTGGAATTTTGTTACCATAACTTCTTGTTTAGAGGCATCTGCCTTAACAAGCTCACTCCAAACACTATTAAATTCTTTGTCTTTTGTACCCATATTATTATGTATTTTAAATTTTTTACTGTTTAAAAAACTACTCCGCCTCGCAACGGAGTAGAAAACTAACTATGAAAAGAAGGCGCTTTTAACCACCCGCCAGTGGACACTAATCAAACTATACTTTAAGTAATACTTTACGTTGTGCTTCTAATTGCTGAGTAATAGCAACTTGTTTTTGAGTAGCAGAAAATATTGCTGCTTCAATAATTTTATGAGAACTCCCATTCATAACATTGGTTATTTGTGTTGATGAATACGCTACTCCATTTCTATTTAAAGCCCCTTTTTCTTTTAATTCATCTTTAACCGCAGCTACATAACAGCTACCTAATATTTTTTTGATTTTTCTTTTTTGGGTTTTAGAAATCATAGAAACTCCTTATTTTATTATTTGTTTTTTTGTGATACCTTAGTGATAGCTAAGTGATAACTTAGTGACACAAACATAAGATAAAATTATCTAATTAAAGGCAAAAATGTCTAATAAAGTTTCAGAAATAAAGTCTCGTCTACGTGAATACACTAATTTTAAAGGGTTTTCTCAACGTAAATTCAATATATTAATTGATGCTTCAGATAGCTTTTTAAAGAGTAATGGAGGATTTAATGTTGATTTTTTACCCAAAATAAGACAAAAATGCCCTGATCTAAATCTTGATTGGTTACTTTTTGATGAAGGAGAAATGATACTTTCGTCTGATAAGAAGCCTAACTTAGTTAGTAAACCAGGTAGTGAATATTCAACTGAGTCTTTACAGTATCAAATAAATGTTATTAATGAAAAGCTTGCCGAGTTTGATACGCTTAAACAAACGCTTGGCTCATTAATTACTGCCGAAGTGCAACATCAACTACAAACTTCTAAAAGGAATGTGATTGATAAGCATAAGAAAGAGGTTGAGTAGAGGGGAGCGGTTTTGTGTATGATTAGTGACTTGTTTAAGCTCCTAGTTAAGTAAACATCCACGAATCAGAGGAAAATCCGAAGGATTTTCCTCGCTAACCTGAACCAAGTAATTAATTAGGAAACCATTTAGTTATATTAAATATTCTCTTCATAAAAGAAATAAATCCGTTTCCGTTTTCACTGTTTAGTACATTTTGATTTATATAACCTGTCAATGCTGTCGTAATAATTATTATTTCAGCAGGATTATTTGATGATTTAAATAGTTCATCTATTTTTTCTTCATTTATTTGTAATTCCCACTTATTGTTAAAATATATAAATAAAGAATTTTGGTTACCTATTACTTTAATTTTTTTTAGGTATTTATTTAGGTATGCAAAATTGTTTATTTTATTTTCGAACTTTATTTTTGACAAAAAATTATTTATTCTTTCTTCTATTTCTTTTTTGTGTTCAAAAGTTAAATGATTTAAGTAATGATTAAATATTCCCAACAAACTTATTGCGATATATAATTTTTTATTACTTATTATATTAATGTTTTTTCCACAATGTTCACAAATGATAGAAAAACCATAAGTAATATCTGATTTATTACAATACTTACATTTAGAGTCATTTAATTCATAGATGTGTTTAAAATCAATTAAGCACTCATCTATATTTTTATATTTGCTATAGTCCATTTTCACATGTAATTTTTGTTGTTCAAATTTTGTTGATATAATTTGATTTTCAAAAAGAAGGATTTCGGTTTTTAATGATTCTAAATCATTTACGACTTTTGCGTTAAATAAATAGTTGTTGATTACTGGTGGCTCAGGAATGAATTTTTTATCTTTAGAATACCAAATTGCAAACTGTTTATTTATGTCGTGATATAATATTGGTACTTCAATTTTAAAGCTTGATTTACAGGTTTTACAATTAAAAAAATTAAGTTCATTGTCTAAAAGTTTTTCCTTTAATTTTTGATGTTTAGAAGCAGTAATAGATGTTAATAAAGTAATGTTTTCAGCATTATTACATTTGGGACATGAAAAGTCAATCGTAATGGTTTTACTCATTTTCTATAAAAATTATGAATCTATTCAGTTTGAATTTCATGATAATAGTTGGTAAAGTAATTGTGTAAGATTAGTTGCGTGTTTCAAACAACTAATTTCCTAGATTAATCACTAACGGCGAAATTCCGAAGGAATTTCCCAAGTGAGCTTTTACTTGCAATTAATTTTACACGGTGTTGTGGCACGTTATTTTTCCATTATTTTTGATTTCATCAGTTCAAATTCGGTTTGTGACAAAGTTCCTTTTTCTTTTAATTCGGTTATTTTGAGCAATTCATCTGACATTGAAACACTTGGACTTTCTAACGAATCTATTTTTTCCTGTGAGCTAATAATCACTTCAAGTTGGTCTTTCCAATATTGCAATCTTGATTTAACTTTTTTCAATTCTGGACCATAAACACTATCACTTTCTTTTATAGATTTCTTCGTATTTCCAGTTGTTTCAATAGCATCAAATAATCTATATTTAAAAGATGTTTCTTCTGTCTCTCTGAATAAGATTTTAAAATCAATACTACTAACTTCTTGCACCTTTTTTTCTTTACCTGATAATCCACCAATAACTGCACCAGCATTTCCAGCTAAAATTCCGCCAGCAATACTTCTTTCAATAACAGAAGATTTTTTATATGTAGTTTGACCATTTATTAAAATTTCGCAAGAATGAATTGAAGAAAAAGGATGAACCTTTATTTTGCCAAATTGAGATTTAACTGCAATTTGTTTATTCTCTTTATCAAGAGCCATTAGGCCCCATTTACTTACTAAACGTTTTGAAAAAGTAAATCCCTTAATTTCATTCAGTTCAGAATTTAATTTTTTGCGTTTGGCTTTTCTTACTTCAGCCATTTTTTTAGTGTTGTTTATCTGAAAAGCAGCTATTACAACAACAAGAATTATAAAACCAATAATATATTCCATTTTACTTAATTTTTTTTAATGAGCAGGATTTTTCCAATGTGCCACAACAGCTGTATAAAATTACCTAGGTAATTTTATATTTCTTATAGATACATTTGTATCTATTTCACTTTCAAATATAATTTTTATAACCTAATTAAATAATAAAAGTGTTTTGCTTTATAATTTCTTTAAAAGTAAATAATCAGTATCAAAATCTTCAACTTTTAAAATATGTTTGGGGCTACATAAACTTTTTTTATAAGCTACTTCTGGGTTTCCATAATCATTTTTTACTCGATTGAAACAACCTTGTTTTTTTAAAACTACATATACAGTTCCGTTTTTCAAATTATCTTCAGATAATTCAAGCCCGCAATTAAAAGGAACCGTTTTAGAATGTGCAAAATCATTTCCATAATCTGCGTAGTTCCCAAGGTATGAACCATAATCTTTCCACCTTCTAAATTTATAATCTAGCGTACCTAATAATATTAATTCTCCATTGCTCATTTGATAAACAGATATTGACGGAAGAGAAGGATCGTTGCTTTTTGAAGTAATTGAAACTCTTGCTAAAATATGTTTATATCCTCTTTGTGCATCTCTTAAAAAATATCGGTCGCCATAAAAATCAAAAGACCAACGTTTTCCTTTCCAAATTTTATCAAATCTTAATGATAAATCGCCATATTTAACTCTTGTTGTTGGTTTTAATATTTTATACCCAAGCGCTTTTTTTCTTTCAGCTACAAGTTTTCTTCGCTTTATAGTATTGTTAATCTTGGTAATTTCCTTTGATGCCGTTTTTGCGTCATTTGTTCCTTTGAAGTTTTCAATTATTCCTACAAATTCAGATTTTGCGTCAGTCAGATTATTATCAAATAAATACTTTTTTGCTCTAATAAATCTATTCTGTGCTGTATTCTTAATTTCAGCCAATTCAGCAGAACATACATTCAATTCCGTTTTAGTTTCCTCAAGTTCTATTTTTAATTCAACTAATTGCTTTTTTGTTTCTCCGTCTGAGCATCCTAGGATAGCTACTACCCCAAAAATTAACACAAATAATTTTAATTTCATTTCACTTAAATTTTAAGCGACTAAATTCTAGATAAATATTAAATTTTATTTACGGGTTTCCTTAATTATTTTTAAACTCTCTTCTTAACTCTAATTCTTTCTCCCTTAATTCTTCAATAATGTTTCTAATTTCAGAATCTAATTGATCTATTTGTTCAGTACCTAATTCATCCTCTTCTAAGTCAAATTGTTTTAAATTTCCTTTTACCTTTTTTAATATCTCAATTTCAGAATCTGAATTGATTATTCCTCTTAAAAATCTCTTCTCAAGTAAATAATATTCATCTTTGGGAGCCCCGTTTTTAATTAAGTTAATTGGATCCCAATTAAGTACTGCTTTATGTACAACTTCAGCCAATTCAATATAATAATTATCACTTAGCATTTCTTATCAATTTATTGTCTAGAACAATTCTGCCTATTTCACTCTCAAATATAAATTTTAATCTACTAACTAAATAATAAAAGTATTTTTTTATAAAGGCTATCTAATTCAGGTGTTTGTTGTTGTTGTTGTTGTTGTTTTGCAATAAG
This sequence comes from Tenacibaculum halocynthiae, assembly GCF_964512825.1. Classification (NCBI taxonomy): domain Bacteria; kingdom Pseudomonadati; phylum Bacteroidota; class Flavobacteriia; order Flavobacteriales; family Flavobacteriaceae; genus Tenacibaculum; species Tenacibaculum halocynthiae. The sequence goes on along the minus strand of NZ_CAZELG010000045.1, from coordinate 70,137 downwards.
TTCATTTAACTCAGCTTCTAGTTTAACAAGCTCGTAGTATTTTTCAAAACTATCAAGTTCAGGGTTATTTTCAATAGTTTTAATTTCTTTTCTAATTTGTAGTAATTTATCTAAATCCATAGTTGTTTTTGGGGAGTTCTTGTTCAGGGTGCCAAAAAAGCACCTAATTAATATGTATGGATATTTAAGGGTGTGGGAATTCTTTTATTTAAACGTTTCTAGCTACTTTTTTAATGGTGCTTAACATTTCTTCACGTTTTTCTGGTTTGGTGTTTTTAAAAGCAAATTTGGCTAATTCTAACTGGTTTTCTTTTAATTTATTTATTCGGTGGTTTCGGTACTTGGTTATTAAGTAAATGGTAAATACCATCATTATTACAGAAAATACCGTCATAAAATAATAAAACATTTTACTAACATCTTGAAATGGTTGAAACATCCAATAAAAATAAAAGATAGGTCCTGTTAAAATGAGTCCGTGTAAAAACTTCATACCATTATTTTTCTTTTCAAAATAGAAAGATCTAAACAGCATGTATAATGAATACATGAAAAAGCAAAGCATGGGCCCAAATTCAGCCATAAAAAGTTGTAATGATTTAAAACCAAAAACTTTTTCTTCTTTCCTAATTTTATAGTACTCAGATTTAAATTTATCTTTTATCTCTCTTGCTTTTAAATATTCAGCATAAGCCTCAGTTTCCGTTGCTTCATTTTTAACTTTATTTAAAGCTGTGGTAACATTTTTTATACTTGCTTTATACTTATTTTCAGACGCAACAAATTCATCACTGAAATTTTGAAAAAATTCAAAAGAATACAATGATGCAACACAAACTATGGCTAATATGTAAGGAAAAAAACTTTTAACCTTCTGTATCGTCTGGCTCTTCTCCTCCTCCATTGTTTGGATTGGTGGCGTCGTCTTTGTCGATTGCAAGTATTTCTTGTTCTTCATGTTGTTGTTGTTCTAATATTTCATCGTTATCAGTACAAGAAATAAATCCTAAAACCATTACTATTGCTAGTATTTTAAAAGTTGTTTTCATTTTTTTTGTTTAAAAAATTAAACATTAAAAGTACAACTTTTAAAAAAGGATTTAATTTCTGTTTTTTATAAACAATTGAGTTTTATGTTTTACTACCAATAGGGCTAATTGTATGTTACTTTTTAGACATAACAAATTCATTTCTATACTTACTGAAAAACTCTAATGAATGCAATGATGTAATACAAATTATAGCAATTATGTATGGAAAATAACTGTTAACCTTCTGTATCGTCGGGATCTGTTTCTCCTCCCCCTCCAGGGTTTTCAACATCGTCTTTGTCGATTGCAAGTACTTCTTGTTCTTCATGCTGTTGCTGTTCTAATATCTCATCGTTATCAGTACAAGAAATAAATCCTAAAACCATTACTATTGCTAGTATTTTAAAAGTTGTTTTCATTTTTTTAGTTTAAAAAATTAAACATTAAAAGTACAACTTTTAAAAAAGGATTTAATTTCTGTTTTTTATAAACAATTGAGTTTTATGTTTTACTGCCAATAGGGCTAATTGTATGTTACTTTTTACACCTAGTTTTTTACGCATACGCTCGGTATATGAGCGTAATGAACTTCCTGTTATTTCCATTTGCTCACAAATTTCTTCTTGCGTAAAATCTTCTACCAAAAACTTCATTACCTCAGTTTCTTTTTTACTTAAAACATCGGTAATTAAAATTTCTCCATCAGATTCTAAATGTTTATCAATTACAGTATCTCTTACTATTTCAGAGAAGAAAGGTTTTCCGTTATATACTGATTTTATAGCATCTACTATATACTCGGCAGATTCTTCTTTAAGTACATAGCCCATGGCTCCTAAATCAATTACGTTTTTTACAATCATTGCTTCACAGTAACTGGTTACCATAATGGTTTTTACACGGCTGTTTTTTTCTTTTAAGTATTTTAAAACATCGAGTCCGTTATAAAATGGCATAGAAATGTCTAATATTAAAACATCACAATAGTTATTATCTAACCAATCAATTAATCCGTAACCATCAGTTGAAGAACCAACTACATTTATACCTTCACATTTTAGAAGTGCTTTATAGCCTTCTAAAACAACAGGGTGGTCGTCTACTAAAAATACTTTCATTTTTTTCTTTTCAAAATTGTTAGACAAATGTAAATGATTGTTTCTTATTTATTTGTGGACGTTTGTCGCAAACCTTAAAAAAGTGATACCTTTGTGATAGTTAAGTGATAGTAACTTTTTGAAAATCAGATAACTTAGTGTTTTTTACTGTTTTTTTAAGTAAAATCTAGCCATTCGTTATGTTCTGAATTTGCTAAATGCCTTGTTATCACTACAGAAATCAATGATTGGAGCGCGTCATAAACGCGTCATTTCATATCAATTTTAACTAAAATAAGGATTGTAAGTTACTGATTATCAGAAACGTCAAAAATAAAATATAGCCACAGAGAATCTGCTCTTCGCTACAGTTAAAAACCCCTTATTTTATAAGGGGTTTTTCGTTTTTTATAAAGATAGCGAGTCAAAAGTACACCATTAGATCTTGTAACTTACAATCGATTAAATCGACTATAAAAAAACCACTACACAAAAATCACCCAAAACCATTCTATTCGTCGATTATATGCCTACATAACTGTGTAAAAGCAGAAGATGGGAGATAATTTACTACGCAATTGACATATTAAATACATACTTATAATTTTGTTTAATAAGTTTCAAAGAAAAAAACATAAACCAACTATTCAAAGGACTCTTTAAAAAAATAGAAATCTCATAAAATATTAAGATCTAATTTATTTTAATATAATAATAAACACTCATATTTTTAGGTCTTGTTTCGTTTCCTCCAGTTGGAGATACTCCTTTAGAAGATGCTTGATTTGGTTTAGGGTTATATGAATTATTAATACCTGGATATATATTTGGTAGTTCCATACCCCCACTGGCATACCATTGCAAACCATGAGTATGAGATTGTATGCTCTCATTTTGAAAAACACCTGCTGGAGTATTATCAGGATTAGCTTGTAAAGGCTTAACTTCTCTAACACCATCAAAAGGGACGTTATAATCGTTTACATTTCTTAAAAAGAGACCTCTTAAATCGGGTACACTACCTGAGAATTCTCCATATCTAGAAGAAGATACATTTCTACCATCACAAGGCACCCAAATAGCTTTAGACATATTATCAGTAGCTTTAAATTTATTTACCTCAAGGTAAGTTTGGTACCTAAATAAAGAACTAATTATAGTTCCAATTGGTAAAGAATTACTACTACCAAAATATTCATTTCCTAAATGAATATCTCCAAAAGAAACTTCATTAAAGTTAACTCCGATATGAGCTGCTTTCTTTCTATTAATTATTTTTAAATATTGAATAATGCTATGATTATTTTTTAATTCAAAACCCTTTTTTAATACAAACCCGCCAATAGGTTCACAGTTAACCAACGTTGCATTATTCTTTAGAGTTACTTTATATTTTCCTACAGTATTTGTAAAGCTTAAGTTAATAGCAAATACATCTTCAATATCTCCAGTTACTTCATAAAAAACACCATTTTTTTTTGGACATGATCTTAAACAAGCCTTATATGCTTCTAATTGATTATTGGAAAAGACATCAACAGCTATTTGTTTAAATACTTTTTCTGAAATACTTTGATCTCTATCTATAATTTTTTTCAGGTTTCTTATTTTTCTACTCTGATTACCGCCACTTTTACCAGATGAACCACCAAAAAGACCATAGGAAGTAAAAGCTTCAAGAGAAGTCGATTTCCTATATGTCTTTACACTAGCTTCTGAATTGTTTTGTAAAAACTTATAATACTCATAAAGTTCAATTCTTAAATCTAAAAGTTTTTTCTCTGTATATTTATTTTTTAAAGATTTATCTAAAGCCACAGAGCAATCACACTCTTTGTTTTGCCCAAAAATGTTTAATGTTCCAAATAAAATTAATAGAATATAAATATTTAATTTTCTCATAATAATAGTTTTAAATTTGATTATTTTCGAAAATAATTCATTTAACTTTTGAATAAAGTACCTAATAATAGGTATTTTTCAGCAACAAAAAACCTAACTATTAACACATTAAAATAACCCTGATTTATTTTTTATTTTAATCAAAAGAGTATTTAGCTACCCTAATCATTTTACATTCAAGTGATTATTTTTAGTTAGTTTTCTTGGTGTTTCTTCAATCTTTCGAGTGATAGATGATTTCAACCAAAAAATCAGGTCAACTCTTAATACCTGTATTTCAAACACAGGATCATATACTTTCAAACCTTCTGATAATCTATGGACTAGTTCAATTTTAGCAACTGCTATTAAACTAATATAAGATCATGATTACACCAATGCGAACAACTAATAATTGGGTAGTTGTACATCCCCTCATGTATTCCCGCAACGAACCTAAAGGTATTTTATCTACTAGTAACAGTTATTTCGTTATAACTTGATTCCAAATTCCAGTTTTAGCGGTTTCTTGGGCATACTCATTAAATGTTGTTGCTTTTCTGCCTAAAACTCGTTCAATGTCATGAACCACTAACTGATTTTGTGGGTTAGTTAAAACATGCTTAAATAAATACTCTATTAACCAAACAACATCATCTGGTACTTCTTGTTGTTTCATACCTTCAACATACTGTTCTAATGTGATGTCGTAAAAATGTAAGCTTCTATCGCTAACCTTTGATATGATGTCAACAACATTCTTAAATGTAATTAATTCAGGTCCTGTTACCTCAATAATTTCACCATTATAAGAATCGTTAAGTAAAACTGTAGCAGCAACCTCAGCAATATCATTTACATCTACAAATGGTATTAAAACATCTGACATTGGTAATGCCACCTCTCCAGACAAAATAGGCTCTAAAAAGAAACTTTCACTCCAATTTTGATTAAACCAAGAGGCTCTAACTATGGTATAATCTATCCCAGAATTAATTACAATTTTTTCGCAAGCTTCTGCTTCAGTTTCTCCTTTTCCAGAAAGCAATACCATTTTTTTAACTCCTAATTCTTTAGCTAAATAGGTTACACTTTGTATAGCTTCTTTAGCTCCAGGAACAGCTAAATCAGGATAATAACTAACATACATTTTTTCGACACCTGTTAAAGCCGCTACCCAAGTATCTTTATTATCCCAATCAAAACTTGGTGATGCTTTTCTTGCCCCTACTCTAGGTTCTATTCCTTTGTTTTTTAAATGTTGTACTACACGGCGACCCGTTTTTCCGGTTCCTCCAATAACTAAAATATTTGATTTCATAATGAATTGTTTTAATTTGTTTTGTGAATAAATGTTGCTATTAATACTAGGACGAATGAAATCATTCCTGAAATTGTTCTAATGCTATGGTAATGATTCCAAGTACTTTCGTAATAGCTTCTAAAGCTTTTTAATTCTAATAGGTTTAAATTGTTAATATTCAATGCGTCTAACTCCTTATTTAAAGGAACATTTCCAAGAGCAGTAATGCCAAATGTGCCAATAGAATAAATGATTGTTGATGCCAACACCAACCAAAACACTGTTTTAGTATTAAACTGTAAGTAGCTTGTTATAATCAATGCTATTAAGCTTCCAAAAAACAGTATAAAAAACGCTGGATTTAAGATTTCTCTATTAATATTCTGCATGGTTTCCAAGTAAGTAAAATCTCCTACTTTTTTTGTTCCTAATATTACCGAGACCGACCAAGCAAAGAAAAGACCTGCAGAAAGTGCATTTAATAAAACTGTCATAAAAAGAGTTACGGTTTTCATGCTTTTTCTTGTTTGATTAAATAAGTTCCGAAATACAATACAATGAAGTAAAACTCAACCAAAATGGTAAAAAACATAGGGTCTCCAAAGAATTCTGAGTAACTGCCACCGTTGGGAATTACAAATATTGGCACTGTTATTAATGCATCTAATATTGTTGCTACAAATACAAATGTTAGTGCCAATGTAGATGGTTTCATACTCCCTTTTTTATAGAATAAATAAGTTCCAAAACAGGCACTAGGAATAATGGCAAATACTAATACAATAGTAGCTTGTTGTTCAGGATTTTCTAGAATGGGAATATAAAATGAAAGAAGGTAAAAGCTAACGCCAAAAACCCAAACGATACTGGCACATACAATGCTAAGTATTTTATTGCTGCTCATAATTTTTGATATTTAATTATGATGCAAATCTATAGCCATTGCAAAACAGCGACTTATTCAGAAAGAATTATGATTTATTCGAAAAGAATCTTATACTTGACTTGGCCTGTATCCAAACTTTTTTTCAAAAGCATTCGAAAAAGAACCTAAACTATCATAGCCAACTGCCCAAGCAGCTTCTTGAATAGTTTTTTGTTCATTTTTAATTAAGCTGTAAGCTTTCTTTAATCGTTCGTTTTGTAAGTATTTAAAAACTGGAACACCAAACTGAGCTTTGAACTCTATTTTAAGCTTATTAATATTGGTTCCTATTTTATGTGCTAATTCGGTTAAAGATGGTGGATTTTCTAAATCAGACAACAATATTTCTTGAGCATGGTTTATTTTTTTAAGCAGTGAAGTATTTATTTCAGTAGCCTTTTGAAAAGCCAACTCTCCAAAATAATGAGAAAGTAGAGCGCTCATATGACTTTTATAGAACATCATTTTAAGATTTCCTTCATATTTATTATTAAAGAATTGTTCAACTAACAAAAACATTTCTGGAGTCATATTAAACACGGGGCCTTCAACATAATGATCTTTGGGATGAACAAGCTGGTACAAAAACTGTTCTAAAAACTGACCTTCTCCATTGGGTAATTTATCTAAATTTTTAATTGTTGTTGTAATTACCAAACATTGCAAAGGTTTTTGAGCAGATACATGATGCTCAAACTCTACTTTTTTATCAGCATAAAATGACAAAATCATTCCCTTAGTATGATGAAACTCTTTGGTTTTTCCATCGTATTTAACTTTCAGACTAACATCTCCTGCTCCATAAAAAGCAATAGCAATAACTGGCTCGTCAAAGAAACAAGAATCGATCAAACTATTTTTATCAGTAGAAGCTTCTTCTAATAATATTGTACAATCATTTATGTCTATAATTTCACGATTCATTCCTTTATTTGCCTTTATTGGATTTTAGTTATTGCAGTTTTCAATTTTACCATTGTCCTTCATGATAAATAACTCTTTTTCTATCACCAATAACTTTAAAGTTCTGACTTTTTGAAAAAGTTCCATCTTTATAATTCATAGTATCAACTTTCATCTCCTTTGGTAAATCATAGCTTAACGAAAATGAATAATCTGGTAAAAAACCATCATAATCATACCTAAAACTTATGTTCTTGGCTTTTATCGGTAACTTGGGAAACCATTTAATTTTTGTTATTTCTAAATATTCTTTTCCTGTCAAATTCTCAGCTTGGGTTCCGTAAGCAAGCTCTATTCCTACATTACTGATTTTTTTTAATGCTCCCTCACGAAATTCACTATTTGTTATTTTGTTGCTATATATTCTCATTCCATAATCAATATAAAAATATGAGTTGATTATTAAAATAAAAACTACAACTATTCCTATTCTTGTTTTTAATGATTCAACATTTAATTTTCGGAAAACTATAGTCAAAACTCCTATAAGAACTAGCCCTACTAGTGATATTCCAATTAATTTCAAAAACTCAATTGGACGAACTAACTTATTAAATTCTAACTCAAATTTATCTGTCCAAAACAAAAGTAAGATTGTTAGAAATAGTAAATTTAAAAGGATGATTATTAAATATTTCAATGATTTTTTAATCATTTATTTAGTATTAATTCCATCAAATATAAATATTGCTATAATTTTAACGTAAAAATACTTGAAATTAATTGTTGAAGCTATTTATAATTTTATTGGTTATTCATCCTTTTTTCATAATGAACATTTATATTCTTACATCAGTATAACAATATGTTATATAAAAAATAAGATTACAGACGATCGCAACTAGTTTTAGTTAAAGTTTAATTTTCTTAAATACTCTCTTGTTACTTTCGATACTTCTTTTGAATGTTTTCCAAACCATATCCAATGATCTGCATCTTTAACTGTATAAAACTGGATATCATTACCTAATACGCTCATTTGTTTGTAAAAATATTGAGCAGTTTCATAATGACAGTTTTTATCTTTATCTCCATGAATTAAAAGCATTTTTACCTTGCTCTTTTTTAACAAATGATTTGGTGAAATTTCTTTTACTACATCTTTATTTAGTTTTTTTTCAACTATCCATCTATTAGAGTTTGTTGTTAAATCATAAACTCCAGAATTTACAACAATAACGTTTGGCATTGCACTTGTTTTAAGGTTATCGGATTTTTCATTCCAATTATTAGCCAATGAAATTGCTAAAGACAAATGCCCACCTGCTGAATTACCAGTAGCTATAATTTTATTTACATCAATATTGTATACTTCAGAGTTCTCTCTTATCCAACGTATTGAAGATTTTGCATCTTTAACAGCTTCAAAAGGATAAGTATTCTGTTTCCCTTTAATTCTATACTCAACTACAGCAACTACCCAACCCTGTTTCGCATACTCCTCTGCTGTACTAAAAAACCAATCTGGTTTACCTTCAGACCAACTACCTCCATGAAATTGAACTATAGTTGGTCGGTTTCCTTTAAATTTTTCTTTATTAGGTAAAAAAAGATGTAGCTCTAATTTAAAGCCATCAACTTCTTTATACGTTTCTATACTATGATTTTCTCTCTCCTTTTTATGAGAGGTATACAGTTTACTTATGTTTTCTTTATATTCTGCTGTTTTACAAGTCATCATAAAGCTTGAATATATCTTATTTATATTTTTTATTCCTAAATTATTAATATGATGCTTTATATACTTATGCTTCCAAAAATCACTAATTTTAGTAGTAGTAAACACCTCATCTATCACGCTCAAATCTGCTTGTAACTGTTGATTATCTGATTTTCCAAAAACACTATTTTCTAATTTTTTATTTGCTTCAATTCTTATATAAGATGCTACATAATCTTTTAAATCTTTTGTTAAAAAAAACGTTGTATCATTAAATACTTTAATATTTTTATTAAGTTTTGATTGATTTTTTTTAGATAGAACTATATTTTTTCCTGTATATCTTTTATGTAGTTCAGGATATTCTAAGATTAATTTATCGAAAGCTAATTTAATTAACACCGTTTCCTCATTAAACGTTTTTTGGTCTAATTTACCTTTATTCTTATTGAGATAGCTTGTGAATATAAGTTGTAATGAATCTATCTTTTGTGTGAAAATATTCTGATTGAGAATATTTAGCTGATAACTATTTCCTTTAATATAATTCCACATAGGAATTGCAAATTCTGTTTGTTTTTCTAAATAGTGTTTTTTATTTTTTTCAAAATCTACATTCTTACAGCTTTGCAAAAGAATTATAAATAATATAACGATTAATTTAACTTTCATAAGTTTAATTTTAGTGGCTGGTTAATTACGAAAAACATCATTTATGATTAACCATTTTCCATTTTTAAAATGCCATTCTGTAATCCCAATTTGATTACTAGTTTTTCCTTTATAACTATACGTATTTTTATATTTTTCTACAGCAATCATATTACTTACACTAATAGACAAAGATTTATATTCAATTAATTCATAATCATTTTTTACAATATTATCCATCATTTCACTAATTTGAATCTTTCCACATATTGAGTTTAAAATACATGCATTATCATCGTATAAAGTAAGTACTGAATCAACTTGCTTGTTGTTCATCCATTTTTTTATATTAGATTGATTTTTTTGTATAAATTCAGAAACTTCTTCAGCTGACTGTTTCTTAAAGTTTGAGATAACTTGAAAACCAATAATAGATACAATAGAGGTTGTTAAAATTAAAAGGATAGTTATTATTACATTTTTTTGAGGCTTATTTAAGTTTTCTTTTACCGAAGACTTTTTATTCAACGGAATAAAACCATCAAAATCTAGAATCTTAAATATCATTTTAAGAGTATAGCTTCTAGGTGTAACTTCTGTAGATTCTATTCTTTGAATAGTTCTTAAACTTAAATTACACTTTTCTGCTAGTTTTGTTTGAGTTAAACCTTTTGCTAATCTTAACTCTATTATTTTTTTTCCTAATTGTGGTTGCTCCATTATGTCTAAATTCAATGCAAGATTAAATCAATCTTTAATTCCTATCAAATTTAAACAATGTATTTAATACGTCATTAATATGACATTTACGTAGTAAGCTTAGTTTTCATGTGACTTTTAGGGCTAGGAACACATTACCTCAATGTTTAATAAAACTATGAAAAAAAGACAAATTCTTATTCTGTTTTTGATATATAAGCACATTGATTTGATAACATTTACTTTTACAGAGAAAATACCCTAAACTACATAAGTTTATTAAATATTACTAAAACTCAACCTAAGTGTAATTGACTAAATCGTTTATGTAGTAAATCGAAGAAATCTATTTAATATAGCTTAAGAAATGGTGTGTCCAATTCTATTTTGATGTAAAACTTATCTTTTTACAATACTGAATTAGCTTTTCTCTATAACGCCAAGGTTTTGTTTTCCCTGGTAAACGACTTAACCAATGACTATTTCGACCTTTACTACCTGGACGTTTATTTGCTAGTTCAAAAGAAGTAGGAAGAAGTTTCTTACTCATAACAGTTATAAACTCTTCAAATTGAGCTTCGCTAGTAAACTCAAATATAAAACCATCAAATTCAATAGTCAATTTTCGATAACCTTGAACTCCATCTTTAATTGGTGCAGGAGGATTAAATTTCTCTGATTTAGACCAAATACTTTTTCCTTCCTCTATATGAACCCAATAAGCCATAGAGCTACTTTTCCAGTCAGATACATACCCAAACTCTACTCTTTTCATTTTTAAAATTACTTACAACCCATTATAAAAATTTATAATTTCACAAACTCAACGTAAGAATAAGATACTTGACTAGTATCATCACATATTTTTGTAGGGTCGGTACTGTAATAGCCTATTTTTAATATATTATTTTTAAACTCAGTAAATGTAAAATCATCTGCATTTTCAAGAGTTATCACTAATTCATTATTATTTAATTTCCAATTCCCTTTTGTTGACTTTAAAACACAGTCATTATTGTAAAATCTGAAATCATTTAAAATAATATTACCGTTCTCTAAAATAGATATTGTTATTTTTTTCTCACACTGATTTAATCCTAAATCTTGTATTGTCTTAGAAGAACAAGAATATGCCTTTTTTGTAATTTTCCAATCTCCAATAATTGACACTGAACCTGAATTAGAATTCTCATCACTTGTACATGATGAGAAAATTATAAAGATGATTAATAGCCTATAAAATAATTTCATTTTTTTCATTCTTAATTGTTATCCTTGTAAATAAAGAGCATTCATTCCTATACCAATATCATAAGCATGAGGCTTCCATTTGGTATTAGATTTTATGTAAATTTTTTCTGCTGTATTCAAATAACTATATTGATTCTTTGAGTTAGTATCAACAGGAACTTACCAAAGTATTTCTTTAGCTTTCACTACTTTTAAATAGCTACTTGTATAAAATATTATCCTTGGACTTTTAACTTTCAAAATGCATTTATCACTAAAATTAATAGTCAGGATATCATTATCCGAATTAAAATTCAAAGAATCTAATTGATGTCTTGTATCTAACTGCCTACCTTGCCAATCTCCCCAAATTGATACTGTTACACCTTTATTAAAACTCGGTTTATTTTTAGAAAATAGATTTGTTAATTCTTCAGGAGTTAATTTCAATACGTCACTACCTAGTGTTGGCTCTAATTCATCTAAATCATAGGTTGCGTTATCACCAGATATTACAGAAAGAACTCCTCTTTTTATTATCAAATTAAAAAGTGATCTACTTAAAAAAACACCTACACTAAAAACTGCTTTTGCAATAATTATATTGTAAGGGGAATTCAACTCTGAATATATTACAGCGCTTAAAAAAATAAATCCAAGAAAAAGAAGTAATGCTTGTAAAAATGCTACTATATTTCTAAATATCTTCATTCTATTACCATTAACAATTTAATAAAGTTTAAAAGTGATCGCTTTATATTTTTTAAAAACACAATTCTATTTCTTTTTAATTAAAAAAATACTTCTTACAACTTAAGTTTATTTAAAAGTAACTTCATAAGTTCGAACAATACTTATTGTTTTCTTAATTTTTCATTAAAAGACTTATTTTCTTTTAAAATTTTATTTTGCGAATATCCTCTAATTAAAAATGAAATTCCAGTAGTTAATATAATTCCACCAAATAAAATAGACAATAAGAATAATACTAAAACTCCAGATACTACTAAAAAAGCTCCATAATTAATATTCTTTTGAGGGTTTAAGGAACCATATTGGCTTTTAGCAGTTCCTGCAGCGTCAAGTTTCATTTTCAACTTTCTTTCAGCTTCTTTTTCATCTTTAGAAAAAAAATTACATTTATTTTCAAATTTAGGTTTTTGACTAGTTAAACCACATACAAGCCCAGTGTTAAAATCAACTTTTCTATTTGTACATATCCCACAAAAAACCATTCTTTCTTCTAATTTCATTTTCAAATTTTATTTTAGTAAACATTCGCAATTTTATTTTGCCCAATTACTTTATTAAGTCTTTTTAATTTAATCTATTCCAGCTCGATGCAAACACCACCAACCGAACTCATTTTCAATACACAACTAAAAAGCTCCTACTTCATCCATTTGGCAAACACTTTCTTTAATTTTTCTTCTTTTAAACCACATTTTTTTGAAATATATGGTATCAAGTCAACCACATAAGTTTTAAGGCTGATTTGTTTAAAGCTAGCTATTTTATAATGCTTAAGAAGTAAACTCATATGCTCTTCTGTAGCATTTTCAAGACATTCTTTAATAAACGTATTTTGATTTTCTTCGTTTATCGTATCTTGATATTTTAATAAGCATTTTTTGACAGAGATAGCAATATTATCTAAGACTACTACTTCTTGAGAGTGTGAGAATTGAATAATTGAAATAAACAGAAAAGTAAATATAACTTTTTTCATAATAGCTTTTTTGCCCAAATTTAAAGAATAATTTGAATAAAAAAAGTGTATCTCTTATTTTTTACATCCCATTTTACTACACTCTTCATTATTCAATTTTAAAAGGTAATTTTCAAGAAACTCAAGTTTTTTCAAAATATTTTTATGAGTCTTTTGAAAAACTATTTTTGAAATTATGTTATACGGAAATCTTAAATTGAACTTATAAGTAATTTTTAAAATGGTTTTATCATTTTCAATTGAAATATAATTCCAAACACCAATGAAATTCTTGAAAACGGGTGATTTATTTAGCATCTGAATTGATATTTCATTTGGAGTATCAAACGTTAAATATTCAGTATCCATTCTTATTCCTTCTATTGATTTGGTATAAACTTTTGCTCCTTTTTTAAGCTCAATATGGTCATCAAGAAAACCTATTTCAAGAGTTTGTTTATCCCATTTTTTTCGGTTGGTAAAATCTTGGGTAAATTCAAACAACCATTCAATATTTTTATTTAGAGTAATTTTTTCAGATATGGTGTTTTTTAACTTCAATTTTTATCGTTCAATGTAATAAAATTTAATTTTTATATAATTCTTCTATTAACAAATCATCTCTCTTAATAAAGTGTTCCAAATATTTCAATGACTTATTAAAACTAATCGACCAAATATCATCAACAACCATTTTTTCTTTCTCTCCTAATAATCCGAATAAAACCTTAACTTTTTTTGGTCTATTATACCATAAAGAGAATTCTAGTGCTTGATTTTTGTCAAAATTAGCAGTCATACAAAAGCTAGTTCCTTTTTCAATACAAGTAAAATCAAGAGCAGGATTGAAATAGACATCTTTTTCTTTTAAAGACCTTAAATGATTTAGTTTATCAATCCATGGATAGTTCTCAGCTATTTCAATAACTTCACTTCCAGATAAAGGAGTATTTCTGTATTCAATATTTTCTTTTTCTGGATAGCAAATAGAATATTTATAAGTCATATACTTTTAAATAATACTTAATTCTTTTTCTTAGTTAAAACCCTGTAACAAACAACCTTCTAGCACCTCTTAATCCACATTTTTGATATTTATTATAGGCTTTAGAAGCAGCTTCTTTAATTTGAATACCTTTCTGTTTTTTTACCCAAGAGTTTAAAGCTGCCTCTAGCGTGTATGCTTCAGGTGCCATTAAATTTGTAGTCCATAAAATAGGATTGGCTTTTGATTTAATTATTTCATTTTGAAAATAATTTTTACTAGCACAAGCTAAAATTATAGCATCTATTTTTTTTGATGGAGTCTGCTTATATTTTAAGTTAACTTTAAACTCCATTAATCCATCATGACCTATATAAGCAACTAATTCTGAGTTTCCACCAAATTCTAAATTTATCTCATTATAATTGATTCTTCTTTTAAAATTATTATTAGACGCTAATAAAAAATCTTCAGTACAAACTTTAATTTTTTCTCCATCATAAGCTTCAGCTAATAAGTAAATGTTTTTAGTTTTATGTTTAAACAATATGCTTTCAAGTATGTTTGTATTTTTCGATGTAATCATTTTTTTATACACCCAATCATTTGATTTATTTTTCAAGAAATTTTTAACCCCGTACAAAGCTCCCCAATAAAGGTTGTTTTTAGGATCTTGCCCGTTACCTATTAATTTTGGAACAGGAACTATTCCTTGATTTATATTATCGCATAAAGCAACAAAAACATGAATTGTTTTAGTTTTTTTTTGACTTTTATTTTGTCCAAAACTTAATGTACACGATATAAGCGCTATGAGGAATCCTATTTTTTTCATATTAATTATTTATTTTTAATTTTTGCTTCAAACATATTGACGCTTCATACAATTGGATAAAATATTTATCATATAAAACTGCATTAGATAATAAACCAAATTCTTTAGCTTTATCACTTTTATAATAATCTCTTACCTCATTCATTCTGTACTCAATAAATTTCACTAAACACATTAATTGTTTATGATTGAATAGCGAAAAATACTCCTCATAAAACTTTTTATTTTGATTATCATTTTCATCAGATAAATGCTTTGTTATAGCTATTAAATGATCTGTTATATCGGGTTTATAAAACTCTTCGATCATTCCCTTTTCGATCAACTTTTTTTCTTCCTCTTTATATACATCTAATGATACAAGTAAATATTTAGGCATATGAAATAGCATTCCTTTAGCATCAAAAAAAGTAATGGAACTATTACAAACATATAAATCTATCAAAGATATTTTTGTCCAATCATTTGTTTCATCTTTAGCTCTTAGCTTTTTACATTCTTTAGCAGTCAATCTATCATCGTGCCCTTGCGCTTCCCATAGTCCTATACCTTCTTCAAGTTTTATATTTTTAAAAGCCTCGTTGATACCTCTAATTAATTCTTCTTTTTTAATCATTTAAACAAGTTAGCCAAAGTAAAAAGCAATTAATTGTTAGAAATCCCTTTTATTTTTCCTTCATAATATTCTTCAACTCCATTAACAGTCTCCTTACTGTAATTAATTATTTTATAAATAAATTCTGTTTCAGTAACCCAATGAAATTCCTTAAATGTACAAGTATCATTATTCCAGTTAAATTCAGTAAGATAAATAAATGCTCCATTTACTTTTTTTTGAAAAAAGTAAGATATGCATTCTTGCCCTCCAAAATAACCATTTAGACGATACGTATTTTTGGGTGAAGAAATTATATATTTAGGGTTACCAATCGTTAATTCTGTTTCTCCTGTTTTAATTGAAAAACACTTATCACTTGAATGCCCTCCTTCTAAAACTAAAATATCATATGTTGGATAATATCCAGACCATCCTTCTGAAAAACCATAATCATTACTATGCTGATTTAGTATAAGCTTTTGTCCGTTTTTAGTTTTAATACTTTTTATAGCATCTTCTCTTTTATAATTTTCATTTTCAAATTTAGTTACCCATGTTACACGATTTTTTAATATTTTTTTAATTGAATCTAAATTTCCGTTTTTTTGGGGGCTATGTATTATCTCTTCTATTTTTTCTTTTAATGCATTAAACTTTGTAAGATTAATCTTTGACGTATTAATTACATTTTTATTTTTTACCTTTTTCAAATAACCATCAAATACATATCCTTCTTTTTCAAATGGTTTTCCCTCTTTTGAAACTAAATATATATAATTGTTATACTTTATTTTAATCCAACTTCCTTCAATTGGTTTACCATTATCATTAATAGTTATTTTTTTATTGGTATCAAATAGCTTTTCTACCACAACACCAAATGGAATTTTAGCAACTTTTAATGATGACGAATTACTTTTAGACCGAACATTTAAACCATTCTCAGCATTTATAAAATAATATTCTTGCGCTAACACGTTACTAAACATAAACAGCATGTATATTTTAACCAATATTTTCATGTATACAGTTTTAATGTTCTTAAATATAATCTTTCCAACGAAACGGATTTTCAGCTACCAATGCAAAAGATGTTAAATGATACTCATTGGTATTTAATCCTTCAACATCATTTATGTTTCCAAAGGTCAATTCCACACCGCTTTTTAAGCGTAACAAAACTCCGAGGTTATCTGTTTTCTTTTTATAATCTATGTTTTCCTCATTTAGTTTTGTTAGCACATATAAAAGGTTGAGTTTATCTATATCTTCAAAAATCCATTTATTAAGTGTTAACTCTTTTGTATCTGACAGCTTACCTTCATACCAATAATCAGAATATATTAAAAACAACATCCCTTCCTCAAAATGCAATTCAATACCTCCATACGTCCAGATATTAAAACTTTCATTTGTATCAGGGTCATATCCACTATCAGGATCAGGAAAATTATTTAAAATCCATTCTTGAGTTTGACCAAGTTTTAAATAATCAAACTTTCCGGTTTTAAAGAATTCTAATAAATCTACTTTTATAGGGTGATTTAACTTCATATTACAAATTAACCTTAAGAATCATAGCTATACATAATAACATTACAATCTCGTTTCTTGTAAAGCTAGTTGCCTTTTATTTATATCTGATATTGTTCCGTATATATCACCATTATCAGAAACCACTAAGGTGTTCACTGATACTGGTACTGGGATATCTTTTATTCCACTTAAAAATTGATTTATTTTTTCAATATTGTTGTTTAATGCATTGGATTCACAATAAATTACAATAATTTGTTCTCTAAACTGTCTTGCCAATCTACCTCTTAAAAAACCTCCATAATTAGGCTCATCTTTTAAAATATAGTCAAATCCTTTAGGTACATTTTTTTTATGAGCATCTTTGGCATTAAATAGTTTACCATTTGGATAAATCCAAAAAACAAACTCAGGATATGTATGCGTATACTCCTTGATATCTTTTCTCCTTCCTCGATATTTTAATTGTAAAAAAGGAAAAAATTCTGTTGCTTTTTCTCTTGAAATAGAACCTACTGTTATCATTAATTATTTTTAGTATTGCTTCATTTTATTTCAACTTTTTCCCCTAAAAATTTAGGTTCTACTCCAAACATGATATCTAAAAAAGCTTTTGTTCTTGCAAAGTATTCTCTAATTCTAACTTTTAACCCATATTTTCCAGTTAGATCCCTTGCATTAAACCCTATAGCATTAATTCCATTTTTTTCTGCTAGAAAAATTGCGCGTTCATTATGAAACTTCTGAGAAATAATAGTAACACTTGTTTGCCCAAAAATTTCTTTTGCTCTTACCACAGAATCTAAAGTTCGAAATCCAGCATAATCAAGAAATATTCTATTTGCTGGAATTCCTTTTTTTATAAGCTCATTTTTAAAATCGGTTGGTTCATCATAATTTTTATTTCCATTATCTCCACTAACCAAGACAAAATCTATTTTACCTTTTTTATAAAGCGCTACCGTTGCTTGTATTCGATATTTAAAATATAGGTTAATCCTACCATTATTTAGGATTTTTGCAGTCCCCAATACAAGCCCTACTTTATTCTTTTTTATTTCGTTAGAATCAGTAAAAGTTTTGTTTACTGCATTTTTTTCTATAGAATAATTTGCTACAAACACTAACATAAACGGAATTATAAAAACCAGTAGTACTCCTATTATTTTTTTCTTTTTCATTCAATCTTATTTTTATTAGTTAAACATAACACTTTATATTAAAAACAAAACATTTCGAGTAGAGTTTGGTTTTCAAGAAAAAGTTTATCTAATATCTCTTTAAAATTCAGTTCCTTTTTCCCATACATACACTGCTTTGGGGATTGACTTGCTTTCTTGAACTTCATACCAAACTGTAATCCATGTTTCTTTATCTTTTTCCCAAGTAACCTCATCTATTATAATAGTTTTGCTTACTCTTTCTTCCTGAAGATATTGGTTAGTTATATTATTTCTAAATTCCCCATAAGCAGCATCTAAAGTAAATCGTTCTATAAAAGAAGCTTTTTCATATTTAGCAACAGCTTCTTCTTTTGTTAACAACATCAATTTTTGAATAGATACCTCCTCTTTTAAACTTCCTGCTTTTTCTATTACATGATTGCTTTTCTTTAGAGAAACCTCTTTCTTGTTTACTGAGCAAGAACTAATTATGAGTATTAGTATACAATAAAAGTATTTCATTTTTTTATTTCGTAATAGATATACAATTCTTTTAACTTGTACTTTAGTTTAATTGCTGTTTCCCAAGCTAGATATTCTTTTTTAAAATTATTATAATCACTAGGAATTCCTTTTATCCAGTACATATCACCATGAAGTGCTAGCATTGCCCAATGAAATTCTAATTCATGACCTAAAAACTCTACATCAACTTTAGATTCTGGTTCTTCTATTAAAAAACTGTTTTTTAATTTTTCGTTAGCCCTTTCATATGTTATTTCCCCATATTTCACCATGATATGTTTAATCATTTCACAGAAAGAATTATGATTAAAAATAACACCTTCTGTTTCTCCTACAAAATGTAAATTATTTTTTAACTCTTTATTTTTCAAATCTAATTTTTCTCTTTAAATACATACTTAATTACTCGTCCATTTAAATGAGTAACACTTCCTATAAGTTGTTGTTGCTTTAATTCTAAAAACAATTTCTCTGCATAAGTACCTTTTGTTTTTTCTGTAGCAAAATCTATTATAATTTTCTGGTTTTTTACTAATTTCCAATTAAAGGTACCTATTAATGATATAGATTCTTTACCACAAGTAAAAATTTCTTTTTCAGCTATTTCTACTTTTTTCTCATCAAATAGAAGGCTTAAATATATTTCACTACCTGCACAAGGATTATCATCTGGTGTTTCTTCACAAATTGAGCCTACATTTGCAAGCAATTCTTTATGTAAATAAGTATTCATTTTTTGGGCATAAGACGAAAAGTAGCATATAAAAATCAACAAAATCATTATAAAAACCCGTTTATTATCAGTACCAGTAAAGTTATCCAACTTCATTTTATCTATATTTAAAATATTATTATATCTAACTATCAACAACCTTTTTAAAGTACTATTTAAAATCAACATTCTAGGCTCTTATTTACCTAAAGCTCTTTTCTTTCTTCAGTTGGTTCTCTTATGTCAATTCTTTTACAATTACACTTTAAAACTGTATGTTATTACGAATTAAATTTTCACCCAACCTATCATACTTCTATCTACTTCTTTAAAAACTACTAGCAACCATTCATCTTGGTTTTTAATAATTGTAACCACTTTATCTTCTATAGTTCTAAGTTGATTTCCAATTTTCACATCTCCTGTACAAGGATCATTTTTCTTTGTGTCATCTACAACAGCTTGTGTTCTTAAAACTCCTGAAACTCGTTGTGTTTTTAATGTTTTATTTATGTTATTAAGTTTAGTATCTACATGAAGGGTTAATATGTTTTCTACAATAACAGTATCATCCTTAATCATAAGCTCAGATAAGCTCGCTTCATTAAGGCAACCTATAGCGTTATTTAAAACAAAAAAAGTAGTTTTTTTTCCTTGTTTTACATCTACTAATCTTCCTGGTTCACTAAAAATTTCAACAAAGTTATTGCCTCTTTTCTCTAACAATACGGTTCTTTGATAATGTCGTTTGTCTAGGTAGATTATATCTTTTTCTCCATCATTATTAAAATCTACCAAATATAGATTATTACTATTCATCGTAAACACTTCAGTATTGCTGTTTTTAGTAAAAAATATTGAACTTTTTATTTCTGAATAACCTGTACTATCTATAGGGTATTGATATCCTGGTGGGGTTTGAAATAATTCAAGTTTCTTTTCTAAAGGATTGTTTGAAGCACATGCTATTAGTATTAAAATCATACACCACATAGCTAAAGAAAAAGTTTTAATTTTCATCTTTATACTTTATAGTTATAAGTTAGATATATAGTAATACACTAGCGTTTAATTAATTTTTATTCTTTATATATTTTTCTCCATTGAATTTTAATACTACTGATTTTGTAGTTGTTTTTTCATTAGAATCGCATTCTCCATTTTCATTTACACTATTTTTAGTCTCAGTAACTTTACTTTTTATAATGATATCAAAATATTCATTCGTCTTTTCTTTTGACATAATGAGTGTATTCTTAACATCTGTAAATTCTCCAACACATTCGGTATTCCATTCTCCTCCATAGTTCATTACATCATAATTATGCAGTAGTTTTTTTAACTTGTTTTTTGACTTTATAAACAGTGAAATAGTTTTATTACTATATGGATTGGCTTTAGAACTTCCATAATAATGCACTTTAACTCCAAAAGCTCTATTGTTTTTCGAAACTAGATAAGGAGCAGTATCAATCGTTATTTCTCTTAGTTGTATCGCATCTGAAACCCAACCATTAGTTTGAGAACTTTCAAAATACTTATGAGTTATTTTTCCTGTATTACTATTTACAATTACAATATGACTATTTAATTCAAAATGATGTTCGTCATTATTAGTATTTACATATGCTGGAATAACCATAATAATTTCTTGTGAATTGTTAGGCATAGTCTTGGTTACCAACAAATCAGTATTAACCTTTGAAAGGTCTAAATTTAGTTGTTCAATTACACTATCAATTAACTCTTCTTCTTTAGAAATAGGAATTATTTTTCCATTTGATTTTATTTCAAAAAATGTTGTTTCAATTTTCTTTTCATCTATCCATAAAATATTATGAATTGTTAGCTTATTTTTTTCAATTTTAGATTCAATTTTTGATTGTGCTTCAGCAATTTCATCATAAGAAATTACTTTAGAATCAAGAATATTACCTTTAAGATCGTAATTAATTAATCGAGATTCCATTTCATTATCTCCCTTTTTTATAGTTACTATAACTGAATGAAACGCTTTTGAAATCTTCACTTTATAAGAAGCTATAGCTCTGTAATTATAACCTTCTTTATTTAACTTAGGGTAAACTTCCTCTAATTTTAACGCTTTTATATTTACCTCATTATAATCACCTTCTTCAATAAAACTATCAAAATTTGTGTTATCAACTAAAGGCAATGACCTAACTCTAATCTCATTAATAACCTTGTTAAAATTTGGATTTTCAAATTGACTTATAAAAGTGGCATCTTCTTTTATAAACTGGCCTTCTTGATATGGATTTTGATACGAATGTGTGTTTTTAAAACTTTTATAATTTTCTTTATGAAAGTGTTTTGTTAACCAAACATCACCATTAAATTGGTGTTCTATTTTCAGTTTAGCAGCATCGAAGTTTTTTGCTTTTTTATAATTTTCGAGGTATTTATAATATTCTTGTTTCGTATTTTTAATTGTTTTATTTAATGATATATAAAAATCAGATGCATCTTTCTTTTTCTTATAAAGCATGTAGTTTCTAAAATTACTTCCATACTTAATTACTCCTAATAAACCTCCTTTTTTATGGATGAAAACTTTATTATGCAAATAAAGCCCATTACTAAAATTGTTTTTATCATAGCCTTCAACACCTTCCTCATTACATATTGCTAATTTATAAAAGTCGTTTTTAAAACTTCTTAAAACTCCAAAATCACCTATTGGTGAAATTCCTTTTGTTTTATTAGCAGAATAAAAGCCAAAATCAGTTTCAGATAATCTAATAATTACAATAGCTGCTTTGTAAATCTCAAAATTATTGTCACCAATAATATGAGTTTTACCATGTACCAATTCATATACTCCTGAAATATCTTCTACAGTATATTCAATACTACTTTCCTTTGCATCTTCTACTTTATCCGTAGAAGTCCCTACTATTTGTTCACTAATATCTTGTACCTTAAGAACTCTTTCTTTCTTTTCATTTGTGTTTTGAGCACATGAAAAAAATACTAGTATAATTAATATATATATGTTTTTCATTTGTATGTCTTTCTATTTTCTAATTTATTAACATAATACTTTGCCTGTTTTAAGGTTAATTGTTTTTCCTCTTCCATAGCGTACTTCATTATTTTTTATGTCCCAATGCACCTCAATACTATCTTTAAAAATAGCACAATTATTATTATTTCTGGTCGAACCAATTACCCTTCCCTGAGCATCTTTTAAAACAATTTCTACATAAAAACTAGAACCATCTCCTGATATAGTTGAGGTAAAAAAATCTAAATCACTCCTTTTTATAATCAACTCAAAATTTCCATCAGGACTTTTATATGACTTTAAAAAAGTCATTGAATTATAAAAACATATACCTAAAACAACAATACTTAATATTACTATAAATAATACTTTATAAATAAATTTTACTCTATTCACCTCTGTTTATATTCTAAAGTATTATATCTAAGAATAAAAGTTTTTTTTTCGCATTCTTTTTCTACCTGATTACAGTCTCCTTCTGAATTAATTTCTGAAATTAAATTGCATTGTCTTTTTTCTATAAGAATATCGTGATACCCATTAGTAACAGATTTTCTGACAACCAATTCATTTTTTTTAGTTTTTATATTAGAATAACAAGCATTTTTATTTACAGTAGCTTCTCCTGAATATTCATCTAATACTATATTGTCTAGTACTTTCTTTAACTTGTTTCCTTCTTTTGTATACAGTGAAAGATAGTTACTACGGTAAGGATTAGATTGAGAACTTGTTCTGAAACTAGTTATAATTCCAAAAGTTAATATGCCTACAGATAATTCATATCTTTTAGTATCAATACGAATATCATCTATAAATTCAGCATTAGAAATCCAACCGTTTCCTTTAGAGTTTTCTGAAAAGTAATTTTTAATGTTTCCTGTTACTGAATTTACGATTACAATATGACTTGTTAACCTATAATCATCAGTATCAAAAATAGCTCCTTCAACTTCACCCAATATAATTAGAGTTTCATTATTAGAAAGTTCTTTCTGTAATTTGACTTCAATTTTATTAGTGCTTAAATTTAAGGTCTTAATTATTCTATTCTCTAATTCAATAGAGTTTAACTTATACCAAGAAACATTTTCTGGTTTTATATATTTTTCATTAGAAGTATGAATCCCTTTATCTTTATAACTAGTATGTAAATAAAAATTTCTATCCTTCTCATTTACTATACTATCCCATTTTTTCTTGGAAAAATTAAACCAAGGCTTGGCATATTTTAAATTTATTACTTCCTCTCCATCTCCAATATCAAAGTGTTTTGCATATTTATAAGGAAATCTTCTAAATCCCCAAATACAACTTTGTGAGCTATTTTCTTTATAATTTTTCTTTACTCCTACAAATCCTCTTACTGCTCCATCTTCATAGGTAGCATCCATATCAAATGAAACATCATCAGCATAGATGTTATTAGTAAAAAGTATCATTTTTAATTGCCCCATATATGCGCCTGAATCTTTTCCTCTAGAATTTTCAATTAATTTATAAGTTCCTATTAAAGCAACTTCAACAGGTACATTAGAAGTATTAGCTATTACTTTTTTAAAAGTAATTTCACCTTTAAAATCATTAATACTTCCATTACATTTTGTTTTACCTTTTACCCTGTATAAAGAATGATCGTTTTTACTTTTTTTTACTTCAGTAAAAACAAACTCAATTTTATTAAAACTATCGCCTAAAAGACCATATAAAGGAATAATTTCTTTTTCAGGACTAAAACCTGGGTAAGTACCTTTTAATAAAGATGCTAAGTTTTTTTTATAAATTATTTGTTTAGTAACATCAATAATTGAACTTTCATTACTAATATGTTTTCTATTATATCTCCCCCAATCTTCACTATAATCAACTTGAGCATAACAAAAATGGTGAAATACAATACATACAAATATGAATACTACCTTATTCATTTGGTTTTTAAACATTATCCTTTCTATAAATAACTCTCCTTTAATTGTCTCAATAATTAATTTTCTTTGCTCATTTTTACCAAACTCTCATCTCTATACCACAATAACCAGTAGCTATGTCTAAAATATCATCTACAGCATGTTGAATTGTTTGATTAGTAATATTTTCTTCTTTCATTTTATATAACACTTTTACTACATCATTTTGAGTTCCCCCAAGTTTTTTATATTCTAAAAGAACCTCTCTTGTTTTTTGAGTAAAACAATTTCCTCTTTTTACAAATTCTAGTAAAACCAATTGTAATTCTTCCTTCTTTTCCATTTTAAATTACATCAATAACTTTTTCTAACACATAATGTACTCCTCCTACAAACATTGTTATTAGTGTAAGAAACAGAAAACGAATGATTGTAGCTTCCATATTTTTTTTCAATTTCTTTTTAAGATAAAAAACATCCAAAAAAATAAATAAAAGGGCTATAACAACTCCAATAATTAATCCCACATAAATAGCTCCCCAATAAAAAAAAGCGTGTAATAAGTTCCCCCCACCTTTAACAGGTATCTCATTGACTCCCAAAACAACCTGTACACAACGCATGTAACCAATACCTATTAATAATGCTACAAGCGTCCAAATACAATAAATTATAATTTGCTTTAAGATTTTCATTTATTTTTAGATTATCTTTTTTCTTACACAATACATCTAATAATTTGCTTTACTTAAAAAAAATAACTGTTTTAGATCTACGCTAATAAATTGTGTTTTTCTATATTCCTTTACATTATCAACGTTTGTTTTTTAGTTTTACATAGCATTATTACATTGTAGCTTTATGAACTACCTTTTCCAATTCTTTAAAAGCTTTTTTCTGCGCAGGTGCTAACAATGCTTCTTTTATTTTCCCTGTAACAATTTCAAGAATATCTCTTCGTGCTTTTACACTTTTACCAAAATAAGCATTCATAAATGAATTTGGAATGATATAACTTATTTTCACTGTATTTTCTCTTGGAAAATATAGTTTTACAGCATGCATTCCACTTTTTTTAAGAACAAGACATTGCTCCATTTGTCCATTAGCATCTGTTCTTACCTCCCATTTGTCATACTCTTTAGAGCATTCAAATGATGATGCATTTTTTAAAAAATTATGTAATGTTTCTAAAGAATTGTATTCAGTTTTAATTGTAACTATTTTTTCCATTTTTATTGTTTTTATATTCTTATCAAATTTTATAATTAGTAATTCATTTCTATTAACTCTTTATCTATCGTATATCTAAATTTGAAAGTTGTTCCTCCATTTTTGGGTTCTAAAATCACATAATATTCGGTTTTAAAAATTTCTCCATTTTTAGGGAACTTAATAAAAGCTATATCTAATTCTACGTTTTCTATATTTTTTTGTTTTTTTAATTCTTTTGTAGCTTTTTCAACTAACTCCCCCAATGTTGATAAATTAATTTTTTCATTTAACTGAAACATAAAGTCTGCAGCTTCATTTCCATTTGGAACTTCTAAATATATCTCTGAGTTCTGCTTCCAGTTACCTTGCATTAAGTTCCATTGCCCCATTTTCAATGACTCTGGAGCTTTAGTAACCGTTACCCCAATAAGATTCCCCATAGATTTATCATAACTTATCGTTAAATCAGTATAATAAGCATTCACTCCAAACTTTTTTTTGAGTTCATCTTCTATAATCGTAAATCCCTTACTATTTGCAGGCTGTTTACTAACCTTATCACCACATGACATTGATAAGATTAGTATTCCGGTAATAAAGATATATTTGAATCTTTTCATTTTAGCGTGTTTATATTTTCCACAACTAAAAGTACAGAGCAAGAATGACCTGAGAAATAGTAAATCTATTTCCGATGCTTTTAAATAAATAAGTGCAATACTTTATAGAATATCTGTAACAAAAAAATTATTTATTATTCCAGTCTAAAAAAGTATTTAAGAAGTTATCTTTTTTTCGAGAAGAAACAGGTATTTTTTTTCCATTCTTTAAATGAATAACACCTGATTTGTCATACTTATCTATAAACTGTAAATTAACCATGAATGATTGATGAGGGCGAGTAAAACTGGCTTTAGAAAGGCGTTCTTCAAATTCTTTCAAAGTTTTTGAAACTACGTGTTTTTTACCATTATTACAATAAAATGTGGTATATCCTTTATCAGATTCACAATATAACAACTCGTTTAAATCTATTACTTGAAAACTATCATGAAGAGATAATACTAATTTAGAGTCTTCATTATTCCAAACGTCTTTTACAGTTTTTATTTGTTGTTTTTGTATTGCTAAAGGTAAACTAGTAACTTTTTGTATTGCTATTTGTAGTTCTTCAATATCAACAGGTTTTAATAAATAATCTACTGCTCCAATTTTTAAAGCTTGTAATGCATATTCTTCATAAGCAGTAATAAAAATCACTTTAAAACATAAATTTTCTGTTTGCTCTAAAAAATCAAACCCCGTACCATCAATAAGGTTGATATCTAAAAAAATAAGGGATGGTTTGCATGCATTTGCTACAACAACAGCTTCTTTTACTGATTCACATTCTCCTATAACTTCAATATCCGTTTCAATTAATTGTAATAAATTACGTAAAGCTTTTCTAATATATGCTTTATCTTCTACTAGTAATGCTTTCATTAAACGTCTTCTTTTATATAAGGAATTGATAAAGTAACTATAGTGCCATGGGCATTGTATTTTTGTCTATCTTCAATAACTACGGAGCCTTTCATTTTAAAATCTTTTGCTAAAATTTTTAATCTTTCAGAGGTTATAGTGGTAGACAATGATTTTTTATTTTTCTCTTTCTTTTCATTTTCGGCAAGAATACCAATACCATTATCTATAATAGTACAAATTAATTCTTTATTTGTATAATCTAGATGAACCTTTAAATTTCTATCTTCTTTTTGATTTACAAATGCATGTTCTATAGCATTTTCAACAAATGGCTGAATAAGCATAGGTGGAATTTTAAATAATGAAGTATCTATAACATCTGCTACTGAAATTGTATATTCATATGAATCATTCTCTAAGTTTTGAAGTGCTAAATAGTTTTCTATTGCAATGAGTTCTTGAGAAAGTAAAACTATTTTATCTCTTGAATTTTCCAACGTAATACGAAGTAATTTTGAAAATTTTGACAAATAAAATACCGATGTTTTTTCTTCTTTATTTAATATCATTCCCTGTAATACTGAAAGTGAATTAAAAATGAAGTGCGGTGTCATTTGTGAACGAAGTAATTTCTGTTCTATAACAATATTTTGAGTTTTAGATTTCTCATTTCTTAACTTTAAAAAGAAAATTATACTTCCTAAAACTAACGTCGTTATTAAAAAAGCGATAACTCCCAATAATAAATTACGCTGTGTTCTTTCTAAACTTCGAGACTTTGTATTTATTGTTTTTGTTAACCTTAACTCTCTTTTTTCAGCTGATGCTAATTCATTTTTATACTTATATTCATACTCTAACTGAGTTATTTTCTCTATATTTTTTTTATTGAAAAGACTATCATTTGCTATTTTAAATTTTTGAGAGCTTATAAATGCTTTTTCATGGTTCCCTAATTTATAGTTTATATTAGCGAGAAATTTATATGCATCTCGTTGATGCTTTAAAAGTTTATACTTATTTGCTAGCTCTACAGCTTTTTCTGCCTTAACCAAGGCTAAATTATATTTGTTTAGGTTAAAATACGCATTTACAATTCCTAAATAAGAACCTATCAAATCGTATTTCTTTTGGCTAATTTTAGTTATTTCATTTGCTTCTTGAAAATATATTAAAGCCTTAGAATTTTCTTTAATTTCGATATAAGCATAACCAAGATTTATAAGACTAATTGCTAGATCTTGATTATTTTTAATTTTTCTACTAATATTAACGGACTCCTTAAAGTATACAATTGCTTTAGTAAATTCTTTCTTATTAATATATATACTTCCAATATTGTTTTTAATTGCTATTATATTTCTAGTATTATAATTAGCTTGATGAATAGTTAAGGCCTTATTATAAAAACTCAATGCTTTGTCATAAAGTTCTTGTTTTCTATATAAGTTTCCAATATTACTAAACGATTGAAAAATACCTATAGAATCTTTAGCTTTTTCAGCTACATCTAATGATTTATTATGATACCTTAAAGACAAAGGATAATTCCCCTGTTCAATATACACTATAGCCATCGCATTCCAACAACTAAGTATTCCATATTCATTATTATTTTTAGTAAAAATAGTTAAAGCCTTCTTAAAGTTAACTAAGGCTTTTTCATACTCTCCATTATCCGAATAAATATCCCCTATATTATAAAGATAATTAGGTATATTTCTTTTTACACTTAGCTTTTCATCTATTGCTAATGCTTCTTTATAATACTTTAAAGCAAGTGTGGAGTTCCCTTTATAATTGTATAAAACGCCCAAAGCATTTTTACAGCCTGCTATACTTTTTATATCGTTTATTGAATTATAAAGTTTTGTTGCTTTTTCATAATTTTCAATAGCTACTTTAAAATCAGCCTGTTCCATATAAATAATCCCTTTCATATAAAAGCTTCTTGCTTTTCCTTTTACAGATTGTATTTCATCTGCTAATTCTCCAGCTTGTTCAGCATAAGTTATTGCTTGAGGTGGATTATTTCTATAATGGTAATAGGCTAAATGGTTAAGTATTTTTACACGAACAGTGTCATGCTTTATATATGTTTTTAACTCTTTTTTTAAACTATCTATCTTTTTATTTTGAGCTTGCATGCTTCCTACAAAAAACAAAACGCTTAACAGACAAAGAATATATTTATTTATAGGGCTCATAAAGTTCTTTTATTTTAAAATAATAAGAAGTGCTAAATCTACAATTTTTTATATTATGACAACATCTATACTAATTAATTAAATTATTCTTTCAAAATACAACTTTCCATTACTCCTTTCTTAATGGTTACTCCCAATAAACTAATGGTTATCCCTAATAAATAGACAAGGGTAATTACTTATTTCTTTTCATATACTTTTTATATAAGTTTACTATATGTTATTAAGATTTGTAGGGAATTCTTAATAAGAATAAGTCAGCTAGTTTTTAAATAAACTAGCTTTCTTTTTGTAAATCAATATCTTCAAATGCTTTAATATTTTATCCCATTTCCAAATAACCAATATTAGAAATACGTATATACCATTAAACAATGCAAGTGTAATAATAAATGGAGTCCAAGTTTCAAAAGTTATTATATCTGGAATAAATAAAATACTTTTACTCGAGTTAGTATTAGAAATTAAATGTCTAGTTGCCCAATTATTCCCTAAATGAAGTCCGATTGGAAAAAACATCGATTTTGATCTTAATAAGGCAGTCGCAAACAATAAATGTCCAACTGGAATTGTAATAATAAGCATAACTATCATTCCTTTATTTTGTAATACATCTTCATCAACAACATGTATGAGCATAAATAAGATTGAAAAAATAATATTAGTAACAACTACATTAGATACTTCTATTGTTTTCTTAAACAAATAGCCTCTAAATAAAAGTTCTTCAGTTGCTACTTGTGGTAATATAAAATAGAATGCAAACAATATTACTTCAAAATTAATTGATGTTGAAACCTCAAATACTTCACCAACATATAATCCTCTTAAATATTTTGCTCCTAAGAAAACCAATATCCCTATTAAAATCCCTAGAAATAAGAATCCTATATTTTTAATATTAAAATTAAGTCCAATCTCTTTTAGAGACTTCCCTTCTATTTTATATAAAACCCAAGTCGCTAAAACTAATAACAAAGGTGCCCCATACGGTATACACTGTTTTATTAAACCTTTATTAATTAATGTACTTACAAATAATGCAGCAATAAAAAATATAATCGCTACAACAAATTTAGCTCCTGTTGGATACTTTTTAAACAATAGTTTCATTGCTTATTATTGATTGTTTTGTTTTGAATAAATTTAAATCATAACTCAATGATAATTTCACAGTAAACAAAGTTATAACTGTAGGGAATAAACCTTTGAAAAGGTTAAAACCTAACCAACTCCAATCAGTTAATTGTGTTTTACTTATTGCTTTAAAGATCAATTCTCCATAAGGTTGTGACTCAAAGAAAAATGTATTCATTAGGTTTATACCTAAATGAAACCCTAAACCTAACATAATAGATCTTGTTTTATGAAATGTGTATGCCCAAACATAGCCCGTAAATTCAGTTATCAGAATAACGTATAGTATTGTGATAATTCTTGCTTCTGTTAAACCATAAGAGAATACATGGTAAATACCGAAGCACAAAGCAGAAATTAAAAGTCCCCAATTAACACTTAACTTATTAATTAAGATGTAAAGTATTGCTCCTCTAAATACCAAATCTTCTGTTAATGCTGACCTCAAATGGTAAACAAATGAATTAAGAATTGAGTGGTAGTTAATACTATATTGTAATTTCCAATCTATATCCAAAACAATAGTTTCTATATAGATATTCAATAAAGTAATGATCATAATAAATACCATACCAATTACAAACTGAATGGTTCGCTTACCACTAGGCACAATACCTATCGATTCAATGTTCTTATTCAGAATAAGATGTAGAAGTCCCCAAGAGACTACTATTATTACTAATAATCCTAACATATTATACAATTAAAAAATTAAAACTCTATGTCAGTTTTGGCTTTAAAAACGGAATTGAAAGAGGGTAATAGCAAGTCGCAGAATCTAATGCAGACATTGTATTTTTTAAACTAAATATTATACCAAAGAGAAATACTGCACCAGTACCAAAAAAGTTTACCCCAGGAAAAGGGAAAAATAGTAGCAGCGATATTATTATTAGCAAATTTATTGTGCAGTGAAAATTAATAACAGCTCTACCATGTTCATCATATATTTTATTATCTTCTGCCTTACTTATCCAAGTAAACAATGGAAACAAAATATTTCCAAATGGAAAAATTAAGCCTAAAAAAGGTGATGCGTGTAACAACAGCATCCATTTACGCTTTATTGTTTCTTCTTTTGGATTATCAAGAACTAATAAATCATCAACCTCAACACTTAATCCACTAGCTAATAATTTTATAGTTTGTAAATGTGGTTGAACATCACCTTTCTCTATACGTTGTATTGTTCTTATACCAACTGTTGTTTTGTCCGAAAGTTCTCCTTGTGTAAACCCTTTTAACTTTCGTTGATATATTAAATTTTCGCTAATTGATTTTGTTTTCATTTTCTATGTTTTGCTTTGGGCAAATCTAGCGTGTTTCTATGGTAATTAGCACGTCATTTAAATGTCACCTATATGTCATCTTCAGTAAATATAGGGGTTTCAAAATCAAATAACATTTTTTCTTTAAACTCTTAAAAAGAATTTGATAAAATATCTATTGTAAAAAACACCACATTTTCCAATCAATAAAATTAAGATTTATAAAATAGTCAATGCTAAATTGATGTATGCTTTCTTTTTTTATCGCTTATTTTCATTTCACTTATAGTCAATCTACCATTCATCTTCACATAACACCACCTCATCCAATACTTAAATAAAACACTTATACCTTAAAGTATATTTACTGTATAGTTTAAAATTTGATTATTCATTTTTAGTAAATAGTTTAATTAGTTAAAAAAAGAAGTATTCCGTGGGGGACTGCTTCTTTTTTTATTTTAATATTTTTATTACTCACGTTTTAGAAACTTCATTATGAATTTGCCTTTTCACTACGACCTACGAAAGTAACCAAACTAAAAATCTACTTATACTTATTATGATTAATTGAAAAATACTTGGTTCACTTCCTTTATCATGAATAACTATTGTTTGGACTTCATACTTACCATTAATTCATAAATAAATTTCACTAAATAATACACTATGAAAGAAGTTAAAGTCTCTTAATCAATTAATAAAACAAATAACTATAGTACCTTATTTCTTTATACTAATTTAATTAATTTTTATTCTATTTAAAAACTATGCTTATTCTTGCTTTACACGTAAAAAACTACCATTCACCGTTACATAATTTCACTTTGTCCAATACTTCAATAAACTACTTAAATACTAAAGTATATTTACTGTATAGTTTAAAATTTGATTTTTCATTTTTAGTAAATAGTTTGGTTAGTTAAAAAAAGAGGTATTCCGCGGGGGGCTACTTCTTTTTTTTGCTGAAAAAATAAAAATATCTAATAATGAATTACGCTTTTTAATTAATCTTCCCCGAATATGAATTTATTTAGTTCAATTTTTAAAAGAGAGAATTTAACATTAAGGTTTGACATAATTTTGATAAACATTTTAAAATATATTAATATGTTAAGAAGGTTATCTAAACTAGGAACAACATTAACTAACCCTGAATTAAAATTAATTCAAGGTAGTAGGAAATTGACAAATGATATGAATTTTGGCCCAGGGGGTGCTTGTTCAAAAAGTAATTTATGTCCTACAGGACAGTGGTGCATTTGTGATAATGATGATTGTACTTCTGGATCTTGTCAATACACGTAGATCTTATATAATCGCCTAAAGTTAATTTAGGCGATTTTTCTCCTAGTTTAACCAAGTAACTTATATTTCTTTTATTTTATCATTTTATTTCTTCCTTTCCTGTTATTTGCCAATAATAAACCATTCATCGATACTTAATACCTTCTCATCAAATACCTATACAAAGTATTTATACCTTAAAGTATATTTACAGTATAGTTTTAAAATTTGATTTTTCATTTTTAGTAAATAGTTTGGTTAGTAAGAGAAAGAGGTATTCCGCGGGGGGCTACTTCTTTTTTTTAGTATAATTATATAACTCAATCAACTGAAAATATTTAATTTATCTCAAATACTACTACTACTTCCATACTACATTTTCAATAACTTAAAATTTATCTTTTATATTTAAGTAATAATATTAGGACCCGTGGGGACGGGCTTGAGGTTAGGTTGGTCTATTTTTCTTTTATAGGAATAGACCAACTATTTTTTTATTTTTCACTTCTTCTTTTAAATTCATATATACATAATATACCTTTCATCTACACAAATCTTCTTTTCATCAAATACTTAAGTTGTTAACTTCAATCTTAAATTATATTTACTGTATAGTTTAAAATTTGATTTTTCATTTTTAGTAAATAGTTTGGTTAGTAAAAAAAAGAGGTATTCCACGGGGGGCTACTTCTTTTTTTTTGCATTATATCTATATGCTTACAACATAAGTAATACATAAATGTTGTATCACTCCACTTCTTTCATTATTTTTTAAATTTAAGAGTAGGGTTAATATTTTTTAACTTGTTATATAAACTTTCCCTCCCTTTTTTAATAATGCTCCTTCGGGAGCTTTTTTTATGCTTTTAAATTTATCGTTAAAAAATTTCTCAATCACTTTAAAAATATTACAAGGTCGTTTGTTTTTATTTTTTATCTCTTTGTTACTAGTAAATTATAACTCCTTTTTTTATCATAAAAAAACATCTCTTACAAGGTATTTTTATAATTTTATATTTACTAAATAAACATCAGATATAAAAGTCTACTAATTTGGAATAGAAATACATACATATTATTTTTGACTGGTTTTAGATCTAACCTTTTTTCAAAACATTTTTTTTCTCCTTCTAAAGTTCCTCTATAATATTTATTGTTTTTTATAAATAAAATTTCTCCATATTTTCCTTTTTTTATACTTGAATCTACACCAAAAATTTTATTATCATATAAACTTACCACTTCTTTATTAGAACAATGACCTACTATAATATGATCTGAATTTATTGATTCTAATATATTAGTAATCTGTTTGTCTTTTAAATTATCATTAAAATACCCACGATACCATATTAAACTTTTCTTACCATAGTATACTTTATAAAAATCAGTACTTTTCATCTCTTTTTTACTCCTATCAATTGATTTCCTCATTAAACTATTTATCTCTTCAAGATTAAAATCATTTTGAGATATAAAATCTTTTGAAATACCTCCATGAACAAATACATTGTTATTAATTTTAACTATAGTAGACTTTGACCTTAGCCATCTTCCAATAACTGTTCTATTATTGTACAATTCATTATACTTTAAACCAAGCAAATCAGATGTTTTTTGATATTTTTTATTAATATATCTCAAATCTTTATGAAGAACCATATATTCATGATTTCCTAATAAAAAATGTACTTTACCTCCTCTTTTATCTGCTTGTTGCTCTAGTTTATAAATTAAAAGAAGCATTTCATTTACCTTATTTCCCCTATCAAAAATATCGCCTACAATTACCAAATGACCTTTACCAAACTTCCAATTTAATTTTTTATCTATTATTTTATTTGCTTTTAATAACTTAATAGCTAGTTCATACTTTCCATGAATATCACTTAATGCAGCAATTTTTCTAATATTTTTAAATTCTGATTTATTTGGTAAGAATATTGTGTCATAAGAATTCTTCTTTAACACTTTTGTAAAAACCTGATTCTCTATTATTTTTTTTTCTATTAACTGTTTTTTTTTAATAAAAATATAAGGGCCATCATTTAATTTAAGTTTTTCATTTTTATAACTGCCTTCAGAAGTTATCGCTTTTTGACCATAAACTTTTGATAAACTAACAAGAAGGATTACAATGTACACATAGGTTTTAAGCATAGATCTCAATATTATTAACAAATGATTACAGCAAATATACTTTCTTTTAATTTTCCTCTTATCAATACAAATATCTATATCGTTAAATACTTTATTATTGGCTTCAATCTTATTCTAAAGTCACTTATTTCATAGCCCACAAATAAGTAAGGTAAAACCTTACTTATTTTACGGTTTAATCTTCTTTTTTAAATAATCTAATTTATAAGTTAGAGAAACTTTAAAATCTTATATCATGTTAAGCAATATTTCAACATTAGGATCAGTATTATCAAAACAACAACAAACATTAATTTCTGGTGGAGGTACTACATGCCCTTGGGCATGTGAGGAAGATGGTAGATGTTCACCATGTCCATTTTAATTAAATTATCTAAAAAAAAAGCGAACAGTAGTTCGCTTTTTTAATATTTTTATTTGTAATAATTTCACAATACTCATTATTTTCTTCTTATTTTAAAATTATTTTCTATCTTTAAAAAATAATGTTTAAGACCCGTGGGGACGGGCTTAAGGTATAGGGTGGTCTATTATATTTTTAATAGATCACCTGCTTTTTTATATGCTCATACATTTATGAGCATATCTAGATCACTACTTAACCCACTGATTTTCAG
Organism: Tenacibaculum halocynthiae; assembly: GCF_964512825.1. NCBI lineage: Bacteria > Pseudomonadati > Bacteroidota > Flavobacteriia > Flavobacteriales > Flavobacteriaceae > Tenacibaculum > Tenacibaculum halocynthiae. The sequence continues at coordinate 34,342 of NZ_CAZELG010000045.1, read as the reverse complement.
TGTGCTTTTTAACACTTCTTTTTACTGGTTTTCACGTAGTTATTTACTGGTTTCTACTTATATAATATTGATGGATTCCACCTATTTGTTTTGTTCTTTATTTTTATGAAATTAGTAAAGTAACTAATGACTATTCTATTTCTGCGTATTAACTATATTAAATTTATTAAAACCCGTCCCCCACACACAAAAAGTTAATACGCAGTTTTTTTAACTTCTCTTTTATACTTTTCATAAATACTATCATTAATTTTTCACTTTTTTATAGAACATTAATAAAACAATACTCCGTTCATCTATACAGAATTGCTTTTAATCAAAAATTAATAATACTTGCTTCAATCTTAAACTATATTTATTAGATAGTTTTAAAAATTTATTTAGCCCTTCCCCACAAAAAGACCTTAATATTATTCTTAACCGAATAAACATTAAGGTTTTTTAAATTTTATAGGTACTTCAGAAAAAGTTTTTCTATTTCTTTAATATATAACTTTTACCGTCTACGTCTTCTAACTATTGGAGGACTATATATATTATACTCTAAATGAAGTTCCTTTGATAAACCATTTGCCATTTTTTCAGCTAAATCTTTTTTCCTAGTTATCATTAATAAAAACTTACTTGAATGATTTTCATTCAATAAAACTATTTTATAAATTTCTGAACTTACAGCCAAATCTGGATTTCCTGCAGATACGAAAGCAAATTTCTGAGCTCCAGAACTTGATAAAACACTTATATCTGTAATATTAGTTAATTCAATATTTTTCATCAAAAATGGAAATCCAAATATAAATTGAGAATACTTTAGTTTACGTTCCTTTATTACAACTCCTTGTTTACTAAAAAAAAGTGCAAAAATATATACAGAAATTGGTAAAAAGGCTATAGCTATATAATCACTCCTTTTTGTATTCATTTCTTCGCTAGGAATTAAACCTAATAAATAAAGTACCCCTATTCCGAATGTAAAAATGAAGAAAAGAAAAAGCATTAATTTTTGATGACTAGTAAATTTTGAGTTAATTATTATTTTTTTCATTTATTTTTTTATCAAATATATCAAACAAAAACTTATCACAATTACATCTATTGACTAACATGTTTTTAAAGAACAAAGAAGTACTATTTCTTTTATCATATTTATTTTCTAACTATACAACATATTTTTTATGTTTCAAAAAAACAACATGAAACACTAAAAAACAACCACTTAACACCATACAAATGTTATTGACCGAATTAATCAAGTACTCTTTACATTTATACAAGATATTTACAGTAGTTAATTAAAAATAATCAATCATGGCTTTACAAATAACAGAAAAAAAAGGAATTTTTTATTTAAAAGGTAAAATCAATTGTTCAACTGTTAGATCTTTCATTATTCATTTTGAACATTATATTTTACAAAATAGATGTACGACTATAAACATTGATAAAATCAAAGAAATTGACTCTGATGGATTAAAAGCTATAAAAACATTAACGGCAATAGCACTTAGACAACAAAAAATATTTTCTGCTACCGGATACAATACAAAAGATATATATGATGATTTTGAAAATTGGGAAGTAGCATAACAGTCTTCTATCTACTCTTTTCACTTAGTTAATTAATGGTTATCCCTTAAATCAATATCAGTATTATCCCTTATTTATAATACCATTTTTTATCCATTAATTTACAAAGTCTTAGGAGACGTCCTTTTAGACTTTCTTTTTCATAGCAATTTTCCCACTCAACTTTGAGTGGGTTCTTTTTTATAACACATACAGCTTGTTTCCTATTAGTAGTTTCCTTTTCAATAAACTCCATTACTAAATATTTACTTACTTTTTATTATACTATAATTTAATTTAAATCTTACTTTCAAAATGAACTCTTGTTCATTTTTAGAAAACTTAAAAAAGATTGGCTAACTACTTTTATTTTTTACTCAACTACTTACCTAAATACAGCCAATACACTATATATCAAAAAACTACACTTACACTCGTTTCATCAAATATTCAAATTATTTAATTCTACCTTAACTTAATAAAAACATACTGTTCAACGATACAAATGTCCAGTTAATCGAATACTCAAATTGCTTTCTAAAAATCTTAATTATGTTTGCTGGCAGGTTTAAAAACTTGATTTAAACCAAAATTTACATTAACCAATTTAAGTACTTAAAGGTTAGAACAGTTGACTGAATTAAGGGGCGGTTGACTGTTTTTTTTCAATCCCTTGTACCTTAATTAATAATACTTAGTTGTATTTAATGAGAGTTTTTTCTTTATAAATTACGTTTATACAATTTCTAATATTGTGCTGCTTCATTTTTTAAATTGGTAATCCTATTATTATTTATTTCTCGTTACTTTTTTTTATTTTACTTATAGATAACCTACCATTCATCTATACAAAATTTCCTTTCATCAAATACTCAAATTATTTACTTCAATCTTAAACTATATTTACTGTATAGTTTAAAATTTGATTTTTCATTTTTAGTAAATAGTTGGTTAGTTAGAAGAAAAGAGGTATTCCACGGGGGGCTACTTCTTTTCTTTTTTAATACTGTTTTACTCTTTGTTTTGTTTTTAATTTATAAAAAACAGTTATGAACAACTTAAAACTGAATTTATAGAGACAAGAAGAGTTTCTACTTTTATTAAATATCTTTCATTTTATTAGTATTTCTTTTTTTGCAGTTCCCTTATACAAAATTGCTCCTAACTTTAAATACTGCCAATACTATTACATATATGGATATTTTATCCCTATAGCTCAAGGTAGTTTTTGTTTTATCTACTGTTTATTTATTCGTTTATACATTTATCATTTGCATTTATGAAGTTTCATTACTTTCCTCTTTATTTTTCATTTCATTTGAAAAATTTAAACTTTTATATTATGTTAAAAAATATTAAAAATTTAGGCTCTGAACTAAACAAAACTGATCAAAAATCTATTAATGGAGGTAAAGACACAAATCCCTTCACTCCTTGTTATTGTAATGGTGCTTTAATTGGTTTAGGTCTTAGTCCAAGAGACTGCTATTGGAAATGTATGTTCACATATTAAATTTAGATAAAGAAAGGAACTGTAATGGTTTCTTTCTTTTGTTATAATAACTACAATTATTTTATTACTTATTTACTTAAATCTTGAACATAAAAAAGCACCTTAAAAAAAGTGCTTTGTGGTAAGTTTATTTATCGAGTTGTAATGGATTTATTTATTTTTTTTAATTCTAGCTAATTTATTTTTTTTCAACTCTTTTGAAATACCATTCTTTAATTCTAAATAGTTACCATAAGTAATTGATGTTAATTTATATTCAAAATCTTTCCCGTACAAATTTAATTCTTTCCATTTCAAATTTACATCACCTCCTCCTTCTTTTTCTATCTCTTTCATTGCTTTTAAAGAAGTTAAGGATATTTCTTTCTTTGTACTTCCAAATATTGATTTAATTTTAAAGTGCGATTTGGTAATCTCTAACATGTCAACCTTAAAAATACAATAAAGACTATATATTCCAGCTATTAAAAAGATCAATGAAAAACATAAACTCAAAAAACTCTTTTCATAAATCCCTACATATATAAAGTTTCCTGCAATAATAATAATAGCTCCAATTCCTCCAATAATTAAGATTAAAACTGAAAAGACATTTATTTCAGAACGTATTGTAATTTTATTAATCATTAAAAATATATTTTCAAATAAGAATATCTGTTTATGAATATAAGCTATTACATATTTTTTATTCAAAAATATTATTTAAAATTTTCTTACCACAATTATGTCAATGAACTTCTTTCGTTTTTTAGGTATCGGAGAACCTACACTTATTTTATAATCTTTTTATTAAAATTTTGGATATAAAAAAACACCTTATATAGGTGCTCGGTGATAAATAACGTTTTTAAGCTATCCACTTAAATTATTTCGTTAAATTTCTTTGTTCTATATTGCTTTTTTTGAAAGTTTTCATAATTATTAATCATTTGATATTTTTTAAGAGATTTAAAAAAATCAAACTCTAAAGAATAATAATTCAATGTTAATGATACCTCATTTTCTATTCTTAAATAATTATTCTTTTCATCTACAATTAAATTACTTTTATTACAAAACGTATTACTATTTTTTAAATACTTTTTTTTAACCCTTTCTTCTATTTTAGGTCTATTAACTGTGGTTGGGAATAAATACTTAAAAAAAACTAATTTTTTTTTAAAAAAATGTAGTTCAACTATAATTTTATGTGAATCCAATTTTGTCTTATAAAATATAATATCACATAGCTTCTTGTTTACCTTTAACCTATATGGTACATCAATATTTTTTTTAGCGTCATATAAATCCACACCAAAAAATATTTTGGAAGAATGATTAATTATTTCAGAGGTTTTAACAGATTTAATTTCCCCTTTAAACTCTTCATATAAACTATAGTAATTCTCTATTTTTTTATATTTATTGATACATCGATTAAAATAACTATTATAATATTGTCTTTTATTAATTAATTGGTTAATTTTTTTTTGGACTTTAAGCATAAATTTAAATTATTTACAAACTATAAGTCCCCCCTAATCAGATAAATATAGTGTTTTTTTTCATTCACTACAAATCTATGTATGAACTTGTTAATCATGAAACTAATCTTTATTAAAAAAAACAACTTCACACGAAAATATCTAAGGCTCGTGATAACGGACTTAGGTTTACTTGATTTATTCTCTTTTATTTTAAATTTGATTAATCGATTACTACCCACTTATCAGAAAACAATTCAATATTATTTTCTTTCCAAGGAACATTTCCAAAACGACTTTCAACGTATAAATACGGTGCTATCATTTTACTATGTTCATTAGGATATTGAGCTTTAATTCTCACATCTTCACTATATTGTGATAACCTCATTGATTTACCTTCTTTAACTTTTTCAAATGCTTCTCCAAATACCATGTTTTGCGTTTTTGCGTTAATTTTTGCGTTTTGTTTGCGTAACTTAATACGCTACTATTTTATTTTTTTTAGTTTTAACTATTTTTAAAGAAAAATTTCTATGAAAGATTTCTGTTTAGTTATTATGTCTTTAATAATGTTATGACCTTCTTTTTATCCTAAGATATTCTACAAACAAGGCAAGGAAGAGTATAAACTATGGCCTAGAATTATTCTTTTTATTTCGAGTCTGTTAGTCATCATTTTTAATTTTTTATAGGTTTGAAAACCTACACTTTTACTTTATTTTGTTTTTATTATTTTTGGTTTATGAATGAAAAAGAATCTCACAACTCTAACTACTATTTAAGCCTTTCAATTGCTTGCCTGTTATTGATTATTTCTATTTCTATTAGAATTTATGACAATAATCAAATTGCTGTTTTTGATTTATTTATCCTTACTCCACTTATACTTTTAATTATATTCTCAATTAATTGATTTATAAAACTTAAAAAGAAATAACTACTGTTTGTTTATAATTCTTAGCTACAACTTGTACAATACAATCTTGCATCATCTATGATTGTTTTTATGTAAACATAGAAACTATTATTTCCACAATCACAAACCATTTTATTATTTTCATTTTTGTTATTCATAATTCTACTGTTTTATTGTTTACTTATATTTACCCCATTAAATTTATGTCAAAGAAAAAGTTGGGAGCATTGTTATTACTAATAGGATTACTAATGGTAGTCAGTTTTAAGTTATCAACGTATTTAGATTCAATTGTAAAACCAGTAATGTTTAAGGATAACGCGATTATTGTAACGCATAAAGTCAATAGCTCCAATACTACTAGAATACTAGGATTAACTATTGTTCTACCTTTATTTAGCTTTTTTCTTTCATTATTTTTAAGTTTTATTCCATATAAAAACTTTAAGTGGTCTGAGAAATATTTCGCTTTCGGTTTATGTACAACTTTCATTTTTTTGATTATATCTGTGGTATCCTTATCATTAAAAATCATATTATTTTAATTACAGGTTTTTGTAACACTTCATATTTTTCTTATACTAATTATATGAATTGTTATTCATTAAATTATACGCTATGCCAGGAGAAGGATTTATTGCCAGTGCTAACTCTAGTCTAAAAAATAATAGAAGACTAAGAGATAAACCAAAATTTAAAGATAATAGAAGGATTGTGAATAATAAATCAATTACTGATGAATTAGTTTTCCCTAGTCCTGGTAAGAAACAAATAGAAAAAATTAAAAAAGCTATTTTAAAGAAAGCAGATAAAGAAAGAAAAACAGAAATTATACTTTTCTTTATCTCCTTAATTCTTGTTATAGTATTTCTTTTATTCACTTTTTAACTACTGATTTATTAATATTATATATTTGCCTCCTATGAAATTACGTGATTATATTATGTTGGGGGGAGTTCTAATTAATTTATATCCTATTCTTTTATTTTTATCCAGAGAAAAAAAATAAAAAACACAATCAAATTAGAATACCCCTTCTACTCATTCTACTTATTTATTGGTTTTTTATCGTATTTCTGAAAATATAGAAACTACACTTACTTTAATATTTACTTTATGGTTTATCCTTACTTTCTGTAAGGTTTATTTTTAAGAAACTGACTACCATAATGTTATTTTTGATAAACTAAAAATTTTAAATCATGCTAAAGAACATTTCAAAATTAGGTACTGCCTTAAACAAAACGGAACTTAAATCTATTAATGGTTCAAGAGGTAAATACTGTACGAGAGAACAATCTAACAATGGCTGTATAGATGTGTTTTCACAGAGAGTATGTCTTTGTCCTTTCTAAATTATAGCGGGTTAGTCCCGCTTTTTTTTCACCATTTATTTACACTTATTTTAATTTACTTAAATCTTGCACATAAAAAAGAACCTCAATTTGAAGCTCTTGTGGTAAGTAATATTTTATAAAAATATAGATCTAAGTATTATATAGTTTGCTAAATTAGTAATCTACAAATTGGGATTCTATTCTAACTTAGAAATAACAAGTATTTAACAGATAACATTTTTAATTAATTATTTTATTAACAACTTCCGTTAATTTTTCATCACTTGCTCTATCACAATCATGCGATGAAATATAACCTTCATACTTCTCAAAGTATTTTACCTGTTTTGATAAAAAAGGCTTCCAAGTTTTCAAGTCTGAAGTACCATGCATTGGGAACAGTTTAACATGGGTATGATCAACTCCAAATCCTTCCATTATCAGTCCTGTTCTACTCACATCATCTAATTTCTCATCTAATAGTTTTCCCACTTGTTTTGCAGCGATTATTAATTTTGATAATTCTTCATCCTTTAAATCAAAACAATAACTACTTAAGTGTTTTTTCGTTGCTACAACTGTAAAACCTTCTGTATTTGGGAAAATTGAGAGAAATGCCAAATGCTCTTCATTTTCCCAAATTTTAAAAGCAGGTGCTTTTCCATTAATTATATCACAAAAAATGCAATTACTCATATTTTATTAAAATGTTATCTAACTATGGAATTTACTTACAAGTAAACAAATATCCATAAATGTATTTCTACAAATTTAATTGATTTAAAATCAATTAAAAATTTACTTACCACAATTATGTCAAAGAACTTTTCAGTTTTAAGAATCTGGAAACCTACAGATTTGTTAATATTGCGTAACCATTATTCCAAACATCAATTTGTTTATATCTCAAAAATTCTAGTTGATGGCATTTATCACGATCTTCTAAAACTATTTTTCCATGCTTCCTTGTAATATATTCATAATCTGAAAAACAAACGTTAGTAACTTTAATTCCTCTTTGCATTTCCGCAACTGCTTCCGATTTTAAAAGTGGGTATTGATCTTCCATAACTACTTTTTTAGTTTAATTCGTTTATACATTTATTCTTTGCGTTTATGAAATATCATACTTTACCGTGTGTTTTTTATTTTTTTTTGATAAACTTTAAATTTTAAAAATCATGTTAAAAAACATTTCAAATCTGGGATCTACCTTAAATAAATTAGCTCAAAAAAATATTTTAGGAGGAAAAAATATTTTAGGAGGAATAAAATTAGAATTCGATTGTATTTCTCATGCTCACTTTTGTAATAACGCACACACTTCAAATGCAGATTATGATGAATGCATGGCAGACTGTGGTTGTGAATAATTCATTTAAAAGCGAACTTCGGTTCGTTTTTTCTTTACTTGTATTCTTCTTACCACATATATATATGATATATTAATTATATTTGACTAAAAATTTTCAACTATGACTAATAACAAGAAAAGATATGACTATAAATTTTTCCTAGGTGTCTTCGTTGGCATTATAATATTTAAAATATGTAATATGTTTTTTTAAGAGTATTTTATTAATACTTAAACTACAGTTTTATAATTCGCCTTCTTTATAATCGTCTCGATCATTTAAAATTTCTAATAATCTTTTAGGAGTTAAATTATACTCGGCTAAAATTTCATCAATACCAAATTTCCCACTATCTGAAGTAAAATGTAAGTTTATTACTCCATTAGGGAACGTTTCTATGCATACTGCATATTTTACTTCTTTTGGTTCTTTGTATAACAATCCCATAACTACTGTTTTTGGTATATTTTATATTGCTACTTATTTTCTTTGCCTTTACATAATTACCTTTCATCGATACATATCTTCCTCTCATCAAATATTTTAATTATTTACTTCAAGCTTAAATTATATTTACTGTATGGTTTTAAAATTTGATTTTTAGTTTTTTAGTTAGTTTGAATAGTTTAGAGAGAAGAAGTACTTTAGAAGGGTTGCTTCTTCTCTTTTTTATATCATAAAAACCTTAAATCAATATATTGATATTTGTAACAGTTTCTATTATTTTGTTTTGTAGTCATCAGTAAAATACAAAATAACTATACTTGAAAAGCTAACTTTCAAAAAGCATCATTTTTTCTAGCATCTTCCTACGGAAAGAAAAAAAAACACTAATCTAATGGTTTTCAAGTACTCAACTAAGTAAAAACCATTAGTCTGTATTCAAGGATTCCCCGTATTGTCCAATTTATTCTTTTAATCTAAATTGCAATAAGTTTGAAATGAAAATTTCAAGTAGCTTAATATTTCAAGGGGAAAATTCCTACTCTCACAAGGGTAGGAATTTTTATTTAAATACATTAAAGAAGAAATTTAAATGATTTAAAGAAATTATTCATTGAATCATTTTCATCCTTGCTTGGAATTGTCATTACTTGAAGTGATATCTGTAAATTTTGTTTAATAAATGTTTTTTGTTTAATTACTATTAAACCTCCTTTAAAACTTTCCTTTACTTCTATTCCCTCATTACCAGCTATAAATACTTTCTTCTCACTTATTAATTTAGACTGTCTCCCTAATAAAGCTTTTTTAATAACGTTTGAATAGTATTCATCTAATTTAAATCCACTTGTTTTAGTAATATCCTTTGGATATTCCATAACAGAAATCATATATATTAAGTTGTCATCATTTTTAAGTTTTGGCTGATATAATTCTATATAAATATTTGATTTACCATATTCAGTTGAAGTTTCCATTTCACGCTTTTCAGCTTTCATAGGAAATTTGATTTTATAAATTTTTTGACTCTTTATTACTTCTTTCTGATTAATAACCTTAGGCTTAACTCCAATAAGTTCAAATGATTCAAGAAATTGATTTATCCCAACATTAAAGTTATTTTTTTCTTGTGTTCTTACACTTAAAATATACATTCTATTATCAACTAAATAAAACCTTGCTCTAAACATAATTTTATTATCAATGTCTTTCCATCTAAATTCTCTCCCAACATGGCCTAATATATCTAGATTAAAAGTGCCTAACAATTGTATACTTTCAGAATTAATATTTGTTGTTTGTGCTCCGTTAAACAAACCATAAATATTTTTTACACTTAAAGTATCAGTAAAACTTTTAGGATAATCTATGTAACTAACGTTATAAGATAAATTATCCCCATTCTTATATTCAGTATTAAATGATGTAATCGTTATTTTTCCATAATCAGTATCTCCTGTTTTTTTTGTTATTTCAGGGCTTTTAGGGAATAAAATTTTAAAATTACCTTTTTCATCATGAAATTTACTAGCTTTATCTTGAGCGTAAGTTGATGAAATAATTATAAAAAAATAGCTTATTAATATTGAATGTATTTTCATTTATTTAAGTTTTAACCTAATTGTATTTTATTTGTTTATTTAGTTAGTATTGTTATTAATTCTTTATTATAAACTTTATTGTAAGTTATTCCATTATGCCCTTGATTTTTTAAAGTAATAAGATGTATTCTATCCTTAAATTCTTCTTTTAACTTTAAGGAAGATTCATAACTGATAACAGTATCACTATCACCATGAAAAATTGTTATTGGCATTTTGCATTTTTTTAAATACTCATTAGTCATAAATTTATATTTTAAAATAAATGAAGGTATGTATGAAAAGTTTTGCTTCACTATATCTATTAAATTGTAGTAGGGAGCTTGTAAAATCAAATGTTGAGCATTATTATTCGATGCTAATTTAGAAGCAAGTCCTGTTCCTATTGAATAACCTAGAATTATTATATTTTCTTCACTGTATTCCTTTTTTAGTGTATTATATACTAATTGATTATCCTCAAATAATTGTTGCTGTTTGATTATTTTCCCTTCACTTTTTCCATACCCTCTATAATCAAGAATAAAAATATCATAATTTAAATCTGTATATACTTTAGCTATATTCCCCCAAGAATCTAATGCTCCTGCGTTACCGTGTAAATAAAAAACAAGTCCTTTAGCTTTAACAGACTTAAATAAAAGTCCATTTAAAAAATTACCATCTTTAGTATTAAAATAAAGTTCTTCAAAATTTTGGTCAAATTTAAACTCGTAATTGTTATTCAACTTTTCAGGAAAAAAGATCAATTTTTCTTGAAAAAAGTATAACCCAACACATGTAAAAAAATATAATACTGATATTAATTTTAAAAAGTTTATTAATTTTATTTTCCTTTTTTTAGTCATATATTTTTTATACAAAACAAATAAGAGTTTTAATAGAAATCATATGAGTAACTATTAGTCATCACTGCAAATCTAATGGAATTTCAATTAAAAAAAAGTTACTTAAAATAAGTAAAGTAAAAAAAACATAACAACCTCTATAAAAACCAATTATAGTTAATCATAAACTGTTTTTTTTTGATTATTATATTATTTTTTGTAACTTAGGAAGGTTACTTAATTTTTTTCCCCTTGTACGTTAAGTTAACTTTTTACCCTCTACTTTAAAGTAGAGGGTTTTTAGTACTTAGCTAAAACTTAAATTTTAACCACACACATCTACTATGTTTTTTGATACTTAAAGACATAAATTTAAGAGTAAAGATTAAAAAAAACGTCAAAAAAACACAAAAAGCATAAAAAAAATCATCTTTTATTAATACTATTACAATTGCGGCATAGTTATTGATTTAACATTGCTTTAACAATTTATTCATAAACTATGAAGGACTATCTACTATTAATTACGACAGATTTGAGGGGATGATTGTTATTGAAAAAGGAAATAAAAACCGGAGCTATGCTTCGGTTTTTTTATAATATTTAAATACTAAATAATTAGAGTTAGCTACCCTATAAAATAAGTAGAAAAACTAGAAAAAAAGCCATAAAAAACTCACTATGAGTTTGCAAAAAAAATTAGATTTAACACTTTTAACAAAGCTAAAACCGCTTAAAAAAGTTAAAATATTAAACTAAAAACACAAAAAAACCATAAAATCTCAAACAAAAACGAAATAAACTGTTAATTTCTTTGAAAAAAAAACTAAATAAAGTACTTTCGGTACTTGAAATATTATATTACACCTAAATACAGAAGAATGAAAAAACTAGTACTTTTAGCCCTCATAGGAGGTATTATACTTTCATGTAAGAAAGAACCTGTAAAAGATTATTTAGTTATTTCCGGGTCAATTGACAACTTTAAAAAAAGAGATGTTAAATTACAAGGATTTGGATTTGAAAAAAAGATAAAATTCGACAAAAAAAATAAAACTTTTATAGATACTATAAAAATAGATAGAGAAGGTTATTATAAACTGATTGTAAATAAAAAACCTATAAATCTATATTTAACAAAAACTGAAGACACTAAACTTCTTTTTGATTATAAGAAATTAGATGCTATTAATTTTGAAGGAACTAATGCAGCTATAAACAATTACTTCATTAAAAAAGGTAAAGTATTTACAAGTGAAATAGGTAACCTTAGAAAGTTACTTGCTCTTGATGAGGAAGCTTTTTTAGAAAAAGTTGACACTTATAAAAATTCTTTAACTGATTTAGCAATGGGTAGCCAGTTACCTGAATCTTTCTTAAAAAAAGAAATTAAAAATATTGAGTATGAATATTTAAGAGATTTATATCAATATCCAGTATATCACCCTATTTTAATTGGTGATGATGAGTTTGTTGTTTCTGAAAACTTCCCATCTGTTTCTGATAAAATTAGCTACAATAATGGTGAAGATTATATTAACTCGGCATATTACAGAGAAATTTTAGTTGGAGAGATATCAAAAAAGACAAATTCAAAATTAACAGATACTGGAGACTTCTTTTTAACTTATATAGAAACTGTTCATAATGAAGTTAGTGATTCAATCACTAAAAATGATCTTCTATTTAATGAAAAATATAAAGGATCTGCTCAAGCTGGAATTACATATACTGAAGATCCTGAAGTATATTATAATAAGTTTTTAAAATACTCTTCTAATCAAAGTCATAAGGACAGAATTGGTGAAATATACAATTCACTAAAAATTACTGCAAAAGGTAAACCTTCTCCTAAATTTGATAATTATGAAAATTATGATGGAACTAAAACTTCTTTAGATGATTTATTAGGTAAAGGAAAGTATGTTTACATTGATGTTTGGGCCACTTGGTGTGGTTTCTGTAAACGTGAGACTCCTTTACTAAAGAGACTTGAAATGCAATATCATGATAAGAATATTGAATTTGTAAGTATTAGTGTTGATAACATTAATGCGAAAGAAAAATGGAAACAAACCATTGACCAAAAAGAAATGGGTGGTGTACAATTATTCGCTGATAAATCTTTTGGTTCTGAATTTATTAAAAAATACGCTATTAAAGGATTACCTAGATTTATAATGATTGACCCTGATGGAAATATTGTAAGTAGAAATGCTCCAAGACCATCTGCTGGTGAAAAGCTTTTAAATATGTTTGAAGAACTAGGTATATAAAACTTTACCTCCTTAATTTTATATTACAACAACATGAAAAAATCCGCTTAATAGCGGATTTTTTTTATACAATAATTATTTTTTTTAACTTTAAAACCTATTATCTCCATCTAAAATATCTCCAATACCTCCCAAGATACTACCTTCTCCTCTATCACCCCTACCAGTTTGAGGGGCCATAGATAAAACTCTACCTGCTAATCTACTAAAAGGTAATGATTGAATATATACTGTACCAGGTCCTCTTAAACTTGCAAAAAACAACCCTTCTCCACCAAAAATAGTATTCTTTATTCCTCCAACAAACTCAATATCATAATCTACATCTTGAGTAAACCCTACAATACAACCAGTATCTACTTTTAACACTTCTCCAGGTTGTAATACCTTTTTAGCCATAGTTCCTCCTGCATGAATAAACCCCATTCCATCTCCTTCCATCTTTTGCATAATAAAGCCTTCTCCTCCAAACAAGCCTCTTCCTAACTTTTTAGAAAACTCTATTCCTATAGAAACTCCTTTGGCAGCACATAAAAATGCATCTTTCTGACAAATAAATTTCCCTCCAAATTCAGATAAATCAACGGGGATAATTTTACCAGGATAAGGAGAAGCGAACGATACTTGTTTCTTCCCATATCCAACATTCGTAAAAACTGTCATAAACAAACTTTCTCCTGTAAGGATTCTTTTTCCTGCTGAAAAAATTTTACCTAGCAACCCTTTTTCTTGATTAGATCCATCACCGAAAATAGTATTCATTTTCACATCTGTATCCATCATCATAAAACTTCCACTTTCAGCAACAACACCCTCTTCTGGATCTAATTCAATTTCTACATATTGCATTTCTTCTCCAAAAATGCGGTAATCAATTTCGTGTGCATTCATAATAATTAGTTTTTAGCTATTAGACTATGATATTTATAATTTGTTACGATTTTACTTTTAAACTCCACTCATATTTAAATTGCGAGACCGAAACTCCCTCTTCATTAATTCCCTCAGAAGTAACAATTACAGTTTGCCCCTCTCCAGTTTCTATCGATTTTTTTATAGCCTCTCTTATAAGCATTCCATCATTACATTCAAATCTTATTTTACCAATAGCTTTTTTAGTAAAAGTTCCACTCATATTTGTTACCAACATAGATATTTTTCTATTTGATTCACTTATTTCTTTCATCACCAAAATACCTGTTGATAATTCAGATGCCATTCCTTGAACTGCCCAAAACATAGATTTGAATGGGTTCTGATTCATCCATTTATAAGTAACAGACACCACTGAATTGGTATCTGAAATTGATTTTACTCGTACTCCTGTTAAAAAAGCTGAAGGAAGTTTAAAAAATAAAAAGGTATTAATTTTTCGGGGTGTATACTTCATTTATATAGTGTTTATGGGCAATGTACGACTTTTTATTTAATTATTAATACTGTTAACAAATGTTAAAGTTTGTTAAATTTTAGTACTATGTATTGCATAATACCTTTTAAAAGATATATATTTGCATAGTCAAGTATTATATAATTTATATTATTATGCAACATAACAACGAAAACACCAATGCTTTTTTAATACATATTTCAGCTTTTGCTGGTTATTTATTTCCTTTAGGAAGTATTATAACCCCATTAATTGTTTGGCAAACTTTAAAAGACAGAAGTACTTTTTTAGACGAACATGGTAAAGAAGCTGTAAACTTTAATATTAGTTTTGGATTATACATTTTTATACTAAGTGCCTCTTTCTTTTCTTTCTTCTTTGGAAGTTTTCTAGACATTTTCAACGGAGTAGACATTGACTTTGGAGGGCATCATTCTTATGGAGGTTTTTTTGGTTTTTTAGGAATAGCCTCTTTAGTAAGTATTGTTAGTTTAATTAAAATTGCCTTAATTATTATAGCAGCAATGAAAGCAAATAAAGGAGAAATGTATAAATATCCTTTTACAATAAAATTTATTAAATAACCACTTAAACAACGCTCAATGAAGATAGAAAACACAAAAGCTCAAATGCGTAAAGGTGTGTTAGAATATTGCATACTATCTATTTTACAAAATGGAGATGCATATACATCAGAAATTCTTTCAACCTTAAAAAGTGCAGAAATGATTGTGGTTGAGGGTACTATTTACCCATTATTAACTAGGCTGAAAAATGCTGGATTATTAACTTACAGATGGGAAGAATCAACATCTGGACCACCAAGAAAGTATTACGTACTTACAGAAAACGGACAATTATTCTTAAAAGAATTAGATAAAACCTGGAACAATTTAGTAAACGCAGTAAACCAAGTAACAAGTACAAAATCAACTAAAAATGAATAAGACAATAAACATAAATTTAGGCGGGTTCTTCTTCCATATAGATGAAATTGCTTATCAAAAATTAAACCGTTATTTAGAAGCGATATCTCGCTCTTTAAGCGATGACCCTCAAGGAAAAGATGAGATTATAGCAGATATAGAATCACGTATTAGCGAACTTTTATCTGAAAGAATTACAGATGCGCGTCAAGTTGTAAATGAAGGTGATATAGAAGATATTATTGGTATCATGGGACAACCTGAAGATTATGCGGAAGCTGAAGAAGCATATAATGATAATACAACCTATACTAAAAGAAGAAAAAATACTTCTAAAAAATTATTTAGAGATAGTAATGACAAATTTTTAGGTGGTGTTTGTGCTGGTCTTGGTCATTTTGTTGGTATTGATGCTATATGGGTACGTTTAGCGTTCATTATATTATTAGCTAGTGGATTTTCACCTTTAGTGTATATAATATTGTGGATTTTATTACCTGAAGCAAAAACTACAGCTGAGAAATTACAAATGGAAGGCGAAGCTGTAAATATTGATAACATTGAAAAAAAAATTCGTGACGAGTTTGGAAACATATCAACAAAGCTAAAAGATGGTGCCAGTGAACTTTCTGATAAAATTTCAAGTGCTGACTATGATAAATTACGTGCTCAAACAAAATCAGGTTTTCAAGATTTTATTGACACAATGGGTAAAATTTTACTAGCTGTTTTTAAAGTTTTTGGAAAGTTCATGGGAGTTCTATTAATATTTATTGCTGGTGTTACCATTATATCATTATTGTTAGGAGTATTTTCAGTAGGAAGCTTAGAAATATTAAATTTTGATAACGACTTTATTCATTATCCTCCATTTTTTTATGACTCATCATTACCTAAATGGTTATTAGCTATTTTATTATTTATTTTAATAGGAGTACCGTTTATAGTATTATTTATTTTAGGATTAAGAATTTTATCACCTAACATAAAAAAGTTAAGTACAACCGCTGTATTAACTTTACTAGGTATTTGGTTAACAGCTCTTCTAGGTGTTGGTTTTTCAGCAATAGAGTATGGTACATCAAGAGCTTATAATGGAGTAAATGTTAATAAACATAGCATAACTTATAATCAAAATGACCCTTTAAAAATTAGAGTAATAAATGACGATAACATTTATTACCAACACAATTTACGCAATAAAAACAATGGTGTGAGTGTATCTATTGATGATAAAGAAATGAAATACTCTAACGACGTAAACATCGATGTTAAAAAAAGTGAAACTGGTAGTGCATACATTGAAATTAAAAAAACTTCTGAAGGAAGAAAACGTAATAAAGCTAATAAAAATGCTGAAGAAATAGTTTATAACTTTAAATCAGCCAATAATGTAATTGTTTTTGATGCATTCTTTTTAAGTGATTACAAAAACATATGGAAAGACGAAGAAATAAAAGCTACTTTATTTATACCTGAAGGTACTACTATCTATTTTGAAGCTTCATCTCGTAATTTCTTATATCATATAGATAACATTGATAATATTTATGATAGAAACATGTCTAACCATCATTTTAAAATGACTTTAAAAGGTTTAGATTGTACAGATTGTCAAAAAGAAAATAACAGTGATAATGACTCTGAAGACAATGAAGATTGGGACTATGAAAATAATGACGATGTTAGCTTTTTATTTGACAGCACCATTAATGATCTGAAATCTGAATTTATAATAAGTAAAAACACTACTAAAAATGAACTAAAGAAACTAGTTCGTTGGTTTAAAAACAAAAAGGATATAGATATTGATATAATTAATCCGAAATATGATAAGAACGGAATGATTGAAAAGCTAATTTTAAATATTGATTGTAATGATGGATATACAGGAAACATTACAATATCTAACAATACCTTAAGAGATATACCTAAAGGGTTTCGTAGAATATACAATGAAGAAGGTACATTAGCCTTTAAAACTTGGTAACCTAAAACAACCTATTAAAGCAATAACTATGGACTCATTTTTCGATTTCTTTTTTAAAGGTAATTTTTTCATGAAGCTTTTAACTTTATTATACACCTTGTTTATTTCATGGTTTATGGGAGCTCAAACTCACGAAATCCCTAAGTACAAGCCCTCAAATATTGACTTACACAATCAAATTGTAAAGATGGACGCTGCTTATTTCACTGCCTATAACAAGTGCGACATAAAAAAACAAAGTGATATATTAAGTGAAAAAATTGAATTTTTTCATGATAAAGGAGGATTATCAACTTCTAAAAAAGAAATATTAGAGTCTATCAAAAAAAACATTTGTAATAAAGTAACACGTACTTTAATTGAAGGCAGTATAGAAGTATATCCTATTAAAGATTATGGTGCAATTGAAATTGGATATCATAAGTTTTTTAACAAAAAAGAACCAAATGCTAAATCTCCTCCAAGTAAATTTGTAGCAGTTTGGAAAAAAGAAAACAATAAATGGATAATGACAAAAGTTATTAGTCTACATTAAAAATATAGTTGACACTAAAAACATTAGTTCATTTTTGCTAGCTAACGCTAAATGACACTAATACTTGGTTTTATTAGTTTACAAGCCAAAGCTGAGGAGCTTTGGCTTTTTTATTAAAAAAACTAAAATATTATGATACTTTTATTCTCATATTAAAGTGCATCCATTTAGTGGAAATATTACTTGATACTCCAGTAATAATTTTATCATAATCAATTCCCCAATCAAATAAATTTACTCTTCCTTCTAAAATTAAAAAACTAGGATATGTTTCATTAGTATCTCGAATACCAGAAACAAATAATTTTACTTCTTTTTCAACTCCTTTTATAGACATGATTCCATTAACCTGATACCAATCTATTCCCATTGTATAAACATTGGTAGATTTAAAAGTAATTTTATCTTTTTCATCATTTACAAATATTCCTGGTTTTTTTATTCTTTTATTTAAATCAGCACCTCCCCTACAAACTTTAAACGAATCAGGATCTAAAGCAAAAGAAAGTTTCATATTCTCAAGAGGATTACCCTGATCTTTTCCTTTAGATGTAATAACCTGTAAACTATTTATTTTACCACTAAAGGGAGTACTGCAATGGCCATGTGTTACAAATAAATTCATAAAATCACCTTCAAATATTCTACTCTTTTCTCTTTTGTCAGTTTCAAACGTACTGTTAGTATATCCACTAAAAACAACAATAGCCGCTAGAGCTATTATAATCAAAAATCTTTTTTTCATTTTATTCATACTACTTAATTATTAATGTTATTACGAATATACTTTCACCTCCTATCTAAACTTGCAAATTAAATGTCAAAAAAGTGTAAAAAAATGTTCAATAGCCTATTAAATAACACTAAAAGTAACTTTATGTATTTTACTAATTTATTTTAATTTACCTGAATCTACGAATCTATAGATTATATCTATCTTCTTTTTTCATTACTTTTACTCCATGAAATGGATTTTTTCTTTTTTTTTATTTACATCTATAGTAATACAGTCTCAAAATTTACCTGAAGGTTTTTCATATGTAAAAGATATAGACCCAACCATATTACGAGAACTACGTTATTGTAACCATAATAACTTTGTTGGTATTCCTGTAAACGGTTATAATGATGATGTGTTAATTACCTCTACTCTTACCGCAAAAGCTTTAAAAAAAGTACAAGCTGAATTAACTAAAAAGGGATACAGTTTAAAAGTATTTGACGCATACAGACCACAAACTGCTGTTAACCATTTTGTTAAATGGGCAAGAGTAATCAATGACACATTGATGAAACAGCAATACTACCCAAATTTAAATAAACGCCATCTATTTAAACTTGGATATATTGCAACTAAGTCAGGTCATTCTAGAGGTAGTTCAGTTGATTTAACAATTGTAAATATTAAAACTGGGAAGGAGTTAGATATGGGAAGTCCTTATGATTTTTTTGGTGTTTCATCTCATATTACCTTTCAAAAATTAACTAAAAATCAGAAAATAAATAGGTCTTTATTACAAAAAAGTATGAAAAAGTTTGGCTTTAGACCTTATAAAAATGAATGGTGGCATTTTACGTTACGTAATGAACCATTTCCTAATACTTATTTTGATTTTCCTATAAAATAATAACTTTTAACGCTTTATTTAGATAAGCGTTTTAAAATCGGTATTATATTTGCTTAGATATACGCTATTATGTCATATACTATTAGATTTATTTTTTTAGCCATATTTTTCAGTATCTCTTCTTCAAGTTTTGCTCAATTAGACAATTCTACCAATGCAAAGGATAAAGGAAAATCTTCTTTAGGAAATTTTAAAGTCTCTGCTAAGAATACAAAAAAACCAAAAGTTTTAGATTTTAAAAACGACAATGGTTTTAAAACAGCTCATACAAAACAACAAAAAGATCAAAAAAGAAAACAAGCTGCTGAATCTTATAATAATAAAGGAATACTAACAAAAGCTAAAATAGCTGAAGAACAATATTTAAAGGCATTTAAAAAAATAAATGGCCAATTTCAATATCCAGTAATAGATCAAGATTTAGGTAGCTTTAGCACAAAAGCAAAAAGTGTTAATATTATTTGTAGAGATTATCAATATCCTGATGGAGATAAAGTAACTATCTATATTAATGATATCCCTGTTATTTCAAACCTTACACTAAAACAAAGCTTCCAATCGTTTAATATACCTTTGGATGAAGGTATTAATATTATAAAAATACTAGCTTTAAACCAAGGAACATCAGGTCCTAACACTGCCGCTTTTAAAATTTACAACGATTCTGGAATGTTAATTTCATCAAATGAATGGAACCTTGCTACTGGAGCTAAAGCAACAATTATTGTAGCTAAAGAAAAAGAATAAAAACTAAAGTTTTTAAACTTATCAATAGTTAAAGTAACTTTTAGCAAGAACCTTTTTTTAAATTACTAAAAACTACTACTTTTGTAGGCAGAATTTTTTACAATAAGTAAAACGAACAAACAAAATAAACAACTAATATATAATGAAAGAAATCACCAAAGAGACCTATATCAACTGGTATAGAGATATGTTATTTTGGAGAAAGTTTGAAGATAAATTGGCAGCAGTTTATATTCAACAAAAAGTAAGAGGTTTTTTACACTTATATAACGGTCAAGAGGCTGTTTTAGCAGGAGCATTGCATGCAATGGATTTAACCAAGGATAAAATGATTACTGCTTATCGTAATCACGTTCAACCAATAGGTATGGGTGAAGATCCTAAAAGAGTTATGGCTGAACTATATGGTAAAGCTACGGGTACATCTCATGGAATGGGAGGATCTATGCATATTTTCTCTAAAAAATATCGTTTTTATGGAGGTCACGGTATCGTTGGAGGTCAAATTCCTTTAGGTGCTGGACTTGCTTTTGGTGATAAATATAAAGGAAGTGATGCTGTAACACTATGCTATTTTGGTGATGGTGCAGCTCGTCAGGGTTCATTACATGAAACATTTAACATGGCAATGAATTGGAAGTTACCAGTTGTATTTATTGTTGAAAACAATGGATATGCAATGGGAACATCTGTTGAAAGAACCGCAAATCATACTGATATTTGGAAACTAGGGTTAGGGTACGAAATGCCATGTGGACCAGTAGACGGAATGAATCCTATAAAAGTTGCCGAAGCTGTAGACGAAGCTATTCAAAGAGCTCGTAGAGGAGACGGCCCTACTTTTTTAGAAATGAAAACATACCGTTATAGAGGTCATTCTATGTCTGATGCTCAACATTATCGTACTAAAGATGAAGTTGAAGAGTACAAAAAAATAGATCCTATTACTCAAGTTCTTGATATTATTAAAAAGAACGAATATGCTTCTGACGAAGAAATAGACGCTATTAAAAAAGAAGTAAAAGAATCTGTTAGTGAATGTGAGAAATTTGCTGAGGAATCTCCATATCCTGAATTGAATCAATTACATGATATGGTTTACGAACAAGAAGATTACCCTTTTATAAAATAATAAATCCAACAAAAACTCATTAAAATATGGCTACAATAATAAATATGCCTCGTTTAAGCGACACCATGGAAGAGGGTGTTGTTGCACAGTGGTTAAAAAGTGTTGGAGACAAAGTAGAAGAAGGTGATATTTTAGCTGAAATCGAAACAGATAAAGCTACAATGGAATTTGAGTCTTTCCATGAAGGAACTTTATTACACATAGGTGTTCAAGAAGGTGAAGCAACTCCAGTTGATAGCTTACTTGCTATTATTGGTGATGAAGGTGAAGATTTCTCTGCTCTATTAAGTGGTAATTCAGCTCCTGCTTCTGAAACTAAAACAGAAGAAAATTCAAAAAAAGAAACTACATCAAATACTACTACTGTTTCAATTCCTGAAAATGTAAAAGTAGTAACCATGCCTCGTTTAAGTGATACTATGACAGATGGTACTGTGGCTACTTGGTTAAAAAATGTTGGTGATAAAGTAGAAGAAGGCGATATTTTAGCTGAAATTGAAACTGATAAAGCTACAATGGAATTTGAGTCTTTTCAAGAAGGTACCTTATTACATATTGGAGTGCAAGAAGGTGATAGTGCTCCTGTTGATAGCTTATTAGCTATTATTGGTACAGAAGGAACTGATGTTTCTGCCTTATTAGAAGCAAACAAAGCTGGCAATTTAACTTCTTCGAATTCTACTTCAGACAAAAAAGAAGAAGTTAAGGAAAGTACTCCCAGTGTTTCTTCAAATATTGAAACAACTCCTAAAGAGAATTCTAATAATTCTTCTACAGGTGGGCGTCTTTTAGCCTCTCCTTTAGCTAAAAAAATAGCTAAAGACAAAGGTTATAACATTGCTGATATTAAAGGTTCAGGAGAAAATGGTCGTGTCATCAAAAAAGATGTAGAAAACTATACTCCTACCTCTTCAGTTCAAGCAACTACTGTAAAAGAAACTAGTAGTGCAAGCACCACTAATACGGTAAGTAATTTTACTATTGCTGGTGAAGAAAAAACTGAAGAAATTAAGAACTCTCAAATGCGTAAAGCAATAGCAAAATCTTTAGGTAACTCTAAATTTAATGCTCCTCATTTCTATTTAAACATAGAAGTTGACATGGACAATGCTATCGCTTCAAGAAAAACAATAAATTCAGTTCCAGACACCAAAGTATCATTTAATGATATGGTTGTAAAAGCTTGTGCTATGGCTTTAAAAAAGCATCCACAAGTTAATACTAGCTGGACAGACAATACTACATTATTTCATAGTCACATACATGTAGGTGTAGCTGTTGCTGTTGATGAAGGTTTAGTTGTACCGGTTGTTAAACATACTGATGCATTAAGCTTAACACAAATTGGTGGTTCTGTTCGTGATTTAGCTGGTAAAGCTAGAAATAAAAAGATCAAGCCAAATGAAATGCAAGGAAGCACTTTTACTGTATCTAATTTAGGTATGTTTGGTATTGAAAGTTTTACTTCAATTATTAACCAACCTAATTCTGCTATTTTATCTGTAGGTGCAATTATTGAAAAACCTGTTGTTAAAAACAGTCAAATTGTTGTAGGTAACACAATGAAATTAACTTTAGCGTGTGACCACAGAACTGTTGATGGTGCTGTAGGAGCTCAGTTTTTACAAACACTAAAAACTTTTATTGAAAATCCAGTTACAATGCTTGCTTAGTTGAGTAACTAAGTTAATACTATATAAAAAACCAGAACTAAATTTAGTTCTGGTTTTTATTTTACATTAGCTTTTTAGCTTGTACAACATGTCGTTCATTATGATAAATTACAAAACGTAATGTATCACCTAACCTAAATTTTAATAATGGTAAGGTAATTGATGTTTTAATTTTAGTTAAATTTTTATCTTTCACTAACTCTAATAATACCAATAACTCTTTTTGATTTTTAATAAAATTTGAAAGAACATTTATTTTTTTAAGTTTTGAATGTATTGGATTCTTACTTTTAAAAGTCTTCATCGTTTTCATCTTTTCAGAAGGTAACATATCTAAGGCAAATTTATTACCTAAAAAACCAGATTTAAAACTATCAACTGAGGGTAAATTTGAAGATTGTATTCTTTGTTTTATTTCTCTATTATAGAATTCTGCATATAAATTTAAATGCTCTAAACATTCTAAAATTGACCAAGATGTATCGTTTACTTTTTTTTGTAATTCAATTTCAGGTTTACTTTCTAAAAAATGTGCAAATTCTATATGATTATTTGTATATTTTTTTAATTCTGTTAGTAATTCATCTACGTTAAAAACCATTATTCTATTTTTAATCAAATTTCTATTTATTATTAGACATAAATATTGATCTTAATCAAGACTTTTTAAAATTCTTGAAAGAGTTTCAGGCGTCATTCGCAAATAAGACGCTATATACTTTTGTGGAATTTCTTGAAAAACTTGAGGACTTCTTTTTATTAATCGTTCAAACCTTTTTAGTGGAGAAAAAGTTATCAAATCTATTTCTCTTTCAATCTGTTGATACACAAAGTTTTCTAACATTTTACTCCAAACATCTTTATACTCTTCTTTTGAATTAATTAATTGATAATATGTTTTTTTTGAAATAACCTTGAGCTCGCACTTTTTAATTGCTTGAATAAAAAATGCTGTAGGTTTACCAGTTATAAAGCTATCTAATGCAGTAATAATAGAATTAGAATAACCAAATCGTATGGTATGTTCTTCTATCTCGTTATTAATAAAAACACGTAAACTCCCCTTAGTTACAAAATATAAATTAGTTTCAACTTCACCTTCGTTTACTAAAAATTCATTCCGCTTTATAGAAATCTCTTTTTCCCAATTATTTGATAATATTCCTAATAACTGCTCATAAACTCCCATAAAATATTTTTCTCGAATTTAATGATTTACAAGCTATAAAAAAAGACGGTAATTTTACCGTCTTTTGAATTTAATATGTATTAAAAAATTATTTAGTCAATAACATTTTCTCAGTTATAACTTTGTTTCCTACACGTATTTTATAAATATAAATTCCCTTTTTTAAATCTGAAACATCCTTATCTAATATTTTTATTCCTTTAAAGTTTTTTTCACTAATTAAAGTTTTGATTAACTGACCCGAAAAATTGTACAACTCAATTTTAACATCAGACTCTTGATTAATTTCCATATTTATGGTAATCTCGTTTTTAACCACAGTTGGATACTTTAATTCAGAAATCTTACTCATTGACTCACATTTAGAAACAAATTCCCATTCATTAGATACTCCAGGAGTATTATTTTTTGTCCACCATTTAGCTTTGTATATGTTCATTTCAAAATATACTTTATCTCCTGTATTATAAGCTTTACTAGCAATCCAAGTAGAAACCCCACAGTTATTTGTAGTATCTCCATTACAAGGTTGAATATAATCCCATACATCAGCTACACCTGGTGTTTCTGAACTAGAAGCGTACCATTTATTTTTATAAATAGCTCCATTATACTTTACTTCTTCTCCTGCTTGTGCGTATATTTTTGATTTCCATTCTAAAACAGCATCACAAATACTACCACTAACTTTTTTCTTAATAGAAAAAGATGTTAGACTAGAAGTACTAGCTCCTTCTCCATCATTCGCTATAATTTTAAATTCATAAGTTCCAAAAGCAGCAGGTTGCCAATTAGCTGAATAAACCCCATTATTATTCATTATTGATGTTACTGCAACATTATCTATAAAAAATTCAACAGAATTTAAAGAAACATCGTCAGTTACAGTTGCTTCAAGTACTATATTAGAAAGCGTTATTTGCTCAGTAACACTCAAATCTATAGGTGTTATCTTTGAGATTACCGGTGGAAGATTTGTTCCTATAGTTTTTTTCTTAACCGTAAAAGTTAAAACTTTTGTAGTTGAAGCATTTTTATCATCAGTTGCAGTTGCCTTAACCAATACTTCTCCAAAACTAACAGGAATAAAACTAGCTGTATATTCATTTCCTTGTTTTGTTGCACTTATCATTTTTCCATCATACTCAAACTCAAAAGAAACTACAGTTCCATCAGAATCTGTTGCTGAAGCTTTTAAATTTATTTCAGACAATTTTTCTACTTCAAAAACCTGGTTGCTCATTGGTGATTTCCAAGTTACTATTGGTACACTATTTATTGAAGTATTATTTCCTGCTGCTTCGTTAATTGCCTTTAATATGCTAGAGGATGAATTATAATCTACATCCTGAGTAAGTTCCCAAATAATGACACCTTGATGCCCAAAATTTTTAGTATATTTAATCTTTTCTCCTGCTAATTTAGGAGTATCGAAATATATATTCTTTCCATTTAAAGTAATATGTCCACTTAACTTTTTAGGATCTTTAACATCATAACTTGTTGCTGCATTGGGAAAATCTTTTACAATATCTCTATAGGGTACAAATTTCGCGCCATTACCACCATTAGGCTTTTTCTCAGAAAAATCATAACCATACATTGGCACACCAATAACTAACTTAGCTTTTTTAACATCAAAACCGCCAGCATGATTCCAAGTTGGATCTGCTATTCCCATCCAATACTCTAAAGCATCTTCAGCAGCATAAATTGGATTATCCACAGATTGTCCTTGATAGGTATTCAAAGGAAGTTTATGCAAAGATGAATGAGGTCCAACTGGCGATTTATCCCATGAGCCTGTAAAATCATAGGTCATCAAACCAATCCAATCCATGTAATCTGCCATTTTTGCATCATAATTATTCCCATACCAAGAAGTTCCAAATACTGCAGCAGTTATTAGTTTATTAGGCATTTTTTCTCTCAATTTCTTACTCAAATTAGTTAAACCAATTGCAGCATTATGAGGACCTTTATCTCCATCTCCCCACTTACTTCCTCTTACTCTTCCTCCTTGGTCAGAAGTACCAGAAATTGTAGGGTCTGCCCACCAACACTCTAAATCTAAATCAATTCCATCTAATTGACGCTCATTAATATAATTTACCAAAAGTGTTGCTATTTCTTCTAGTTTTTGGTCATTATTATAGTATTTAGACATTAACCACAAAAATGCATAATCTGTTGCTCCTCCTAAAGCTACTGATACTTTTACATTTTTAGCTTTTGCTTTAGCTAATACATTACAGTCTGTTAATACCGAATCAACTTTCTTTAACTGAAACTCATCTAAAGCTATAGATCCAAAATCGTTACTATTATAGTTATTGTTGTTTCTTTTAAACATTAAAAAAGACACATTAATATTAGTTACAACTTCTGGATTAAAATTATTCTTAATATCATAATCAGGAATCCATGTAGGTAAATACCCTATGATACGTTGTTTTCCAGAATAATTTGGCCCCAAACCTCCATCTCCACATCCACCATCACGTTGCCATGAAGCATGTCCTGGTTTTGCTGAAGTATAATATTTAGCAGTATAATTAATTCCATCTAAAGAAACTTGTTCTCCTTTTTTATAATGATCTTTAGCTGCATCCCAGTCTGGACTACAAGCAGGGAATTGATATTGAGCCTGTAACAATACGCTCAAAAATAAAAGTTTAATCAATACAAATGTTTTTTTCATGACTTGATGTTTTAGTTGTTAGTTAGTTGTTTATTTTTTTATATAAGAAAAGACTGATACGCTGAGAGAGCGAATCAGCCATGTATATTACTTTTTAAGTATCTTTTTGGTTTTAACCTCCCCATCTACATATGTCTTGTAGATATAAATTCCTTTTTTTAGGTTCTTTATACTTTTTCTAAAAAAGTTAGTTCCTTTATGAAGTTTTACATCTATTATCGTTTCTATTTTTCTACCAGAAAAATCAAATAAATCAATTTTAACGTATGATGTTTTTTCTAATTCTACAGTTACTTTTATTTCTTCAGAAACAATATTAGCATATAACTTTAAGGATGATATTTCCGATTTTGGTGAAGAGCAAGGTTCAATAACTTTCCATTCGTTAGATGTTGTTGGAATATTATTTTTTGTCCACCATTTTGCTTCAAAAATGGTACCTTCATAATACACTTTATCACCTGTATTATAAACTTTACTAGAAACCCATGCTGGTGAACCACAATAATCATCACCACTTCCATTACAGGATTGAATATAACTCCATACATCTGACTCTCCAGGTACTTCTGCACTAGAAGCATACCATTTATTTTTATAAATAGCCCCATTATAAACAACTTCTACTCCAGCTTGAGAGTATATCTTAGAAACCCAGCTAGGAGTAGTTTCACAAACTGTTCCAGTAGTTTTCTTTTTTACAATAAATGAAGAATTAGCAGTAATACTTTTCCCTTCATCATCTATAGCTATTATTTTAAACGCTACATTACCATAAACTGAAGGTATCCAAGAAGCTGAATATATAGTTGGTTTAGTTGATGTTACGGTAACTTCTTTTTCATTCAATAAAAATTTAACTGAACTTACAGAACTATTATCTTCTACCTTAGCTTTTAAATTTATAACTGAAAGATTTTCTTGTTCAATAACCGAAGCATTGACTGGAGTAATTTCTGATATAACTGGTGATGTATTTTGTCCAATTTCTTTAATAATAAATACTATTTCTTTACTAGTTGTTTTGTCACTATTATCAGTTGCGACAGCTTTTAAAGTTACCGCACCAAATGCTAATGGTGTAAATGTAGCTGTATACTCATTACCTACTTTTGTAGCTGTAATTGTTTTAGCATTATGCAGAAAAGAAAAAGATTGTATAACCCCATCACTATCGGTTGCTGTAGCCTTTAAACTTATTTCTTCAAAAGTTTTCATTTCTATTACTTGATTTTCAACCGGAGTATTCCAAATAACAATAGGTGCAGTTCCTTGATTTGCTCCACACTCTTTAATTTTTTCCCAAACTCCATTTTTATCTGGTTCTAACCCATTTGCTGCATACCATTTATTTCTATAAATGGTAGTGTTATATTTGACATAATTATTCGGTTTATCATAAATTTTAGTAGATCTCCATTCTGGGATATCAGTACAATCCAAATTAACCCCATCCCAAATAACTATATTTATTGAAGTTGAAATTGTTCCACCATTTTTAAAAACAGCTTCTGTTGTAAGCACATGTGTTCCATAAGAGCTCGGTAACCAAGAAAAAGAGGTACCTACAAATGATTCTGTACCTACTTTTGTGGTTATAGTTTCTAATACTGATTTTTTTTCGTCAACATCTATACTTATAGGTATGGAAGCAAATGTTTCTTGTTTTATAATTTGATTATTAATTGGAGTAATGAATACTACAGCTGGTTTTTGCGCACAAGGTTCTGCGGTTAAATCTGAAGCATCTCCTCCATACTTACTCATATCTTTACATCCACAGTCTGACAAATCATTAACACCATCCATATCTGTTCCAATATTATAAACTTGTGCATAACGTTCATAATAACCTATTCTATCAACCACCTGTGGTTTTTCAGTTCCTTGTCCACATTCAACACCTCCATTAATAATATTAACTGTCATCCCTAAACCTGGAACTCTATTTTTAGTTTTATCTAAATCATTTGGTATCCAATTATTAGTCATAACATCATGTGCTGAAGGCTTTGGGTATTGAGGTGTCATCCAAAACCAAATTGCTGTTTGAAATGCTAACGCAGCATCCTCTATTACTTTTTCTGGATTATCCAATAAAACTTGCTTGTCTCCAAAAATAAACTCACTTGCTGGTCCATAATTATAATTATAAGATAATTGAATTGGTCCTCTACCTTTATAAGATTTCCCTGGAGTTGGTGGATAATTAGTATCAGGAGATGCATAAGAAGCATTTGTTGGTTCTTCTCTAAAATGAAGTCCCCAAGAAAACCTTCCTCCTGGAGCTGTTGCCCAACCACCAGTTGTTTCATGGGAAATGTTAGCAAAAAAGGCAATTAACTCACGTGTTCTTTCTTCAGTACTTCCCTCTTCTAAAAAAGATCCATAATCTACTTCCTTAATAATAATTTCTTTATCTACATTTCTTGGTTCATCAAAATCTACGTCTTTTCTAATAACCACAGAAGCACCAGTAACTTTATCGATACGAGTTATTTTATAAGAATTTGTACCACAGCGTCTATCAAAAATCACTTTAATTTTAGACATTCTGTTTATA
Organism: Tenacibaculum halocynthiae; assembly: GCF_964512825.1. Taxonomy (NCBI): domain Bacteria; kingdom Pseudomonadati; phylum Bacteroidota; class Flavobacteriia; order Flavobacteriales; family Flavobacteriaceae; genus Tenacibaculum; species Tenacibaculum halocynthiae. Next base: position 4,567 of record NZ_CAZELG010000045.1, on the reverse strand, counting down.
GCTTCAATAAAAGATTCATAGGTATAAAAATCATCTTTAGGATCAAGAACCCATTCACCACCACCAATATCTTTAGAACCAAAACGGTAGGGAAATAAAGTATTCCAAAGTTCTTTTGATATTAAAGGGTGATTACTTATTTCAGTAGTATACTCATTTACACAAGACTTCCGTGTTTTTTTAGATAAGTAATTGGAGTTTTTTTCAGAATTAGCGTACACCAAGGTAGATGTAACAAAGATAAATAGCACCAGAAGTGCTTTAACTTTTTGTTTCATTTTTAGAATTTTGAAGGGTTAAAATTGTTTGTTTATGTAATATTTTAAAAAATTATATTAGTTTTTTATGCATACTTTTTTAACTTATTACAACATTAAAACAAATACTAGTTTCTCTTTTCACAAACATTATTAGACAAAAAACAAGATATCATCTATAGATAACCGAAAAACAACTAAATAAACCACTTCATTTAAGAACTAATCAAAATAACTTAAATTGATTAGTTAACTTTTTATCAAACCTATTAAAATCTAAAGGAATTAATCCAATACCTTTTAAATATAATTTTCTTGCTAATTTAAATTGTATATTAATTTGCTCTGCTATTTTACCTTCCCCTTTCATTCTACTACTATAATGAGAATCATTTAAAGATCCATTATGACAATCTTTAATTTGATTAATTATTTTACTCCCTCTATCTGGGTAAGCTTTCATTAACCAATTCGTAAATATTTCTCCAACAGCTCCATTTAAACGAACAATTGTATAGCCAACAGACCTAGCCCCTAATTCACTTACTTTTTTTACTAATGGTATAATTTCATGGCTATTTATAGCAGGAATAATGGGAGCCATCATTACATTTATTGGAATATTATTATCAGACAATTTTTTAACTGTTGCTAATCTTTTCTTAATGGAAGCTGTTCTTGGCTCTACAACTCTTCTCGTTTCATCAGATAAGGATGTTATTGAAACACTTACATGAACCAAATTCATTGCTGCCATTTGTTTTAAAATATCCATATCTCTTAAAATTAATGAGTTTTTAGTAATAATACTAACTGGGTGCTTTAATTTCAGTAATACTTTCAGCATTTCTCTTGTTATCTCTAATTTTCTTTCTATTGGTTGGTAGCAATCTGTATTTCCTGATAACATTATATTTTGAGCTTTCCAATTTTTGCTTCTTAACTTTTTTTCTAATAATTCTGCAGCATTTACTTTATATAAAATTTTCCTTTCAAAATCTAAACCAGCTGAATACCCCCAATATTCATGAGTATTCCTAGCATAACAATAAATACATCCATGCTCACAACCTTGATATGGGTTCATTGAATAAGAAAACCCTGTATCTGGGCTTGTTACTTTATTTAGAATAGTTTTAGAATGCACCTCTAGGTAGGAAGTTGAATTAGTTTCATGCTTTTCATTTTCTATTTCACAATAATTAAGAAAATCATCCAATACTTCATATTCATGAATAGAAAATTTATTATGTGAATTATGTTGTGCTCCTCTACCTTTTATATACTTCATATAAATATTTAAATAACTTTTTTAACTCATTGTTTAATTGTGTGAAAATACATAAAAACAAAACATATCAAAGAATAAAAAATGTAATATTACAAAAAAAGAGAGGGTAAAATAAAAAAGAGAGCTGTAAACAGCTCTCTTTTTTAATATTTATATGAAAATACTTAAATAATCTTTCTTGTCTTGTTAAGCAGCCAAAAATCGGCTAAGACCATCGCAGTTAAAGCTTCTACAATAGGTACAGCTCTTGGCACAACACATGGATCATGTCTTCCTTTACCATGTATTTCTGTGGCTTCTCCATCGGAATTAATAGTCGCTTGATTTTGCATGATAGTAGCTACAGGTTTAAAAGCTACTCTAAAATAAATGTCCATTCCATTAGATATACCTCCTTGGATTCCACCTGATAGATTTGATTGTGTGGTTCCATCTACATTAAAAACATCATTGTGTTCAGAACCTTGCATCTTTGCTCCACAAAAACCACTACCAAACTCAAATCCTTTTACTGCATTAATAGAAAGCATTGCTTTCCCTAACTCTGCATGTAACTTATGAAAAATTGGCTCACCTAAGCCTACAGGAATATTTTGAGCTACACATGTTATTGTACCTCCAATTGTATCTCCTTGCTTTCTTATTTCATGAATTTTCTCAATCATTTTTTCAGCAGAAGGTTCATCTGGACAACGAACTATATTACTTTCAGTTTTCGAAAAATCAAGTTCTTGATAAGGTTTAACCATAAAGATATCTCCTACAGAAGATGTAAACGCATTAATATCAATATGTGCTATTAATTGTTTAGCTAATGCACCTGCTACAACCCAATTCGCTGTTTCTCTTGCAGAAGTTCTTCCTCCTCCTCTATAATCTCTAACTCCATACTTCTTATCATACGTATAATCAGCATGAGAAGGACGATATACATTTGTATTATGATTGTAATCTTTACTTTTTTGGTTTGTATTTTTAATTACAAAACCAATAGAAGCACCTGTTGTAAGTCCTTCAAAAACACCAGATAAAAATTCAACAGTATCTGGTTCTTTACGTTGAGTTACAATTTTAGACTGTCCTGGCTTCCGTCTATCCAATTCATTTTGAATAGCTTGAAAATCTACTTTTACTCCAGCAGGAAAACCATCGATTATTCCCCCTATAGCAGTACCATGTGACTCCCCAAAAGTGGTTAACTTTAAAATATTTCCAAATGAATTAAACATGCTTTAATAATTTAAAGAACGAAAGTAAAATTATTTATTAATATAGCACTAATTAAAGAACAATAATTGTCTTCATTTATCCAACATAATACCTTTCATAAAACAATATAAGCTCGCTTTATTAATGTTAAAAAGCATTCTATATTTTTTTAAAAAAAAGTTTCAAAAAAAAACACGCAGAACTATCTAATAATAAGTCAATTAAAAAAAACAAGTAAAAAAAAGGCTTTTATAACCTAAAAAAGTAGTCAAAAAGTTTTTGAGAATTAAAAAAAGGTTCTATATTTGCACCCGCATTCAGGGAATACTGAGTGAGTCATTAAGGAGAAATGGCAGAGTGGTCGAATGCGGCGGTCTTGAAAACCGTTGTCTGTAACAGGACCGGGGGTTCGAATCCCTCTTTCTCCGCAAGTCCGAAGCGAAAGCTTCGGATTTTTTTTAGGGGATTAAAGAAAAAAGCTTGCACGTGCAAGCTTTTTTATGGTCTACATTTTTCTTTCTTAGTCAAAATTTCAATTATAACTGTTTTCTTAATTTACCATATTTAGTGATTGTGTATTAAATTGATTATCTATTTAATACCAATACTCAAAATTTACTGGTTTAAAAAGAGGTCGTTCTACAATAGATAATATATAAAAATGAATAAACTATATAGTACTCTAATTAATCACTCCTATAAACACAACAATTATAGCATCTAGAGACAGCTTTAAACAACTTAATAGAATTGCTTAAGGGTATTTAGAAATACATCATAAAAATTGAAATTACTCAACTCTTATAATGTTTACATAAAAGATCACTTATTACTAAATAATCTTTTATCTCTCTCCTTAGAGTATAGCTATGTCATTACACCAATTCTAAAGCTATATCAATTAGGAAAGCAATTAAAATATAGTTATTTCAATAAAATAGGTACTATTAAAAAGAATGTTTATGGAAAAAAATTAACATTATTTCTTCAACCATAAAAAATTAAAGATACTTGATGTATATACTAACCTATTTTTTTTAATAAAGGCAATTATAATTAATTCTATTGAAGAAAATATTGAAAAATTATAACATAGACTTGCGAAACCATGTGTAGAATTAGTACATAACTCAATAAAATACAAAGCTAGTATTCCTAACCATATATTTGATAGTAACGTTTTTGTTACGCAGAAACTTTTATACTTTATAAAATAAACTATTAAAGTAAATAACTTTATAAATAATAGCAATGAAATGGGGGAAAATATACTAAAATTTATTCCTTGGAAAGGAAAGATAGACACACAAATAACTAACCAACTTAAGTAGTAAGATAATGCATTCTTGAAATCATTTGGATAGCTATTAACATTTAAATCGAATATTAAAAGGCTTAATATTAATAAACCTGTAATTAAGTCATAATAATTGTTAGGCAGTTTAAAGCGATAAGCTAATACAATAACTATAGATAAAGTTGCTCTAAATAGTATTTTTTTCATTTTTTTTTTACAAATGTACAAATATGCATAGCGAAATATAAAACTTCATAAATTAAATGAATGTCTAAATCCTGTAGTTTATAATTCTTTAATTTAATGATAATAAAATAGCTATATAAGCGAAGGCATAGGCGAACCTCTAACGATCTAAAGTGAAAAAAAGTATTGAACTACTGATTATTTAGGTTGTGTTAAAAAAGTAAGGTATAGCACAAAAAAAAACCGTTCTTTATATTACTAAAGAACGGTTTAAAAGAAAGGCAACGACCTACTCTCCCACCTGTGGCAGTACCATCGGCGCTAATG
>NZ_CAZELG010000044.1:0-161837 GCF_964512825.1 Tenacibaculum halocynthiae | reverse complement strand
TTGCTTACTTTTAAACTCTACGCTTATCCGTTTGCGGGTGCAAATATAGATCCCTTTTCTAACATGACAATGACTTTTTTGAAGTTATTTTTAAAGAAACTCTTAATTAACTACCTACTAAGCCTTTAAATGTGAAAGTTTTTTTGAGTACTGTTATAAATACTCTTTTCTTCTAGTAATACCTAAACTGTATTGTTTAGTAGCTTACTTCCTTGTGTTACGTCTTTTCTTTCTTTTACGTTGTTTAGCAAACATTTTTTTATACTTTTCTACATTAATCCCTCCTTTTTTATTTGCTAATATACTTACATAGTTCATTTTTAACTTAGGCTCTTGATAAATCAATGCTTCATCTATATATGCTCTTTGTAAAACATCTTCTATTAGATAATCTTCATTATTAAGTTCTGGATTATATTTTGACTTCAACGATAGCTTGAATAAATTAGCTGTAGTATTATACCAGAAAGCTTTCCAACCACTTCGTAATTCCTTTATATTATCAAATGCAGTTTTTCCTGTTTGGCGATGAATTAACTTTAAAAGCACTCTACCTTCCGTTCTTGTTAATTTTTTCAACCTATTTGTTAATTCGTTTTCAAGATATTTCTGAACTCTTTTTATATATTGCTTTTTCTTTCTTTTTGAAGAAACTCTATTTAAACGTACATTAAGACTATCTATTCTTTTTGAAGCTAACATGGCATAAGGATAAGCTTTGAACACCTTTCTTCTAAACCAGTAATAATAATGTACATCTACTTTTGAAGTAAACTTATGCTTAGGTAATACTGACACTTCATTAAGTTGTATCATTAATGAATCACCATTCTTTATAAGGTAATAATCATCTACAAAGCTTGGTAATGTATCTTTCACCTGAGCTATAATTAACGAACTAAAAAAAACAATATAAATACTTAAAACCTTTTTCATTATAATAAGATATAGATCAATCTCTCTACTTTTAAAGTAACAGGGCATAAAGTTAATTATTTTAATGCTACCCTATTTTCTTATTTTTGTTTTTTTTATTATTTACTTTTGTTCTCTATGACACAAGTAAACGCATACCAATCGATAAAAGTATCTAATAACATTTCAAATAAGTTAAATGACAATTTAGTTATAGAGGCTCCTTTGCAAATAAACATTAATGAAGAAGCTTATACCGTTGTAATGCGAACTCCTTATAATGATACTGATTTAATTACTGGTCTTTTATATGCTGAAGATATTTACAGAAGCAATGAACCATTATCTTTTAATATTACAACTAAAAAAGATAATCATCATGATATTATAAATGTTACTATTGATAAAGAAAAAATAGGTAAAGGCTACTTAAATAAACGAACTTTATTATCAGTCTCTTCATGTGGTATTTGTGGTAAAAAAGAAATCAACGATATTCAAGTTTCTGGAAAACCTATAAAAAACACTTATACCTTAAGTTCAAATAAAATTCAGCAAATGTTTTTGCAAATGACATCACTACAATTTACATTTAAATCTTCTGGAGGAAGTCATGCTTGTGCTTTATTTAATAAAAATCAAAAATTATTAACCTGTAAAGAAGATATTGGTAGACATAATGCCGTTGATAAATGTATTGGAAGTTTATTAAAAGAAAAAGATTTAAATAGTGCTAAAATAATGCTAGTTAGTGGTCGTGTTTCCTACGAAATAGTATCTAAAGCGTTTTTTGCTAAAATACCTATAATAATTGCTGTTTCTGCTTGTTCTTCATTAGCTGTAGATTTTGCTAAAGAGTTTGGAATATGCCTTATAGGTTTTAGTAGAGATGATAAAATGACAATATACGCTAACCCTCAATATATTAATTACTGATCATAAAAAACACTACTAAAAAAAGATTTGTATTTTAGTGGTCGAAAATCAACTAAAAACAACAACGGTATGCCATTCATCGAGGAAGAGAAGTATCAATTAATGCAGGAAGATTTTGACAAAGCAAAACTTAAAAGAGAAGAATCTGAAAAAGAGTTAAGTGAGCTTCAAGAAACATACAAACACCATAAGCAAAAATCTAGAACCATTTATATTATATTAGGTCTTTTTTTGGGGTTAGCATTAGGTATTATCTATTTATTTAAAAGCGGAAAATTAAATGATAAGGGTATTATAACTAATAATAAAGTTAATATTTCTGAAATTAAAACTAGAGAGGCTGAACGTGTTATTGACAGCTTAAAAAGAGTTAATAAAAAAGTAGAGAAAGAAGATATGGCTTCGGTAAGTACTGATAATTTAGATGACACTATAAATGAAGTTGAATCTAATGTACAAGGAAAAACAATTTACTCAGTTCAACTAGGAGTTTTTCAAACAAAAAAATACCCATTACTTTCAAATAATCTAATACCTGGAATTATATCATCTAAAAATGGTTACTTTAAATATTCATTAGGATTATTTTCAACTTTAAATGAAGCTAAATATTTTAAAAAAGAACTAGCAAAAATAGGTTTTAAAGATGCTTTTGTAGCATCATACATAAATAATAAACGACAGAAAATTCATCATTAAAAATTAATTCAATTATTTTATATGTTTAAAAACATAATGAAAAGAGCACTTGTGTTAAGTATAACATTGAGTGTTCATTTTTTTTACGCACAAGAGAAATTACCAAACAAAGTTACCCAAATTGGTTTTGGTCAATTAGATTTCCTTTCAATAAAGATGCCTGAAAATGAATCTAATATGGATTTCACAGGCTTACATTACAATTTAAAAATAAATAAATGGAGTTATGCAGGTGTAGGCTTTTATGGTGCTGTTGGAGGTATTAGAGGTGGTTTCTTCACTTTAGGAATTAACGCAGGAATTCAAAAAAACATCACTGATAATTTATTTATAGATACCGGTATTCATTTTGGTGGTGGTGGTGGTGCAAACGCACCCGATGGAGGTGGTGCATTTATTTTACCACACTTTAATTTAGGATATGACTTTAAACACTTTTCAATCTCAACTGGTTATAGTTATGTTAACTTTTTTGATAAAGGAACTATTAAAGGGAGTCAATTAAATGTAGCTATTCAAGTTCCTTTATCCTTTCAAACTTCAAGTTTTGACGAAAAAGAAACTGAATTTTCTTTTAACAACTTAAAAGACTCTGACTGGAACAAACCTAGTAGTAGATTGTCCTTATTAATGCATTTAAATAACTTATCAGTTACTAAAGGTTCATATAAAGGAAAAACAATACGGTTAGCTGGATTTGAATTTAATTCATATTTAACAAATAACATTTTCTTTTTTGTAAAAGCCGACGGTGCTTATCATGGAATTAAAGCTGGTTATATGGATATTTTTCTAGGAGGAGGATATCATTTTTCTATGAATAAAAACAGAACCAACATTCTTGCTAAATTTGGTATAGGTGCTGGTGGTGGTGGTGGTGTTGATACAAAAGGTGGTTTTTTAATTTATCCTGATCTTTCAATAGAACAAAAACTTTTTGACAACTTTTATGCTACTTTAAATAAAGGTTATTTAATGAGTCCAGATTCACATTTCACCTCCTCTACTCTTGGTTTTGGTCTAAAATATTATGTAGATAAGGATGGTATAAATTCAAAAACATTGTCTTTTTCAAAAGGAGTATTTAAAGGTTTAGAAACCATATTGAAACAAGATTTATATATAAACGCACAAAGAGTTAGTGGGATTAGTCAAAATATGCATCAGATATCACTACAAATTAACTTCTTTTTAAATAAACATATTTATGGAGCAGGCCAAACCTCATTTGCTAACTTTGGTGATGCCGGAGCTTATGCTGAAGGTATAGTTGGTTTAGGATACCAATCAAAAAAAATATTTGATAATACTACCTCTATTTTCCTTCAAGTATTAGGAGGAGCTGCTGGTGGTGGTGGAATTAGTACTGGTCAAGGTTTAATAATAAAGCCTAGCTTAGGTATCAACTATAAATTAACTGATAAGTTAAAATTAAGAGGAGCTTTAGGTCATGTTAAAGCTAAAGGTGGTAGTTTAAATTCAACATATATGAATTTAGGTATTAGCTATAATTTCTCCTTTTTAAGTATGAAAAAATAACAATAATAAATAACCAAAATCTGGTACTTAACATATCGTTTACTTGGTTTTGGTTATATTTCAATTGTTTTTTTCTTTTCATCAGAAGATTTAAAAACATAAGTATATAGCCACATAAGTGTAAAAGTAGGTATCACATCTAAACCTGGCATTGCTTCTTCTATAAACGATACTGCCGCTGCAATTTTCCCTTTATTCCCTTTATATAGCTTAGTCATTAAAAATGCAGAGATTGGAGCCCAAATAACATCTGTAATTTCTCCTAATCCTGGTAAAATAAAAGATGCATAACCTACAGCGTCAAAAATTAAACTCAAAGCTAGTTTTCTATATTTATATTTTTTACTCATATATTTTATTTGATTTTTAATAGTATTTAAAATACAAAATTCGAGCCAAAAAATTGACTTCGTGCTATTAAAATCAATATGTTTGTCTAAAATACTATAAAAAATGATTTTTTCTGATTTCACTAATCAAATACAACGATTTCAAAATAGTCCTTTAGGAGGTTTAGATTCTCAATTTAAGCTAGCTCCTGAATTAAGGAGAAAATATACAGAAGAAATGATTACACAAAAATCTCCTAAAAAAGCAGCAGTTTTAGCTTTGTTTTATCCCGATAAACAAAATAAAACAAACTTTTTACTAACACAACGAGCAAGTTATAATGGTGCGCATTCTGCACAAATAAGTTTTCCTGGTGGAAAAGTAGATAAAATCGATATTAATCTTCAACAAACTGCTTTAAGAGAAACTTACGAAGAGGTTGGGGTTAACAATAAAGATATTACTGTAATAAGACAATTATCTAACACATATATTCCTCCAAGTAATTTTTTAGTTACTCCTTTTATTGGGTTCTGTAACCAAAAACCAACTTTCAATCCAAATAATGAAGTTGCTACAATTATTGAGGTATTAGCACAAGATTTACTAGATGACGATAATATTGTTTACACTCCAATGGAAACATCATACATGAAAAATATCGAGGTACCATCCTTTAAACTAAATAATTACATTGTATGGGGAGCAACTGCTATGATGCTTTCAGAAATTAAAGATTTAATTAAATAGTAACAGTATTATTTTTCTTTTGTAATTTAGCATTTATACTAATAAAACCTGCATCAATATGCCCTTATTTAAAAGGAATCCTTTTGGACATATATTATGGATAAAAAAATGGCTTATACGTATCTTAGGAGTTATTTCTCATGGACGTTATCGTAGGTTTAATGAACTTCAAATTGAAGGTTCTGAAATTTTACGCCAACTTCCAAATCAAAATGTCTTATTCATTTCCAATCACCAAACATATTTTGCTGATGTTGCTGCTATGTTTCATGTATTTAATGCTTCTTTAAAAGGACGTATTGATAATATTAGAAACATTGGTTACATATGGAATCCTAAATTAAATGTATACTACATCGCTGCTGGTGAAACCATGCGTTCTGGTATTTTACCTAAAATCTTTGCTTATACTGGATCAGTATCTATTGACAGAACTTGGCGTAGTGGTGGAAAAGATGTTAATAGACAAGTTAAATTATCAGATATTTCTAATATTAAAAAAGCTTTAGACGATGGATGGGTTATCACCTTCCCTCAAGGTACTACGACAGCTTTTAAACCTATTAGAAGAGGAACAGCGCATTTAATTAAAACATACAAACCAGTAGTTGTACCTATTGTAATTGATGGATTTAGACGTTCTTTTGATAAAAAAGGATTACAAATAAAAAAGCGTAACGTTTTACAATCAATGGTTATTAAAGAGCCTTTGGATATCGATTACGAAAATGAGAGCATTGAAAACATTGTTGAAAGAATAGAATATGCCATTGAGCAACACCCATCTTTCTTAAAAGTAATGACTCCTAAACAAATAAAAGAACAAGAAGAATTAAACGAAAAACGTAAGTTTTGGAGTTAATCTTTTAGTTCTCATAAAATCTTATTAATAAAAACATGGCTGAGAAATCAATTTTAAATCAAAAGTCGATAGACTTCTTAGAAAAATATTTAAACAACGCAGCACCTACTGGTTATGAATGGGAAGGCCAAAAAATTTGGATGGACTATTTAAAGCCTTATGTAGATGAATTTATAACAGATACTTATGGAAGTGCTGTTGGAGTTATTAATCCTGATGCTAAATATAAAGTAGTTATTGAAGGACATGCTGATGAAATTTCATGGTATGTAAATTACATTTCTGATAACGGACTTATTTATGTAATTAGAAATGGAGGTAGTGATCATCAAATAGCACCAAGTAAGATAGTAAACATTCATACTAAAAACGGTATTGTAAAAGGTGTTTTTGGTTGGCCAGCTATACATACTCGTAACAAAGCTAAAGAAGAAGCTCCAAAACCAGATAATATTTTTATTGATTGTGGTTGCTCAACTAAAGAAGAAATTGAAAAATTAGGTGTTCATGTTGGTTGTGTTATTACATACCCAGATGAGTTTCATATATTAAATGGAGATAAATTTGTTTGTAGAGCCCTAGATAATAGAATGGGTGGATTTATGATTGCTGAAGTTGCAAGGCTTTTAAAAGAAAACAAAAAAGACTTACCATTTGGTTTATATATTACAAACTCTGTACAAGAAGAAATTGGTTTACGTGGTGCAGAAATGATTACCCAAACTATTAAACCTAATGTAGCTATTGTTACCGATGTTACTCATGACACTACTACTCCAATGATTGATAAGAAAAAAGCTGGTTTATTAGAAATTGGGAAAGGTCCAGTTATTGCTTATGCACCAGCTGTACAACAAAAACTTCGTGATTTAATTATTGATGCAGCCGAAGCAAACGATATTCCTTTCCAACGTTCAGCCTTATCAAGAGCAACAGGTACTGATACTGATGCATTTGCTTATAGCAATGGTGGAGTTGCCTCTGCTTTAATATCTTTACCTTTACGTTATATGCATACTACTGTTGAAATGGTACACAGAGAAGATGTTGAAAATGTAATCAAAATGATTTACCAAAGTCTCTTAAAAATTGAAAACGGAGAAGACTTCTCTTATTTTAAATAATATACTAAGTCCCGCAAAATGCGGGACTCTTTTTTTATGGATGAAATAATTGACATTCTTGATGAATTTGGTAATTACACAGGCAAGACCTGTTTAAAATCAATAGCTCATAAATATGGCTACTTCCATCCTACTATTCATGTATGGTTATATACTTCAGATTACAAAATTTTACTTCAAAAAAGAGCTTTAACTAAAAAAGTATTCCCTGGTTTATGGGATATTTCAGTAGCTGGCCATATAGCAGCAGGTGAAAATACTATTATTGGTGCAGTTAGGGAGATACAAGAAGAAATTGATTACACAATAAATCCAGATGACTTATATAAAATTGGTGTGAGAAAACATCAAATAAACCATAATAATGGTATAATAGATAACGAATATCATCACATTTTTATAGCAGAATTAAAAACACCTATTGAAGATTTAATTATTCAAAAAGAAGAGGTAGATGAAATTAAATTATTTGATTTACAAACTATTATAACCACTAAAAATTTAAAGAATATTTTATTACCTCAATATCATGACTATTATAGTTTTGTTTATGATAAAATAGTAGAAAAACTAAAATAAACATTTAATAACTCTTTATATTATAAGTTTTTTAAACGAAAGACTTCCTCTTTATTTTATTATGAAAGACATTTAAAAATAAGTATATTTAAAGGAAAATACTTAGTCAATGTTATCTAATAAAGAAAAATCAATACTTAGAAGTAGTTTATTTCGTCATTTAGACGGAATTGTAACCTGTCCTGCAGCATATATCTTAAAAGAAAAAGGTATCACTAAATATTTATTGAAAAAAAAATCAGTTAGTTTAACAGAAATCACATCAACTTTTAATGCTAATGATGGTTATTTAAATGTAGCTTTACGCACTTTATGCTCACAAGGCTGGTTAAATCAACAAGTAAATAACACAACTAATACTGTACACTTTGAAATAAATGAGTTGTCAGCAATCGCTTTTTCTTATTTCGATATTTACAAAGAAGCTTATTTATTACTTAAATTTTCAAAAAATTACAACTCTAGAAAATTTGAAACAGAACCATTTTTAAAACTAGAAGAACTATATCAAAACTTTAAAAATAATTTTAATGTTTCACCTCCACCTAATTCAAAAGAAAATGAAATATTAAACCAAATTTTAACACATATTGAGGGTATAATTATTGGACCCACTGTTGTATTATTAGGTATGAGTGGGATGTTTCATAAATATTTTATGCAAACAAAATTTAAAGCGGAAGAATTTCATAAAGATGCTAAAAATTTTAGCCGCTTATTAGATATACTTACAGGTTTAGATTGGTTTACGAAAACTGGAGATTCTTATGAATTTACAAATAAAGGACTATTTTTTGCACGAAGAGCAAGCGCTTATGGAGTAACTGTATCTTATATTCCTACTTTAAGAAAATTAGATAAGCTTATTTTTGAAGACTCTACAATTTTAAGAAACGCTAACACTGCCGCTGAAGAGGTTCATGTAGATCGAGAAATGAATGTATGGGGAAGTGGAGGTGCACATGCAGCATACTTTAGAGTAATTGATGAAATCATTATCAACTTATTTAATAAACCTATACATGAACAACCAAAAGGTATTTTAGATGTTGGTTGTGGTAATGGAGCATTTTTAAAACATCTATTTAATGTAATTGAAAATCAAACAAACAGAGGCAAAGTTTTGGAAGAGTATCCTTTATTATTAATTGGAGTAGATTATAATGAAGCTGCCTTAAAAATTACTAGAAAAAATTTAGTACAGGCTGATATTTGGGCTAAAGTAATTTGGGGAGATATTGGAAATCCTAAAGCCATGTCAGAAGACCTGCAACAAAAATATGATATTAACTTATCCGACTTATTAAACGTTCGTACGTTTTTAGATCACAATCGCATTTGGGAAGAACCGAATTTAAACACTAATATTACTATAAGTACTTCAACTGGTGCTTATGCCCATAGAGGTATACGCTTAGATAATAATTTAGTAATTGAATCGCTTAAACAACACTTCAAAAAATGGGCTCCTTATATTCATAAATTTGGTTTACTTTTAATAGAACTTCACACATCAAAACCGGAATTAGTTAGTCAAAATTTAGGAAGAACAGCTGCTACTGCTTATGATGCTACCCATGGATATTCTGATCAATATATAATTGAAATTGAAGAATACATGAGTGCTATGAAATCTATAGGATTAATACCTGATGAAAATACTTTTAAAAAATTTCCTAATTCAGATTTAGCAACAGTTTCAATTAATCTTTTTAAACCAAAGGTTTCTTAATTTGTAAATACTAAATATTTTGTCTACAATAATTAATCAATAAAAAACCCCGAAAATATTTCGAGGTTTTTCTGGGTTTATCTTTCATTCTTTTTTAAGGACAATAAGTTAGCAAATAACTTATATGCTCCTGGAACCCCTGCAGGCAGTTCTCTAAAAAAACTTAAGCCTGTATAAACATAATTTCCTTTACCATATTTTGCTACCAATAAACTTCCTTTCTTAATACGTTCACCTTTATCGTTCATTGAAAGTATTGGAGTATACTCTTTACTCCATTTATTAGGGAAATACAAACCTCTTTCTTGTACCCAATTTTCGAAGTCTACACTAGTTATTTTATTTGGATAATTTAATGCTGAATGCTCTTTTGCAATTAAATTAACTTTTGCATACTCATCAGTAACTCTGTCTCTTGACAACTGTAAGTCATAAGGAGCTTTAACATCTACCCTCCTATTAGTATTATACTGTACAATTACATTACCTCCATTTTTTACATAATCCAATATATACTTTTGTTTAAACTGTAGTTCTTTCTTTGTATTGTATGCTCTAATACCTAGTACTACTGCATCAAAATCCAATAAAGTTTTATCGTTTATTTCAACAGATTTTAACTCAGTTACAGTATACCCAATTTGACGTAAACTTTCTGGCACTGCATCTCCAGAACCAAGGATGTAACCTATCTTAGTTCCTTGCTTTTTAATATTCAAACGAACAACTTTTGCTTGTGAAGCTAATAATATTGATTGTTTTGGTATATGTTCATAATTAATTTCTACCAACTCTTTATCATAAATTTCACCATCAATTTCTGCTATTGATTTTAGTAATCCGTTTGACTCTTTTTGGGTAGGTTTAACCATAAAATTTATTGATCTTACATCACCTTTTTGTTCTATAGAAAACGAAACTTTATTAGGTGTTACTTCCCAACCATCTGGAGCTTTTAAACTTAAAGAACCCTTAGTGTTTTTTCCTCCTGATCTAACTTCTACAGAAACTCTCTGTGCTTCTTGTGTAGAAAAAATTAATACTTTATCTTTTAATTTTGTAGTTACCTGTGGTAAAATTTCAAAAGGTTCATAAATTTCTCCTTTATCTCTTTTAGAATATCTATATATTAAAGGTTTAATAAAAGAGATTGGTTTATTATCTATGATAAGATTATATTTAATTTCAACAGGTCTTTTAGTTTCTGGGTTTCCTCTTTCTTTTTGATTAGGTACTTTATACATACCTAAATTCCATTCAGAATTTAACCAATAAGGTGATGAATATGGTAAATCACCTATGGTAATAACCTCTTTAAAATTTCTTTTATCATTAGCTTTCAATCTTATTTCTTTTGCAATTTTCTTTCCATTTGATAGAAATTCAACAGAATTTAACTCCATTGAAGTATTACTTCTGTTTAATACTTCAAAATTAACATTAATAGTACTATTAGGTGTTGTACTAGAACTAGTAGCTGAGGCTTCAATATACAAACCAGAGCAAGCAATTATAATCTCTTCTAGTTGCTTAGTTTTTATACGTTTCCAATGTTCATTTTCTAACTTTAGAATCTTAGTATAGGCTTTCATTAAATTTGGTAAATGCTTAGATGGATTCACAAAATCAAAATTCTTTTCTACACTGTATAAAATTTCACCTATTTCTCCTCCTCCTTTAAGACGATTCCACGTTGTATTAATTCCTGAGAAAATATCTTTTTTATCTTTTGGAAAATCACCTTTTAAAAACTCTACATATTCTGTTTGACTACCACGTGTTGTTAAACGTCCAAAACCTTGACACAAATGCTGACTACTTGCAATAGATGCCAACTCATTGTTTGACAAACCTTTTAATGGGTAATAAGTTCCAATATCAAAACTTAACATTTTACTTTTATCAGCTTCTGCGAATTTTTTTTGACTACCATAAAACCACCAAGATGTATTAAAAAACAATCGATTTGGGTTCCATATATCTGTATAGGCTAACTGTTCAGGATATTTAGTTTTATCTCCAGCTAGTTCAAAAGCTTCAACACTTAACATTGCTGATGAAGTGTGATGCCCATGAGTAGTTCCAGGGGTTCTATGATTAAACCTATTTATTATAACATCTGGTTTAAAAGTTCGTATTGCCCAAACAACATCTGCTAAAACTTTCTTTTTATCCCATATTTTTAACGTCTCATCAGGATGTTTAGAATATCCAAAATCATTAGCTCTTGAAAAACGTTGCTCACCTCCATCAATTCTTCTTGCTGCCAATAATTCTTGAGTACGAATTACACCTAACAACTCACGTATTTCTGAGCCAATTAAATTTTGTCCGCCATCACCTCTTGTTAATGATAAATATGCTGTTCTTGCTTTTTCATGATTAGCTAAGTAAGCAATTAATCTAGTATTTTCATCATCTGGATGAGCTGCTATATACAATGCAGAACCTAAAAAATTTAATTTTTGTAATTTTTCGTATATCTGATTAGAAGATAACTTTTGCGGTTTTTGTGCTTCTATCGATATTGAAATCAATAAAAATAAAAGAAAAACAGTTACTTTATTCCTCATCCTTAATATTTTGAATTGGGTAACAAATGTAACTTTTTTGTTTGTTGAATTTAACAAATTAACAAAATGCTAACATTTTGCATTTATTTTAATTCAAGTAATAATTTTTAAATTACTTTAATTTGAAGTTCATAGGAAAACTATAAGATACAGCTATAACTTTACCATTTTGTTTCCCTGGAGTAAATTTTGGCAACAATGACACAATTCTAATTGCTTCTTTATTTAAAATAGCTATTTCTTTAGTAGAAGAAACTTTAATATTACCAACATTACCGTTAGAGTCTATTACAAAATAAACTAACAATTCACCTTCAACTCCATTATTTATTGCTTCTTTAGGATATCTAAAGTTATTTTCAATATGTAACTTCATACTGTTATTAAAACAATCTTCGCTTGCTTTATCGCAATCTAGAAATTTAGGAATTTCATTTACTTCATTAAATGAAATTATTTTATTTTCTTTTCTTTTATCTATTAGTGAAATCATTGCACTAACATTTTTTTTAACTAACTCAATCTTACTATCCTCAAGAGGATTACTTAATATATTTATTTTTTTATGTAATGTTTTTGTTTGAATAAAATCTCTCTCATTTATTCTTTTTTTTAGATATCTAAATCTCTTAATTTCTAAAACTTTGTTGTCTTTTATATTTTTCTCCGAAGATGAGTTAGTATTACATTTATTAATTGATATATTATTTGCCTCTACATAATCAGCTTCTTGATTTTCTTTACACACCTGTTGAGTAAAGCTTTCCTGAAAAGTTAATAAAGCAACAATTAATAGTATTTCCCTCATTACGAATTTTATTAGATTAACTTCTATTTACAATAGATTTCTAATTTATATGACACTAAATTTTAAAATAAGTCACATTTACACAAGAATCATTAATGATTTACGAAAACAGGAATATTAAATATACTTTATCATGGATAATAGGTGAAATTAGATTATTAGTCTACAAAACATTCATCTTTAAAACCTATTAAATATAATTTTTCTTGCGCACGTGTTACTGCAGTATACAACCATCTTAAATACTCTACACTAGATCCATCTGGAAGATATGGTTGCTCAATAAAAATCGTTTTCCATTGTCCACCTTGAGACTTATGACAAGTCATCGCATAAGAAAATTTTACTTGCAAGGCATTAAAATATTTATTCTTTTTAACTCCCATGAATTGTTTATACTTTGATTTTTCATTAGCAAAATCTTCTTTAACAGCTTCATACAACTTATTTGACTCTTCATAAGTTAATGAAGGACTTTCACTTGTTAAAGTATCTAACAACAATACTGTTTCAAAAGGCTTCATATCTGGATAATCAATCATACGCACTTCAACTTCAGCAAATTTAAATCCGTATAATTCTTTTATGGAATTAATTCGCATTACTTCACAAATATCCCCATTCGCAATAAAACCAGCCGACGAAGAATCTTTTAACCAGAAGTAATTATTTTTAACTACCATTACGTAATCTCCTGTAGAAATTTCATTTTCTTGCCCTCTAATTTTCGTTCTAATCTGATCATTATACTGGTTAGCTCTTTTATTAGAGCGCACTATAATTGCAGTATCCTCTACTCCTATTTCACCATCATAAGCTGAAGTAATTGCATCTTGAATTTCATAACCATCTTCCAATCGGATAATATCTGGAAAACTTACATCGAATTGAAAATCAACAGCTTTATTTTCTATTAACAATCTTAAATCAGTAGCATTGTATAAAATCCCTGAATCCTCTTGCTGACGTACAACTTCATCTAATTCAATTTCAGTAACTTGTTTATTAAACTCAAATGATAGCTTATCAGCTTCTAAAGCTGGACTCATTGTTAATTTTACTGGAGGTAACTGAGCTGTATCTCCTATAAAAACAATTTTGCAGTTTTTTCCTGAATATGCATATGCCATTAAATCATCAAGTAAAGAACCATTTTCAAACAATTTGGCATTTTGTTTTTCATCAGAAATCATTGAAGATTCATCAACAATAAAAATAGTGTTTGTATGCTTGTTAGGTTGCATTACAAAACTTACTCCACCATTACTTTGTTTTTTAGGGAAATATATTTTTTTATGAATAGTAAATGCTTGCTTACCTGAATACCCTGATATTACCTTAGCAGCTCTACCAGTTGGTGCCAATAAAACAGCCTTTTTACCAGCCTTCCATAGGTTATTTACTACGGTACTTATAGTTGTAGTTTTTCCAGTACCCGCATACCCTTTTAAAACAAATAAGGCATTTTCATTATCTTCGAAAATAAAATTAGTTAATTCATTTAATAATTTATTTTGCTTGTAGGTTGGTGTATAAGGGAATTTTTGTAATATTTCAGTATAAAATTTGTGTGCAGATGCTATCATAAAATAAAATAATTTCCAAAGATATATCTATTTATAGTTAAAAATTTTCTTCATTGAAAAAAAATTGTAGATTTGCGAATATCATATATTAAAAATTAAAAAAATGAATTTATTATTAATGATTTTAGCAGCAGCAGTTGTTGCGTTTCTTTTAGCTGTACTTATTGTTAAATTTGTACCTCTAAAAATGAGATGGTTAGTTTCTATATTACTATTAGTTGCCTCTATCTTCTTAGCCTATAAAATTTATGGCGGAATTATGGAGCCAATAAAATTTAATAAAGATAAAAAGGTTCGTTACGCTAAAGTTATTAAAAGTTTAAAGTTAATACGTGACGCTCAAATTAAATATAAGGAAGCTAAAGGTGATTATACTAAAGATAAAAATGCTTTAATTAGCTTTATCCAAAATGATTCTTTAGCTATTACAGAAACTACGAATATAGAAAAAGAGGTTACTTTATCTGGTGGTTTAACTGATAAAATATCTGTTAAACAAACTGACACTATTGATTATGAGCCAGTAATTAAATATTTTGAGGGGAAAGACTTCCAAAATATGTTTAATGTACCAGGTACTGACAAACAATTTGAGTTAGCAACGGATAAAATAGAAAAAGTAGCTGGTTTATTAGTTCCTGTATTTGAAGCTAAAGTAGATAAAAAACCTATTTTAGAAGGAATGAATAGTTCTTTAATAAAAATAGAATTAGAAGCAGTTGAAACGGATCAAGTAAAAGGTCCTTTTATCTCTGTAGGGTCTCTATCAGAAGTTACTACAGGTGGTAACTGGCCTCCATTTTACGACAAAGAAGATGCAGCTGCAAAAAAAGAGTAAAAAAATTAGCGCAATTGCGCAAAATAAAAATCTATCCATCCAATTTAGTTTGGATGGATTTTCTTTTTGTATTACTGATTTAACAACTAATGATGTTAATCTTTTTTCTGAATACATTTTTGAAAAAACTATTGCTTCTCCCGAATTATTGTTAGAGAAAATAATGTACATTTTTGCTAATGATAAAGATTTACAGCAAGATTTTAAATCAGTATCTGCTATACATCAAAACAACCTAGCTACTATTGTGCCTAATGATTTTTTTGATAGAAATAATTTAGTTCCTTATTTAAAATACTCTGTAAAAACATTAGCTACAGATTTTATTACATATGATAACCTGTCATCTATTAACGCCAATACAGTGTATATCCCATATGTAAACATTAATAATTATTTATTTCAAAATTTCGGAGAGTTTGAATACATGCATCATGCTTCTGTACTCATAGATAAACTTATTACTAAAATAAAAAACTCATCAATAAAAACAGGATTTTTTGTTAATGTTGCTCCAAACTTGATGGACATAATAATTATTGAAAATGATAAATTAAGTATGTATAATTCATTTTCATATTCTTGTAAAGAAGATTTTATTTATTACATATTATTTACTGCTGAACAATTACAAATGAATCCTGAAGAATTCCAATTAACCTTTTTAGGTAAAATTGAATCGGATTCTGATTTATATAAAATAACCTATAACTATATTAGAAATATTAACTTTATTGAAAGTACAACTTGTTTTTTTAATGAAGATGATGATTTTTCAAACCATTCAAACTATATATTACTTTCATAAATGCGTATAATTTCTGGAAAACATAAGAGTAAGCGAATTTCTGCTCCCAAAAACCTACCTGTTCGTCCAACAACAGATATGGCTAAAGAATCATTATTTAATATTTTAAATAACTTATATTACTTTGATAGTATATCTGTAATAGATTTATTTTCTGGTACTGGAAATATCAGTTATGAATTTGCTTCTAGAGGTACAGAAGAAATTTATGCTATCGATGCTCATTTTAATTGTATAAAATTTATCAATCAAACATCAAAAGACCTTGATTTAAATATTAATACTTTTAAAAGTGATGTGTATAAATTTTTAGAAAAAACTCCTTTAAAAGCTGATGTTATTTTTGCAGATCCTCCTTATGATTTTAAAGAGGAAGAGTTTTTAAAAATTGCAGATACTATTTTTGAAAGAAATATTTTAAAAGAAGAAGGACTTTTAATTATTGAACATTCAAAACATACCACATTATCAAATCACCCATATTTTAGTTATGAAAAACGTTATGGAGGGAATGTTTTTAGTTTTTTTGAAATAAAAGAATAATTATTTATTGTTTCCATTCATCCACAATAACATACATTTGAACGAAAAAAAATTAGGGCTTATTTAATTCATAATTATTTTTATTACAAACTATATTATTATGAATTTACAAATAACCAACGAAAAAAACTGTTTTCATCTTAAAGGTAATTTAAACTTTAATAATTATTCTCGTTTAAAAACTATTATTAACTCTTTTCTAAAGTCGAATAACAAAATAGTCTTAAATATTAATGAAGTTACTGAGATAGATACTTTTACAGTTAATTCTCTCATTAATTTATATACCAAAACCTCAAATAATAATAAAGATATTAGTATTCAAGGTTTTGGTGCTAAAGATTTTTATGATGAATTAGATTATAGAAATATTATTTAGTTTCTAATCTACTATCTATAATATTTTGTACAATTTCTGGGTTTAATAACGTAGAAACATCTCCTAAATTATTTAACTCATTATGTGCAATTTTACGTAAAATTCGTCTCATAATTTTTCCCGAACGTGTTTTAGGTAATCCATTTGTGAATTGAATTTTATCTAATTTGGCAATTGGTCCAATATGTTCGGTAATAATTTGATTAATCTCTTTTCGTAAATTATCATGATTTCTACCTTCACCGGTTTCTTTTAAAATAACATAACCGTATAACGCACTTCCTTTAATATCATGAGGAAAACCTACAATGGCACTTTCAGCAACTGCAGGGTGCTCATTTATAGCATCTTCAATAGGTGCTGTTCCTAAATTATGTCCTGAAACTATAATAACATCATCTACTCTACCTGTTATACGATAATAACCAACTTCATCACGAAGAGCACCATCACCAGTAAAATATTTATTTTCAAATGCTGAAAAGTAAGTTTCTTTATATCGCTGATGATTTCCCCATATTGTTCTTGCCATTGACGGCCAAGGAAATTTAACACACAATCGACCATCTACTTGATTTCCTTTTATCTCTTCTCCTTTTTCATCTATTAATGCCAATTGAACTCCAGGGAGTGGTAATGTTGCATAAGTAGGTTTAGTTGGTGTAGCATATGGTATTGGTGAAATCATCATTCCCCCAGTTTCTGTTTGCCACCAAGTATCTACAATCGGGCTCTTTTTTTTACCTACATTATCATTGTACCAATGCCATGCTTCTTCATTGATAGGTTCACCAACGGTTCCTAAAACTTTTATAGATGATAAATCATAAGAATCAACATAATCTAATTTTTCTTTTGCCAAAGCTCTAATAGCTGTCGGAGCTGTATAAAACTGACTTACTTTATGTTTTTCTACTATTTGCCAAAAACGCCCAAAATCTGGATAGCTAGGCACTCCTTCAAACATAACTGTAGTTGCTCCATTTGCTAAAGGCCCATATACAATATAGCTATGACCAGTTATCCAACCAATATCTGCTGTACACCAATACACATCATTTTCTCTATAATTAAAAACATTTTTAAACGTATATGCAGTATACACCATATAACCCGCAGTTGTATGTAACATTCCTTTTGGACTTCCGGTTGAACCCGAAGTATATAAAATAAATAAAGGATCTTCTGCATCCATTATTTCAGGTTCGCATTCTTCAGAAGCTATATCTAATAAAGGCTGTAACCATTTGTCTCTGCCTTCTTTCATATTAATATCAGTAGCTATTCTTTTTGTAACTAAAACTGTATTAATACTTTTACAACTATCTAATGCCTCATCAACAATACTTTTTAAATCGATCGTTTTTGCACCTCTATATGATCCATCTGCTGTAATTACCATTTTTGCTTCACAATCGTTTATTCTTGTAGATAATGCTGTTGATGAAAACCCAGCAAAAACCACAGAATGAACTGCTCCAATTCTAGCACAAGCCAATACTGAAACTGCTAATTCAGGAATCATTGGTAAATAAATACATACTCTATCACCCTTACCTATTCCATTATTTTTTAAAACATTAGCAAACTTACATACTCGCTTATGTAAATCATTATAACTTATATGTAGAGCTTCTTCATCTGGACTATTTGGCTCAAACAAAATAGCAGTCTTATCCCCTCTAATTTGAAGGTGCCTATCAATACAATTTTCTGTTATATTTAATTTTGCTCCTTCAAACCATTTTACTTCTGGTTTAGAAAAGTCATAACTCAATACGTTATCCCATTTTTTTCTCCAAACAAAATGTTCCTCAGCAATTTCTTCCCAAAATAATTCAGGGCTTCTTATTGATTTTCTATAAACTTGATAATATTCTTCTAAATGTTTTATGTGATAATTACTCATCTATAAAATCTTTTATGTTTTTAATAAAAAACTAATCTACAGTTTTTTTTAAATAGTTTTTATATTTTTTCTACTAACAACATAAGATCACTTATAAATATATATATTTGATTTATATGGAGCTTTTAATTGTTTTGAAAACTGTTCTCGAAAATTGGCATATAGTCTTTTTATTTTTTAGCATTGCTATTCTATATTCATCAGTAGGTTTTGGAGGTGGTTCAAGTTATTTAGCAGTTTTAGCTTTAACTAGTTTAGCTTTTACTGAAATTAGAGCTACTGCTTTATTATGTAATATTATTGTTGTAACAGGTAATGTTTTAATTTTCAAACAACAAAAACAGTACAATTGGAAAAAAGTAACTCCTTTGGTTATTTTTAGTATCCCTTTAGCTTTTTTAGGTGGGTATCTACGAATTGATCAAACGTTCTTCTTTATCTTGTTAGGCTTTACATTATTATTCGCAGCCATAACTATGTGGGTTTCAAAAAAAGTTGTCTCGAAAAAAACTAGTTCTAAAGAATTAAAATTACCCCAAAATGCTTTGTATGGAGGTCTAATTGGATTTGTTTCAGGCATGGTAGGTATTGGTGGAGGTATTTT
This sequence comes from Tenacibaculum halocynthiae, assembly GCF_964512825.1. Classification (NCBI taxonomy): domain Bacteria; kingdom Pseudomonadati; phylum Bacteroidota; class Flavobacteriia; order Flavobacteriales; family Flavobacteriaceae; genus Tenacibaculum; species Tenacibaculum halocynthiae. The sequence goes on along the minus strand of NZ_CAZELG010000044.1, from coordinate 142,323 downwards.
TTTAGCCCCTTTACTTCATCTAACTAACTGGGAAACACCTAAAAAAATAGCAGCAACTGCAAGTTTATTTATTTTAGTTAATTCAATTAGTGGCCTAATTGGCCAATACACAAACCCTAATTTTTCAATCAACTGGAATCTAACCTCTATTCTTCTTATCATTGTATTTGTAGGAGGTCAAATTGGTAATAGATTAAGTAATAAAATACTTACACCTATTCAATTAAAAAAAGCTACTGCTATATTAATTGCCTTTGTTAGCATACGTATTTTAATAAATATTTAAGTTCTTAATAATCCTGCTCTCGTTCTCCAAAAGAACACGTTTATGGGTATTTTTCCAATTACTAATCTTTCTATTTATAGTTTTATATATATATCTAATTTTTCTAACTATATAAATTAAACTATTATGAATTTTAAAATTTATCCATCAATAGGAATTGCTCGAATGGGTAATGGTCCTGCAACAAAAGAAGATGTCGTTTTTAGCCCTGAAGTTCCATGGGCTAATTTATATGAAACTGGAGAAGAGTATCACACTGCTGATGGTGCATTAAAAAAACAAGCTCAACGTTTTTATATTTATGAATGTGACGATCAGGGTAACCCTATTCGTAAATTAGACGCCAATATTAGTCAAGTTGAATGGACTGTAGAGGTAGCTAATAAAAAACCATTTTGGTATGATTTTAATAATAGTTTAGATCTTTCTGTAAATACAGATAATGAAAATTTAAGCTCAACTTTTTTTACCGAAAAAATAGCTCCTGGAATTAGTACTTCAAGAAGAAATCCTAATGTATTAGATCAAAAACTAATAAACTCTGATGATCAAAATTATAGAAAAGAGTTAGTTAACTGCCCCGCACCTGTTAGTGTATCCTCAAGTAATCAAAAGCAAAAAATTGGAGGACAATTTCCTTTTCCTTTAAACCCTGAAGGAAAGAGTAAAATTGCAAAAGCAATGCACATGGAAAGTAAAAGTGTAAATTTAGGAACAGTTGAACATGATAATGGAACTTTAATTTTTTATCCTGGAGATGGGGTTTCCGCAGCTTTAAATCCATCAGATTTGAATACTGATTTTGCTGATAACTCTAATTGGTATGATGATATTTGTGACGGAAGAATTACTGCTAAAGTAACAATAGATGGAAAAACATACGAAGTAAACGATCCTAAATCGGCAGCTTGGATAGCTACTGCTCCACCAGATTATGCTCCACAAATACAACCATTAGCTACAATGTACGATCTTATTTGTGGCACTTCAAATGATACGTATTCTACAGATTTCAGTTTAGTTTTCCCTGTATTATATAGGTTATATAGAATGCAATGGGTAAATGCAAGTGATTTCCTTGCTCCATCATTTAGAGAAATTATTGATCAATTAACTACTGAAGAATTTAAATTTTTATATAATAGCTCTGATGAAGCTCAACCCTTAAGGGAAAAAATATTTAGCTTATTTAGAAATCCAGCTTATGCTTATACCAACGAACCAGTTATACCTAGTAAGAGTACAACTGATATTACAAATATTGGTAGTGGAACAGAAGAATTAAAATACCCTTTTTATCCAGGTGATGGAATTAATTATCCTGGAAGTCCTGCGCAATGGTTTGCAATCCCTCCTATTTTATATCAGCAACTTGAAAGTTGGAGAGATGGAAATTTTGAAAGCTTAGATTTTGAATTCACAACTATGGATGAAATAGGTCATTATTATCAAAATATATACATTCAAGCTTCAAAAGATGAAACAAAAAGTGCTTTATTAATGACACGAGCTGTTTTAGAAACTTTATATGGAGGTGGTTTCCACCCAGGAGTAGAACTTACTTGGCCAATGCGTCATGAACAAATGTATTCAGCAAATAATTTAACATTTAAAAATGTTACTGAAGGTGCTTCTTTCTTTGGACTACGTGAAATACGTATTGCTTCAGCTACAAAAAATGAACAATCTGAAATTTTTTATAATGATTTTGGATTTCAAATGAATTCAGATGATGTAAAAGCTTCATTAAATCCATCAAATAAAGAAAATTGGTTATGGAAAACAACACCAGGAGATTTAACTAAATGGATGGGAATTCCATGGCAATCTGATGCTGGGAGCTGCCAAAAAGTTTTTCTAGACAGTCAATACCCAATACCTGCATGGTGGGCTGCAAATTTACCAGTTGATGTATTAACTGAAGAAAGTTTAGTTAAAATGCAAGACACTACTTTAGGAGATGAAACTAAACAATATATTTATGCTAATCGAGTTCCATGGTTAATGACAAGTGATACAGGATATGTTGGTTATCACGCTGAAGGTGGCTATTTAAATGGCTTAATTAATATGGTTTACAAATGGAAAGATGTAGGTGTAGTTGCAGGTCGTAATGCAAATGTAAATGGAGTTCCTGAAATAGTGTATGTAGCTTCTGATAGCAAAAATGTTAAAGACAAACTAGTTATATTTTTAGGTAAAGAAATAACCTCTAGACCTGTAAAACTAAACCCTCCAAGTATTTTCTATTCAAATGTAAGAGAAATGGTATGGCTTCCTTCTGGTAAGGAAATATTTTTATCATCTACAAAAGATGGTACAGGTGATGTTTCTGTAGACGATGTTTTAGAACTTAAAATAAATGGAAACGTTGTATTAAATCAAGATTTCAGTAATGGTTGTAGTGGAAAAATAACTCCGCTTCCTCCAATGGACATTACAGAAAATTTAAAACCTTATAGTAATAATTTTGTTACTATTGAGGTTAGTTATATTGATAAATGTGGTGGATACGAATCAGCTACAAATATGTACTTAATTATTAAATAATTATGAATCCTGAGACACACTTAAAAACAAAAGTACTTATTGTTGGGAAAGGAGTCTCAGGACTCATTTTATGTTATTTATTAGAAAAAAAAGGAATTGAATGTATACTACTTAACAAAGAAGTAAATACATCTGCTACTATTCTTGCAGAAACTATACCTCCTTCTACACTTAGCCTATTAAAAAACATTGACTTACTTACTCTATTTGAAGAATGTGCTTCCAAAACATATGGCTATCAATCAATATGGAACAATATTTTTCATAGTGAAGATTTTTTCAAACATAATCCGTTTAAATATGGATTAAAACTAAACAAAAGAAAGGTCATTTCAGAATTAGAAAAAAAAGTAAAATCAAGAATAATAAACTATAATTTACTAAAGAACATAACATCAACAACTACATCTGTTCAATTAAACAATACTAAATACAATATTGATAGTGAATTAATTATTGACGCTACTGGACGAAATCGAGTTATTTTAAATTTCTTTAAAGTACCTATAATTTCATATGATAATAACATTGCTTTTATATGTTATTTACCAAAAACTAAAGAATCGCTTAAATATGGTTTTTTTACTGAGACATATGAAAGTGGATGGGGAACCGTTTCTGATTTAAATGAAACAACAAGAATTATGACTCTATACTCTTCAAAAAATGATGCTCTCCATAAAAAATTAAAAACTTTTTCTAATTGGTGTGAAATATTAACCAATACCAAAATATTAAAAAAACATTTACCTACTGGTAATTTTAAAGTTACTGGAAGACTAGCAAACTCATCTATCCCACAAAATATTGTAGGTGATAATTGGTTATCTATCGGCGATGCGGCCATGGCTTTTGATCCTATTTCATCACATGGTATTTCTAACGCTATATTTTGTTCTTTAAAAGCAAGTGAAAGTATTAATGATTTAATTACTAAGAACGATGGAACTTCTTTTAATAAATATCAAGAAACAATCAATGCTGTTTTTAATGAATACTATAATGTAAAAGAAAAACTATATGCGTAAAATAAAAAAGACTATAAATTCATATTATCTCTTTTTCTCTTAAAATGGGATTTAAAAAAAACACCTTTTTCATTAAGTTGAAAAGGTGTTTTATTATTAACAAAATATTTAGGGTTATTTATTTTTTAAGAACCCTTAAGACTTCTGTTTTATCATTAGATTGAATTCTAATAAAATAGTTACCAGGAGCGGTAATACGTTCACCTAAATTTTCTATTTTAGTTTGATTTCCATTGTATTCTTGAGAGTAAATCTGTCTTCCAACGATATCATAAATACTTACATTAAAGTTAGTACTTTTAAAAGAAGTTACATTCAAAGTAAAACTTTTATTAAATGGATTTGGAAATAAAGAAAACTTATTACCGCCGTTACTAAATAAACTAGGACTAGCATTAGCACTAGAGTTCGTTACATTAATTGTATAATCTTCATACTCTCCATATCGTACATCATTGGTACCAGTATCACATGAATTCTTTTCTGTATCATAATATGAGACTAGTAAACGCATTCTTGTTGAACCAGTTATTGCCGTTTGTGGTACCGTTACTGATATTGCACCTGTAAGACCATTTGTCTTAATCAAAGTAAATTCCTCTCCTGCATCCGAAAAATCACCATCACGGTTCCAATCAAAGAATGCATAGATTTCATCATTACTACCTCCTTGATAACCCAGTATTGTAACTGTAAGGTTATGACTTGTCCCTACATTTACATTAGTAGAAATAGAAGTAAAGTCATCATATCCAGAAACATTTCTTACAGAAGAATTATTAATTCCAGCAAAAACAACATTTGATATTCCCTCTGGTCCATCATTCCCTGTAGCAGAACAATAGGTAGGATTTGGATTCGTTTGTTGGGTGGTAACATTAACGGTATTACTGGAAGCTGATTGATTACCCGCTGCATCCTTAGCTCTAACAGAGAAAGTATACGCTGTATTAGCAGTTAAACCAGTTACACTGTAAGTTGTACCTGTAGCTGTACCTATATAAGTTCCTCCACGGAATACATCGTATCCTGTTATCCCTACATTATCTGTAGAAGCAGTCCAGTTTAATGTTAAGGTTGTTTCATTTACATTAGAAGCTAGTAAATTTGTTGGCGTACTTGGTGCTTGTGTATCACCAGTACTACCACCAATTACAACTACATAATCTTCAACTTCATCACCATCATTAGCACTAGTTCCACAAGGATTAGGATTACTTGCCCATCTGTAACGTACACGTAACTTAGTGGCTCCAGATTGAGCATTATTGGGTACAGTAACTGAAGTTGTTTCACCACCAGTACCAGGAACTTTCATTAAAACTTCTTCATTAGCATCTGTAAAATCACCATCTCTATTCCAATCAATCCAGGCACCAACTACATTAGCCGACCAATTAGAAGCTGTGATTCCTGGAGTTACAGTTAATGTTAAGGTTTGTCCAATAGAAACGTTTGTGCTTTGAGCTGTAAAATTTGTATAATTACTATTTTGACTCGTATTATTAATACTTCCAAATGTAACTCCACCTATATAATTGGTTCCTTGACTTCCTGCATTACAATAACCTGTTGGTAATGTTGGATCAGGATTTGTACCTCCTGTAGTTGTTACATTTGCTATATTACTTTCAGTAGATTGATTACTTGCTGCATCTTTAGCCCTAACGGTAAAACTATAAGAAGTATTTCCAGTTAAACCAATCACATTATACGAAGTTCCTGTAACTGTACCCAAATTAATGTTTCCTTGATACACATCATATCCAGTTACTCCTACATTATCAGTAGAATCCGTCCATGTTAATGTTAGTGAAGTACTTGTAATGCTAGAAGCTACTAACCCACTTGGAGCAGTTGGGGGTTGCGTATCACCAGTTACTCCACCACTTACTACTACTGAATAATCCTCAACTTCCCCAAAAGAAGTATCCGTACCACATGGTTGAGCTCTCTCACTACTTCCATAACCTAATCGTACTCGCATACGTAATAAGGTATTCGAAACAGCTGTATTAGGTGGCGTAACACTACCTGAATAAGGGCCAGCTCCATATCGAGCATATACTTCTTCTGAAGTTTCAAATTGACCATTATTATTCCAATCGATCCAAACTCCTACGTCATTAAATGTCCAACTACTATTATTTACGTCAATAGTAATTGTTTCCGACTGCCCCACTGAAAGATTAGTTGAAATAGTTGAAAAATCATTATATGCTGCATTTGTGGAGCTATTATTTATAGAACCAAAGCTTACATTCGTGATATGTAAAGTACTATTTTGTGTTGTAGATGCAGCACAAGGATCAGTTCCAGGGCTTGGACCGTCTTTAGTTACTATGTTAATAGTATTACTATTTCCAGAAGTATTATTAGAAAAATCCTTAGCTTTTACATAAAAAGAATAAGAAGTATTTTTAGTTAACCCTGTAACATTAAATATAGTTCCTGAAGGACTTCCTATCGGAGTCGCTTCATTATTTCTAAATACATCATAACCAGATACTCCTATATTATCGATAGAACCTGTCCAATTTAATGTTAAAGAAGTACTTTCAATATTAGAAGCAGTTAAATTAGTTGGTGTACTTGGAGCCTCTGAATCTGGAGTTGAATTACCTTTAATAAACACAAAATAATCTTCTACTTCGTCACCTTTCGATGATGCTATTCCACAAGGCTCAGGAGCAGTATGTAATTTATAACGCACTCTTAATCTGGTTGCACCATTTTTTGCAGTATTTGGAACTACAACAGTTGTTGTTACTCCACCTTGCCCATTGGTTGTTAATAAAACTTCTTCACCTGTATCCTCAAAATCTCCATCCTTATTCCAATCAATCCAAGCTCCAAAATAATTAGGATCCCAGGTCTCAATTCCTGGATTAACCGTTAAAGTAACAGGTTGGCCTTTGATAACATTTGTCCCTAGATTGGTAAAATCAGAATATCCACTATTTTCACTTTTATTATTGATATCTCCAAAGATGACTTCATCTATATAATTATTACCTTGATGACCAGCAGCACAATAATTTGTAGGCATAGGATCAGAGTTACCATCCGTTATGCTAAAGTTAGCGTTTGTAATATCAAAAAAAATATTGTTGGTACCTCTTACCATAATTCTATTTACACCTCCTTGTTCATCTGGTATTGTAATTTGATGAGAACCATCATTAGGTACCGCCGACGCTAAAGTTATTGGATATGTATTTCCTCCGTCTGTAGATAATAAAATATCTACGTTTGCTGCATTAACTCCATTTCCTGTAGTTCCTGCTACATTCCAGGTTACTTTTTGGGTAGAGCCAACTGGTGCATCAAATCTACTGTTTTGGGAAGTTATTACAAAAGGGCCGGCATTTCCAGCTACCTTAATAACAGCATCTCTAGAATCTGTATTCCCCCCTCCAGCGTGGTTATCTCTTACGGTAAATCTAAAATTAATCGTTCTAGCAACAGAAGGTGTTACCTCCCATTCAGAAGAAGAATTTCCAGCTTTTACTGTACCAAGATCAGGCATATATCGGATAGGAGATGTTGTAGGTGGTTTAAAACGAAATAAAGGGCCACCTGTTGATGTAGCAAGAGGGGGCATAGGAGCTATTTCTTTATCCATTTGATCCCAAGTATATGTTAGTTGGTTGGCCGGTGTATTAGCATCAGTAGCAGATCCTTCTAATATAAATGGAGTAGATCTTGGAATCGTATAGTTACCTCCTATACTAGCTACTGGTGCACTATTACCTACTGACTTTGTTATACCACAACCTGCTGTGTTTACAATATGATTCCACATTTCATCTATCTGTTTAGCATGAAAGAAAACATGTGAAGTTTGTAAATCGTAATTTGGAGCACAACCTTGATATGCCATAATACTATTACCTCCTCCTGGTTCAACGGCACCTTCATCCAAACGATTACCACCACATGCATTATTAAACGAGTGATTAGCACCAAATTGATGACCAATTTCATGAACGAATGTACGGAAGAAATAATCATTTACAGATGTGAAAGGATGCGCACCTGTAGATCCTTGCGCTTTTTTATCATCAACACATACAGAGTTTAAAGCTCCACGTCCGGTTCCATCTGAATCTAAAACATGACCTATATCATAGTTAGCATTACCTATTTGAGCATCAAGAATACCTTGAGATTCATTTATAGATATTCCCGTATTACCATGTGTAATACCATCTGTTACTGGATCAAGGAAAATGGAATTTAAAATGTTAGGTACTAATTCAAATGTAGTTCCTAAATCTCGTTCATAAACCGCATTCACCCTTGTCATGAGTGCATTTAACTCAGCAAGTACAGCAGCTTTCCTTTGTTGAACTGAACCATTTGTAACACTTGCTTTATCAGTATATATTTTAGACAATTCTCCCGTTACTGCTATGGCCATTCGATAAACTCTAAGACGACTATCATTAGCATCTCTTCTGGCTCTTTTTGGTAACCCTTTAGATCCTGTTGTCTTTTTTTCTAAAAAATTTTCGAAATCATTATCTGTAGTTTGGCAACTTATAGGTTCTGATTTTTCCTTTTTTGAAGTAATCATATACATTTTACTATTGATAGTAGGATGCTTGATATTAATTATTGTAGCATCTGACTTCATAATCATAGCCCTAAAGTCATTATTACCCAAACTAAAATGTACTAATTCATTTTCTCCACTTACAGATGTACCCACATAAGATTTAATCTTTGGAAATTTTTTAGCTAAATCTGGATGTAAAACATTAGTCTCCTTTATACGGTATTTTTTAAATTTTCCGTCTTCACTAGGAAGCGTGATAATAACATTTGATTTACCAAACGACTCGTACCTTTTAGGGCAGTAAGACAATACTTTTTTTAGTTTTTCAACACTAAGGTTATAAGTGTTATTTGGCGTAACTACCTTCTTCTCAACTAAATTAATAGTCTTATTTTGAATTGGTTGAGTGTTTTTTTTCCAGAAGTTGTTAGTTTGTGAGAATCCACAACCAAAAACGAATACTCCTAAGAGTAATGATATTTGATTTTTCATGATAGAAAGGTTTTAATAAGTATTTTTGGTAAATTTATTTTAACTTTTTCTTTTTACTCTATACTATTTTAATTCATCCGAATACTATACTACCTGATTAACAGTTTTTTAACTTAAAAAGTAAATTCTTTATCATTTTTTAACACTTAAAGTAATATTTAATCAACTCAACTAATATGACATTGAAATTAAAACATTTAAAAAAATCACTTTTTCAACATAATGAAAAAGTGATTTTGAGCTAAAAAAAATATTTAATTTTTCTTAAGAACTTGTAAGATTTCTATTTTTTCAAAAGATACAATCTGAGTAAAAATTCAGTTAAATGGATTAGGAAATAAAGAGATTTTATTATTACTATCATTAAATAAAGATGCTAGCATTACAATTATTAATGAATACTATTACATAAAAAGAAAACTATATACTTAAAATAAAAAAGACAACAAATTAATGTTGTCTTTTTCTCCCCTTAAAAAAAAGATGATTTAGCCTAACCAAGCATTCATCATCCATAATGTTTTTTCTTGTTCTGATATGAAATCACTCATCATAGAATTTGTTCCTTCGTCATCTGCATCATCAGATAATTCTAAAATACTTCTTTCTATTTTTAACAGTTCTGATAAAGACTCAACTACTAATTCTACAGCTTTAACATCTTCATAAATATTTTTCCCTACAGGAACTTTAGCCAAACTACTGTAATCGTTAAAAGTATGTAAAGGTACTCCTTGTAGAGTTAAAATACGTTCAGCAATTAAATCTACTTTTTCTTGTGCATCTGTATAAAACTCTTCAAATTTAACATGCAATTCAAAAAAATTTTTTCCTTTAATATTCCAGTGAAGTCCTCTTACATTCTGATAGTATATTTGAAAATTAGCTAATAGAACATTTAATTCTTCTACTAAGTTTTCTGTCTTCTTTTTATCTAATCCTAATATTGTAGTTTCCATATCTTATTGATTTTGTGTTGCGTTTTAAACTGATTCAAAATTATTGCAATTTTAACGAGTAAAACTATAAATTCAATTGATTGTTTTAATATCTTTATCAAAAAATATTATAGAATGACTATCACTCAACTAAAATATACATTAGCTGTAGCTGAATATAAAAATTTTACTGTCGCTGCTGAGCATTGTTTTGTTACACAACCAACTTTAAGTATGCAAATTCAGAAACTAGAAGATGAATTAGATGCTAAAATCTTTAATAGATCAAAAAAGCCTATTGAATTAACTGAAGTAGGAAAAAAAATTATTGAACAAGCAAAAGTTATTGTCGATGAAAGTAATAGAATTATTGATATTGTACATCAACAAAAAGGATATGTTGGCGGAGAATTTAAATTAGGAATTATACCTACAATAATGCCAACATTATTACCTATGTTCCTAAAAACTTTTAATAGAAACTATCCAAAAGTTCAATTAATTATCGAGGAACTTACAACTGAAGAGATTGTACGTAAATTAACAGACGGTCATATTGACGCTGCCTTAGCTGCAACCCCTCTTGAAAATGAAGCTATAAAAGAACGTGTATTATATTATGAACCATTTGTTGGTTTGGTTCCTGAAGAGCATAAACTTTTTAGTCAAAATAAAATTAAAGTAGATGAACTTGAAGTAGATGATATATTATTATTAGAAGATGGACATTGCTTTAAAGACAGTGTTATTAATTTATGTAGAACAAATAAAAAGAATAGAAATTTACAGTTTCAACTTGAAAGTGGGAGTTTTGATACCTTAATTAAGCTTTCAAAAGATGGGTTAGGTATGACTCTTTTACCTTATCTAAATACATTAGATTTACATGAGGAAGATAAAAAGCATTTACGTGAGTTTGAAACACCCCCTCCTGCGCGTGAGGTAAGTTTATTGTATCACAAATCACAATTAAAAATGCAACTTATTGAAGCTTTAAAAAGCACTATAGATAGTGTTGTTAGAGGCGCAATAGCCTTTAGTGATGTAGAAATAATCAGTCCATTACAAAAGAAATAACTAAGCATTTAAATAACATAAAAAAACCATTTTAAAATTAAAATGGTTTTTTTATGTTATTTTTTTAAAATTTATATTCAGATAATGGCTTCGGAAACTTTTCAGGATTTTCAGCTAAGTGATAACGAGGGTCATCAATATCTTCTATAATAATATCATGAAAAGTATCACTAGCTTTATACATTAATACTTTACAATCTTCACTTAAATGCTTTAATATTATTTTTTTCCCAGCTGCTTGATATTTTTCTACTAAATTAAAAATAGCCTCTATAGCTGAATGATCAGATACACGTGACTCTACAAAATCAATTTCAACTTTATCTGGATCATTTTTAATATCAAATTTCTCATTAAAAGCAGTTATACTTCCAAAAAATAAAGGGCCCCAAATTTCATAAACTTTAGTACCGTCATCTTTTGTACGTTTTCTTGCTCTAATTTTTCTTGCATTTTCCCATGCAAAAACTAATGCAGAGATTATAACACCTACAAATACAGCTATTGCTAAATCAAAGAATACTGTTACAGCAGATACTATAATTAAAACAAATGCATCTGTTTTAGGTATTTTATTCATGATTCTAAAACTAGACCACGCAAAAGTTTCTATAACCATCATAAACATCACACCTACTAATGCGGCAATAGGCACTTGTTCAATATATTTATCAGCAAATAAAATAAAAGTTAATAAAGTTAAAGCCATCATTACTCCAGATAATCTACCTCTACCTCCAGCATTAATATTAATAACTGTTTGGCCAATCATTCCACAACCACCAGTTCCTCCAAACAATCCACTAACCATATTTCCAGCACCTTGAGCAACACACTCTTTATTTCCATTTCCTCTAGAATCAGTTAATTCATCTACTAAATTCATTGTCATAAGCGTTTCAATTAAACCAACTGAGGCCGCTAAAAATGAATAAGGCGCTATAAATTTCAATGTATCCAAATTAAAAGGAAGGTTACTCCATAACTCAAATAGATTTAATTTTTTAGATAATTCATCAAAACCATTTAATCCGGCTCCTCCCCCATCTCTAATAAAATCACCTACATTAATAGAATTAATACCTCCAAAAATAACTACAAAAGAAACTATTAATATAGCAGTTAAAGCTGCTGGTATTTTTGTAGTCAATTTAGGTAGCCCCCATACAATAAGCATTGTTAATAATACTAAACCTATCATGGTATATAACTTTTCTCCTTGCATAGTAGATTTTACTACTCCACTATCTTTTATAGAATAAAAGCCATCATCTTTTACATTAAATACAACTTTTTTAGTTTCAGGATTGAACACCTGACCATCAGATATTACAAAAGCTTCTTTGTTTGTTTTTAAATTTATTACAGAGTTTTCTTTAATAGCATATAAAATTGTACCAGACATTACATCTTTAACTTCATTATTAGCGACATTATATACAAGTTCCTTAGAATCAGTTTTACGTTTGTTCTGCCCAAATAAATCTTTTGAGTTTTCTTTGAACATCCCTAGCTGAGCCATAAAAATAACGATAGCAAGTCCATTTACAAACCCCATCATTACTGGATGAGGTATTAATCTAACAAACTTTCCTAATTTAAAAACACCAGCCAAAACTTGTATAACTCCCATTAAAACTACTGCAGCCAAAAGATAGAAATACCCCATATTCTCTACTGGAGAATCAAATAAAAGACCTTTGGCATGCCCTTCTTGAATCATATGAACAAAAATAACTGCTACTGCTCCAGCTGCTCCCGAAATTAGACCAGGCCTACCTCCAAAAATCGCAGAAATTATACCTACCACAAACGCACCAAACAATGCTACAATAGGGCTTATTTGAGCTACAAAGGCAAAAGCAACAACCTCTGGTATCATTGCTAAGGAAACAGTAATACCAGCTAACGTATCATCTTTTATCTTAATCTTCTTATTCTTAATGTATTTCATCATAATATTACGAGGCTATTCTAAAAGTTGGCAAATGTAAAGATAATTTTATTGATTTACTTTTATGTTTCATTAACTTTAATTTTGCCAACGTATTTTTTTGTCTTAATTTTGAATATTGAAACTATCAAATAAAATTGGTAGCAACAATGAGCAGAAAAACACTACTTACTTCAAAAGAAATTGAAATCATTCTGCATCGATTAGCCTGTCAGTTAATCGAAAATCATAACGATTTTTCTAATACAGTATTAATAGGTATTCAACCGAGAGGAACATACTTAGCACAACGTTTAGCTAAATTATTAAAGAATGATTACGGTATAAAGAACTTACAATTGGGGTTATTAGATATAACTTTTTACCGTGATGATTTCCGAAGAAGAGACGAACCCCTAGAAGCAACTACAACTGAAATAAACTTTCTTATAGAAGGTAAAAATGTTGTTTTTATTGACGATGTTTTGTATTCAGGAAGAAGCGTTAGATCAGCTTTAACAGCTATTCAATCATATGGAAGACCTGAAAACATTGAATTACTAGTATTAATAGACCGTAGATTTAGTCGTCATTTACCAATTCAACCTAATTATAGAGGTAGGCAAGTAGATGCTATTAATGAAGAAAAAGTAGTTGTTCATTGGAAAGAAACTCACAAAAAAGACACCATTTACCTAGAGAACAAGCAATAATGCTTGATATAGTTATGATAAAAAAATTACACTAGAATGAAGCAATTAAGTGTTGAACATTTATTAGGCATAAAGTACCTTAATAAAAATGATTTAGATATCATTTTTGAAACTGCCTCTCATTTTAAAGAAGTTATAAACAGACCTATAAAAAAAGTACCTTCATTAAGAGATATAACTATTGCTAATTTATTTTTTGAAAACAGTACACGTACAAAGTTATCATTTGAATTAGCTGAGAAAAGATTATCTGCTGATGTAATTAATTTTTCTGCCGGTCAATCATCTGTTAAAAAAGGAGAAACACTTATAGATACAGTAAACAACATTTTATCTATGAAAGTTGATATTGTTGTTATGCGACATTCAAGTGTTGGAGCTGGTATATTCTTATCAAATCACGTAGATGCTAAAATAATAAATGCTGGTGATGGTACGCATGAACATCCAACTCAAGCTTTATTAGATAGTTTTTCTATGCGTGAAGCCTTAAATAGTAATTTAAAAGGTAAGAAAATAGTAATTGTTGGTGATGTTTTACATTCACGTGTAGCTTTATCAAATATCTTTGCTTTACAATTACAAGGAGCTGAAGTAAAAGTATGTGGACCAACAACATTAATTCCACGCTACATATCTAGCTTAGGAGTTGAAGTTGAAACAAATTTAAAGAAAGCTCTTGAATGGTGTGATGTTGCTAATGTTTTACGTGTGCAACATGAAAGAATGGATATTAAATACTTTCCTTCAACAAGAGAATACACACAGCTATTTGGAATCAATAAACAAATTCTAGATAACCTTGGCAAGAAAATTGTTATTATGCATCCTGGTCCTATTAACAGAGGTGTAGAACTAACAAGTGATGTAGCTGATAGTGACCAATCTATTATTTTAAATCAAGTAGAAAACGGTGTAGCTGTTAGAATGGCTGTTATTTATTTGTTCGCTCAGCAAATAAAAAGATAAAGTATGAATATAATACAGAAAAATAATTATAACTTAATTTCGTCCAATGAATCTTCTTTTGAAATATTCATTGAAAATTTTGATGAAAATTATACTAATTTGAAAGGAAAACATTTAATTGTTGAAATTTCTCCTAAAAATAATTTCACCGAAAAGAATATTTTAGTATTTTTGAAATACGCTGATTTACAACAACAAAGTGGCACATCTTTTGTTGTTATATGTAATGAAGTTAATGTTGATAATTTTCCTGAATTTTTTAATATAGTGCCAACACTAGTTGAAGCTGAAGATATTATTGAAATGGAAGATATACAACGTGATTTAGGTTTTTAACCTTATAACTATTCATAACCCCTTAATGAATTATTTATGACGAAAAAATTACTATTAATTATATTTTTCTTTGTTTCTTTTTCTATCTTTTCTCAACAGAAAGGCATTAGTAAATTAGTAGCATCTCCTAATCCTTTTACAAATAATACAACTATTTTTTTTAATGTAAATAATGATCAACCTGTATTATTAACTGTTAAAAATGTTTTAGGAAAAACTGTTTTTACTGAAAAATTAAAAGTTAAAAAAGGGAGAAATTCATTCCCTTTTAGGCGCAACGATTTAAAAGCTGGTATGTATATTTACGCAATACAAACGAACAAAGAAGTAATCTCTAAACGCTTTGTTATTAAATAATAATGAGCTTAAACCTTACCATTCTTGGGTGCCACTCTGCTACCCCTCGTGTAAATGCGCATCCTACCTCACAATATTTAGAAATAAATAATAGACATTTCTTAATTGATTGTGGCGAAGGTACCCAACGCCAAATGCGCAAATACAAAATAGGTTTTTCTAAAATTAACCATATTTTTATTTCCCATTTACATGGTGATCATTTTTTTGGCTTAATTGGCTTAATATCTACTTTTGGTATTTTAAACAGAGAAAAAGATTTACATATCTATGGTCCAAAAGGAATAAAAGAAGTTACAGTGCTACAATTAAAACTTTCTAAATCTTGGACAAAATACAACATTGTATTTCATGAGTTATCATCTAATAAAAGTGAATTAATTTTTGAAGACGATAAAGTTTCTGTACATACAATCCCTCTTAGCCACAGAGTATATACAAACGGTTATTTATTTACAGAAAAACCAAAATTAAAAAAACTACATATTGAAAATATAAAACAATATGATGAAATTGACACCTGTGACTATCATAACTTAAAAGCTGGAAAAGATTTTACTTTATCTTCGGGAGAAGTAATTCCTAATTTAAAATTAACCATTGAGCCTTCAAAACCAAAGAGTTTTGCTTTTTGTAGTGATACTGAGTACAAACCAGATATAGTACCTATCATAAAAGATGTAGATGTTTTGTACCATGAAGCTACTTTTTTAAAAGATAGAGAAGATTTATGTGATAAAACTAAACATTCTACTGCTGAACAAGCTGCTTCAATTGCCAGTCAAGCTAATGTTGGAAAATTAATTATTGGGCATTATTCAAGCAGGTACAATAACATCAATGATTTTAAAAACGAAGCTCAAACTGTTTTTGAAAATGTTGAATTAGCAGAAGCTGGTAAACGTTATTCTATAGACTCCTTCCCTATTCAAGTTTTAAACTAATATTGCCCTGTTGAAAGTAATACTAGAGTACATGCTACCTCTGTTTTAACACCATTCTCTTCAAGCAAATTTTTAAATTCACTGTTTTCTGTTCCTGGATTAAAAATTACTCTATTCACATTTAAACTAAGAATATAATCATAATAAGTTACTTGGTTTTTAGCACTTAAATACAATGTAACAGTATCTATATCTTTTAACATTAATTTTTCTGTAACAATTTTAATAGCATTAATACTACCTTCTTTGTTACCAATTGCCCTTACACTAAACCCTTTATTATCAAGCAACTTAACAGCTCTATTTGAATATCTATTCTCTTTTAAAGAAGCTCCTAAAACTAAAGTTGTGTTTTTCATACCTGTTAATAATACGTTAAATAGAGTTAATTAAGGTAACAAAAATATAATACCTATAGTCTATTAGTTATTAAGACAATTCAAAATTACATAAAATTAACAAAATGAAAAAAATACTACTTTTACTTTTAACCATTTTAAGCATGAATACATATGCCCAAATGTCTAAAGGTAATTTATCTAAACCTGGATCAGTTTACGGAAAGGTAATTGATCAAACTACAAAAGAACCTTTACCATACGTTAACATTATAATCAAAGATGTTGCCAAAAAAATAATAACTGGAGGAATTACTAATGAAAACGGAATATTTACAGTGAAAAATATTCCTGAAGGAAATAGTATTGTTGAAATACAGTTTATAGGATACAAAACTATTAACAAACCAATTGCTATTAAAGGGAGTCGTAAAAAAATTAATTTAGGAACTATTTCATTACTAGAAGACGCTACTACGTTAGATGAAGTTGAAGTTCGTGCTGAAACATCTACTGTAACACAAAAAGTGGATAGAAAAGTAATAAATGTAGGTAAAGATTTAACATCTGCAGGAGCAACAGCTTCAGAGCTATTAAATAACGTACAATCAGTAAGTGTTGATAGTCAAACAGGAAACATAAGTTTACGTGGAAATGACAATGTACGTGTATTAGTGGACGGAAAACCTACAAATATTAGTGCTGCTCAATTATTGCAACAAATCCCTTCAAGTTCAATTAAAAGTATTGAATTAATAACCAACCCTTCTGCTAAATATAATCCTGAAGGTATGAGTGGTATTATCAATATCATTTTAAATAAAAAAGCAAACATGGGTTTTAATGGTTCAATTAATACTGGTGTTGAAGCTGGGCATTATGTTCGTTATAATGGTTCATTAGACATGAATTATAAAACAGGTAATGTTAACTTTTTTGCTAATTACGGTACACGTATAGGAAAAAGACATAATTATGGATATGTTAATCGTACTTCACCACAAACTATTAATCAAAACTTTGTTTTTGATAACGACAATACATCTCATTTATTAAAAGTTGGAGCTGATATCTATATAAATGATAAAAATACTTTATCAGTTTATACTACTCAAAATTGGTTTGATGGTTTAGCAACTGGATCAACAATGGTTAGAAATAATGGTGTTTTACTTACTAATGCTCCTACTATTTCAAATTCTGAAAGTAATTCAAGTGCTTATAACTTTAACTATAAATTAGATTTTGATAAAAAAGGTCATAATATTGAATTTGAAGCTAACTTTTCTAATTCAAAATCCCCTGAAGTAGCGGTATTTAACGAACTAATTAATCCTAGTGATAAATCTTTAAACTATAATAATAGTGTTACTAACAATAGAGACAATACGTTACTTAATTTAGATTATACAAATCCTGTTTCAAAAAATGGTAAACTTGAATTAGGTGCAGAAGTTAGAATAAACAAAACTTCTAATAGCATTATTACCAATCAAGAAAACCTAAACAACTCTTCATTTAATTATGATAGAAATATATTTTCTTCATACATAACTTACAGTCATAAGTTTAATAAAATAACTATGCAAATAGGAGCTCGTTTAGAGCAGTATGAAATAGAAGGTGATTTTGTTAATGGAACTTCAACTGCTAAGATTACTGATGATATTTTCACTGTTTACCCTTCAGCTTTTTTTACCTATAACCCTTCTGATAAGAATCAGTTTCAGTTAAGCTATAGCCGAAGAGTTGATCGTCCTGGTATAGGTCAATTAAATCCTATTAGAGAATGGAGTACTCCTTTAATAACATCGATTGGAGAACCAACATTACGTCCGCAGTTTACTAATTCTTTTGAAGTTAATTATACACGTAGAATTAAAGGAGGTTCTTTAACTTTTGGAACTTTTTACAGAAAAATAAATGATAACATATCTAGATTAACCTACAAAGATCCTTTAGACACAAATGTACCTAAGGTAAAACAAATTTTATCTTTCATTAACTTCCCAGATAATGATGCTTATGGTTTAGAGTTTTCAGCAAATTATAGAATTGCAAAATGGTGGAGAGCAAATGCAAGTTTAGATTTCTATTCTCAATCTCAAAAAGGTATTGTAAACTACAAAGAAGCTAATGAAAGAACTACAGATGTAAAAACAAATGTTTTCAATTCAAGAATTAGTAACAGTTTTACAGCAACTAAGAATTTACGTTTTCAATTATTTGCAATGTATCGTGGTGGTCAGGATGGTATACAATTTAATAGTAAATCTATGTGGATGATCAATACAGGTGCTAGTTTAAGAGTATTAAAAGGTAAAGGTAATTTAACACTTAGAGTTAATGATATCTTCAAAGGAATGAGATTTGCCTTTGATGCTGAAACACCATTTACTCAAAACGGACAATTCAATTGGGAAAGTCAATCAGCTTATATAGGTTTTAACTACCGCTTTGGTGGAGGAAAGAATAAAGCTAAATCTCGAAGAAGAAGAGATAATAATGAAAAACAAGGTAGCGGAGGGTTCATTTAACAACAACTTTTGCTATAAATATATAAAAACTTCAGATATTAATTTATCTGAAGTTTTTTTCATATAATTGCACTTGGTATTTTATATGTATAAAATATACTTACTGGCTATATATAATTACCTCTTATTCCTTATTAGTTAATTGATATTATATCAATTATCGTTACCTCCATATTTTATTTTAGTACTACTATTTAAAATGAAAAAATTATTATTTATAATTTTATATATAAACACACTTTTAATATTCTCACAAAAAAAGAATCTAGGAGAAATCTCTGGGCTAGTTATAAATCAAAAAAACGAAACCGCTATACCTTATGCTACAATAGTTTGCAAAACCTTGGATAATAAAATAATTTCTGGAGGAATAGCAAATGAAAAAGGCCTTTTTACTATTAAACAATTACCTTTAAAAAGATATATAATTCAAATACAGTTTATAGGTTTTTCAACTTTGAGTAAAGAAATTGTGTTAAGTAAAGCTACTCCTATAATTAACTTAAAAAAGCTCTATTTAAAAAATAAAAATACCAAGTTAAAAGATATTGAAATACATGCAGAAGAGACTAGTGTTGTTCAAAAAGTTGATAGAAGAGTTATAAATGTAGGCAAAGATTTAATTGCTACTGGAACTAATTCATTACAAATGTTACAAAACATACCCTCAGTAAATGTTAATATTCAAACTGGTTCTATTAGCTTAAGAGGTAATGAAAATGTTCGTGTTTTGATTAATGGAAAACCCTCTAACATGGACACTTCTCAACTATTAAAACAAACTCCTTCCTCTTTAATAAAACAAATTGAAATTATTACCACGCCTTCAGCAAAATACAATCCAGAAGGTATGAGTGGTATTATTAATTTTATTTTAAAGAAAAATATGAAATCTGGTTTTAACGGAACAATTTCTGTAGGCTTTGAACACAGCAAAAACACAAGACCAGATGTTTCTTTAAATTTAAATTATAATACTGGAAAAATAAACTTATTTGGTAATTATAGTAGTAACTGGGGGAAAAACTCTACTATACAACAATTAGTAAGAACTACTAATAATTTAGAACAAAAATTTAATTTTTTGCACGACTACTCTGATCATGCTTTTAAAATTGGCTCAGATATTTATCTTGATAAAAACAATACATTATCACTTTATACATATCAGAATTTTAGTAATTCAACTTTATACACCAATTCTTTTTCACGTATAAATAACAACATATTAGAAGCTCCTAACCATTCAAAATACAATGAATCAGAACAAAACTATAATGTCGATTATAAATTAACAACTAATAATAAAGGCGAAAATATTGAGCTAGAAGTTAATTATAGTATTCATAAAAACCCTGAAGAATCAATTAACAGACTTCTTCAAGATACAAATAACAAATTATTTAATTATACCAACTCAATTTCAGACACTAAAAAATCTTGGTTAGTAAATCTAGATTATGAAACTCCTCTTTTTGAAACAGCAAAACTAGAATTAGGTATTGAATACCGAAATCAAAAAGTAATAAGCTCAATTAAAACAGATCAGGTTATTGAAATTGGAACTCCAGTTTCTCAACAACCTAAGGGAAATACTGATTTCAACTATGATAGAAGTATGTATTCTGGATATTTCAACATAAATAACAATTTTAAAAAATGGTCAATTCAAGCTGGTATCAGACTAGAACAATTCATTGTTAATGGATTATTTTCAAATACTCAACAGAGTAATCCTTCCATTTATTCTGATAAAATTTTTAGTATATACCCATCAGCTTTTTTAACCTACCATATTACTAACAAAGAAGATATTCAACTAGCTTATAGTAGACGTGTAGATAGACCTTCAATATATCAAGTGACTCCTATACAAGAATGGGTTAGCCCATTTACTACCTCAGAAGGTAATCAAAATTTAATTCCTCAATTTACTAATTCTATTGAATTAAATTATTCAAAATCTTTTTCTAAAGGAACAGTTACTTTTGGAACATTTTATCGTAAAATTTCAAATAAAATTGGTAGAACCATACAAAAAGATACTTCAGCCCCAAATAAACAGGTTTTTTCTTATGGAAACTACAATACAGCTAACAGTTACGGTGTAGAAATATTTGGGAGTTATAAAGCATTTTCTTGGTGGAAAATTAGGCCTCAAATAGAAACATATATTCAAGATTCACAAGGAATAATTAATACTAAAAATGAACAAGTTAAAAACACTCTTTTTAAATCTACTTTAAACAACAGCTTTAAAATAAATAAAAGAATACGATTACAATTAACAGCTATTTATAGAGGTAAAAGTAAAAATATACAATTTGAAGTAAAACCCTATACTATGGTTAATATTGGAGCTAGTTTAAGTGTTTTAAAAAAGAAAGGAACTATAACTCTTAGAGGAACAGATATTTTTAACGGACTTAATTACGATTATTTCTCTGAAAACCCTTTTTTAGAGAAAGGAAACTACAATCTAGAATACAACTCATTTTATTTAGGCTTTAGATATAATTTTGGTGGAACCAAAAATAAATCAAGAAATAGAAAACATAGGGATAACAATGAAACTGATGGAGGTTTATTTTAAACAATATCATATTGTCATTTTTACACAAAACATTCGTTAATTTGTTAAAAAAATATCTATAAAAATAAAATTAACATAAATAAATAAAAAATACACAATAAAAATCATAAATAACTGTTTTTAAAATAATTAACCCTCTAATTATTTTAAACAATGAAAAAACTTATCAATTTTACCCTAACAATGACGCTTATAACACTAGTGTCATTTAACATTTTTGCTCAAAAGCAAAAAATGTTTTATGCAACCATGGGAACCAATGATGCTGTAAACTTAAAAAAGAACCACCCTAAAGATGTGAAAATCATAAAATCTTACACCGATTACAGTGTTGTAATGCTTAACCATACCTCAGCAGAAGAACTTCATCATACTGGTTTAAGACACGGACCTGGTTATTTCTTAGAAAACTCTAAAGAAGAGGCTATTAAAGCCATAGAAAAAATTCAGGTAATCAAAAAAAGAAAACTAACAAGCTCTAAAAGAGCTATACCCCTTTCCATAACACAAGATGTACTAGTTAACCAAAGTTTAAACCTTGTAAATAACACGAATATCAAAAACCAAATCACCCAATTAGAAAGCTATGGAACTAGATTCCATACATTTTCTTCTGCACAACAATCTGCTGTAGATTTAAAAGCTAAATGGGAAAACATGAGTAGCACTAGAAGTGATATTTCTGTAAAACTAGTAAGTCATACAAACACACCAATGTCTTCTGTAGTAATGACAATTACTGGTTCTGAAAAACCTGATGAATATGTTATTTTAGGTGGACATTTAGACTCTACTTCTAGAGAAGGAAATGCCAACGCTCCTGGCGCAGATGATAACGCATCAGGAATAGCAACTATAACTGAAGTTGCTCGTGTACTATTGAGCATGAATTACAAACCTAAACGTACAGTTGAATTTATGGCTTTCGCTGCTGAAGAAATTGGTCTTGTAGGATCTAAAGAAATAGCTAGAGATTATAAAAATAGAAATGTGAATATCATTAGTTATTTACAATTAGATATGACGAATTATAAAGGTTCTACAAATGATATTTACATTACAACAGACTCTTATAATAGTACTTCTTTAAACAACTATTTAACTCAATTGATGGATCATTATAATGCTTCAGGTACTCATAAAATTACCTATGGTACTTCTCGTTGTAATTATGGTTGTTCTGATCATCATAGTTTTGCTCAACAAGGATACGAAACTGCTTTTCCTATAGAAGCTACATTAAGTGAATCAAACCCATATATTCATACCGCTAAAGATACTTCTTCAAGGTTTCCAACAGCAAATGCTACACACGCTGCTAAATTTGCTAAACTTGCCTTAGAATATCTTATTGAAATTTCAAACATTGGATCTGGAGGTGGTGGCGGTGAACCAACATATTGTAGTTCTAATGGACAAAGTACATCTGATGAATATATTAGTAATGTGAATATCGGTTCTATAAATAATAATTCAAATCAAGGTACCAATGGGTATTCTAATCACACATCAATTTCAACAGATTTAGAAAAAGGTAAATCACAAACAATTTCAATAACTCCTAAATGGGCAAGTACTAAATATAATGAAGGATATGCTGTGTTTATAGATTATAATAATGATGGAGACTTTTCTGACTCAGGAGAAACTGTATGGACAAAATCTCCTTCAAAAGAAACTCCTGTTTCTGGAACATTTACTGTTCCTTCAACAGTTTCAGAAGGAAAAAAAAGAATGCGTGTTATTTTAAGGTATAATACCATTCCTAGTTCTTGTGGATCTTATAATTATGGAGAAACAGAAGATTATTCTGTTAATATTACATCAGCTCAAGCAGATACTCAACCTCCGACTACTCCTAGTAATTTAGTCTCTTCTAATGTTGCACAAACAACTTTAACTTTAAACTGGACCGCTTCTACAGATAATATAGCGGTAACAGGCTATGATGTTTATCAAGGTACTACGAAACTAGAAACTGTTACTACAACTTCATATAATGTAACAGGATTAACAGCAAGTACTGCATATACCTTTTCTATAAAAGCAAAAGATGCCGCAGGAAATATTTCTCCTAAAAGTAATAACGTTAATGTAACAACATTAGATAACCTCCCTTCTTATTGTAACTCAAAAGGGGAAAGAATTACTTATGAATGGATAGACTATGTTTCATTTGGAGGTATGACAAATACAACAACAGCTAATGGAGGTTATGGTGATTTCACATCAAAAATAGCTACTGTTACGCAAGGGACTACTAATCAAATCATTGTAAGTGCTGGTTTTAGCAATACAGCATATAATGAATACTTCACTATTTGGATTGACTATAATAGAAACGGTACTTTTGAAAGTAGTGAAAAAACTGCTATAGGATTATCTAACATAGCTGGAAACAGAACAGCAAATATCTCAATACCTTCAACTGCTACTTTAGGCCAAACAAGAATGCGTGTTTCTATGAAATACAATGGAGCATCTACAGCATGTGAAACATTTCCTGATGGTGAGGTAGAAGATTATACTGTTAATATTGTTAATTCATCAATAAACATTAACAGTAAATCTGATTTATGTTCTAAAGCAAAATCATATGATAGCTCTATAAACTATAATGAAAAAGATCTTGTTTCTTATGCTGGATCGTTATATGAAAGAACAACTGATGGATGGAATCGTATTGGAAACTGTATAACTTCAGAAAGAAATAATATTGAAAATAATTTAATTTTAGCAAATGATAATTCTTTACTAAATATTTACCCTAACCCATCAAGTCAAAAAAACATAACTATAACAGTTAATAATGAACTTTGGAAAGCTGGAACTGTTCTTCTTTTTGACATAAGAGGAAATATATTAAAAGAACTAAAGTTAAAAGATAAATCAACTTTTGTAAACACTACAAAACTTAGTACTGGCATTTACTTCTTAACACTTTTTAATAACTCAAAAAGTTATTCTAAAAAAGTAATTATTAAATAACTAATTTATTTGTCATAAAAAAACCGTGTGAATTTTCACACGGTTTTACTTTTATTTTATCAAACGTCTTACCAACGAATAACTACAGACCCCCAAGTAAATCCGCTACCAAAAGCAGCTAATACTACCAAGTCTCCATCATTTATTTTTCCTTTTTCCCAAGCTTCAGTTAACGCAATAATTACTGATGCAGCTGTAGTATTTCCATATTTTTGGATATTATTATACACCTTATCATCAGCTAATTGAAACTTTTTCTGAATAAATTGAGCAATACGTAAATTCGCTTGATGAGGAATTAACATATCAATATCTTCTTTTTGTAAATTATTAGCTTGTAAACCTTCTACTATTGCTTCAGAAAAGCGAACAACAGCGTGTTTAAAAACAAATTGTCCGTTCATATATGGAAAATACGAAACATCTTCAGGATCATTAGCTTCTAATATTTCAGGTACCCAACGTCCAGTTGATGGTCCTTCTAATGCTAACTCTTTTGCATGTTTTCCTTCAGAATGTAAATGAGAAGATAAGATACCTTTTCCTTCTTCTTCACAACGTGACAAAACTGCAGCTCCCGCTCCATCTCCAAAAATAACAGTAACACCTCTTCCTCTAGTTGATCTTTCTAAACCACCTGAATGATTCTCTGATCCAATAACTAATATATTTTTATACATCCCAGTTTTTATAAACTGATCAGCAACTGAAAGAGAATAAATAAAACCAGAACATTGATTACGAACATCAAGAGCACCAATAGTAGGCATATCTAACATATCTTGAACACGAACTCCTCCTCCTGGGAAATACATATCTGGACTTAAAGTTGCAAATACAATAAAATCTATATCATCTTTGGTTAAACCTGCTCTTTCTATAGCTATTTTAGCAGCCTTAGCTCCCATTGAAGATGTATTATCTCCTGTTTTTGGGTCAATCCAACGACGTTCTTTAATACCAGTTCTCTCTTGAATCCATTCATCATTCGTATCCATCCACTGGGTTAAATCATCATTAGTTACCACGTTGTCAGGCACGTAATACCCTAATCCTGTAATTTTTGAACTATACATAATTTTTTATGTTATTTTTTACTTTTATGTAAATGCGTAGCTTGTAAAAGTAGTAATTTTTAACTTTTCACACAAAAACAATCACTATAGTCATTTTATATGTCATCTTGGCACATATCTATTTTTGGTATTTTTTTTGACAATAAAATTAACCAGAAAATAATATCAAATAAAATATATAAATTATGAGTAAAGGAAACATTAATGTATCGGTAGAAAATATATTTCCACTGATTAAAAAGTTTTTATATTCTGATCACGAGATTTTTTTACGTGAATTAATTTCTAATGGAACTGATGCTACTACTAAGTTAAAGCATTTGATATCTATTGGTGAAGCTAAAACTGAATTAGGAGATGCTAAAATTGAAATTAGCATTGATAAAAATGCAAAAACATTGACTATTAAAGATCAAGGTTTAGGTATGACTGCTGACGAAGTAGAAAAGTACATTAATCAAATTGCATTTTCAGGAGCTGAAGAGTTTTTAGAAAAATATAAAGACGATAAAAATGAAACAGGTGTAATTGGTCACTTTGGTTTAGGTTTTTACTCTGCTTTTATGGTAGCAGATAAAGTTGATTTAATTACAAAGTCATTTAAAGATGAACCAGCAGCTCACTGGACATGTGATGGTTCTCCTGAATATACCTTAGTAGAGCACGACAAATCTGACAGAGGAACTGAAATTATTTTACATATTGCTGATGACTCTACTGAATTTTTAGAAGAAGCTAAAATTTCAGGTTTATTAAATAAATATAATCGTTTTAATCAAGTACCAATTAAATTTGGAACTAAACAAGTAAACGATCCTGATTTTACACCTCAAACAACGACTGATAAAGACGGTAAAGAAACTACTGAGCCACATAAGCAAATTGATGTTGATAACATTATCAACAACACAAACCCTGCTTGGACTAAAAAGCCAGCTGACTTAGAAGCAGAAGACTATACTAACTTCTATCGTGAATTGTATCCTATGCAATTTGAAGAGTCTTTATTTCATATTCATCTAAATGTTGATTATCCTTTTAACTTAACAGGTATATTATTTTTCCCTAAGTTATCTCAAAACTTAGACATGCAAAAGGATAAGATTCAACTGTATCAAAACCAAGTTTTTGTAACAGATAATGTTGAAGGTATTGTTCCTGACTTTTTACAAATGTTAAAAGGAGTTATCGATTCTCCAGATATTCCTTTAAATGTTTCTCGTTCTTACTTACAAGCTGATGGAGCTGTAAAAAAGATTTCTGGATATATAACTAAAAAAGTAGCTGATAAATTAAGTTCATTATTTAAAAAAGATCGTGCCGATTTTGAACAAAAATGGAATGACATTAAAGTTATTATTGAGTACGGAATGTTATCTGAAGATAAGTTCTTTGATAAAGCTAAAAAGTTTGCTTTATACCCTACAGTAAGCGATTCATTTTTCACTTTTGATGAGTTAATTGAAAAAACAAAAGATGCTCAAACTGATAAAGATGGAAATCACATCATTTTGTACGCATCTAACAAAGAAGCACAACACAGCTATATTCAAGATGCTACAGCAAAAGGATATGAGGTTGTTATATTAGATTCTCCAATTGTATCACATTTAATGCAAAAACTAGAAACTTCTGGTGAATCTAAAGTTCAGTTTACCCGTGTTGATTCTGATTTTATTGATAATTTAATTAAAAAGGATGATACAGTTATATCTAAATTAACTGATGAAGAGAAAGAAACTTTAAAACCAGTTATTGAAGGAGCTGTTAACAACAAGAGCTATACTGTTCAATTAGAAGCTATGGACTCTTCTTCTTCACCTTTCTTAATTACTGTGCCAGAATTTATGCGCCGTATGAAAGAAATGCAAGCTTCTGGTGGTGGAGGTGGAATGATGGGAATGGGTAATTTACCTGAAATGTATAACTTAGTTGTAAATACAAATCACCCATTAGTTTCTGAAATTTTAACTGCTGAAGAGGGCAAGAAAAAAGAACTAATAACACAAGCTTTTGATTTAGCTAAACTATCTCAAAACTTATTACATGGTGAAGAATTAACAAACTTTATCAAACGTTCTTATGAATTAATAAAATAAGACTCACTATCATATTTAAAAGCCTCTTTATAATTAATTATAAAGAGGCTTTTTATTTTAAACTTTAAACAAAGTAATTTTAAATTATTCTATCCAATTTTTAAAATCTTTAACACGCTCTCTACTTACAATAATTTCTGCTTCATTATAAGTATGTAATTTCAATTGTAGTCGTGAGTTAGTATATGATATTATATCTTTTATTGCATTAATATGAACTATATAAGTTCTGTTAACCCTATAAAATTGTTCTGGGTCTAATTGTTCTTGCCAATATTCTAAAGAGTGATCTATTAAATAATTTCTATTAGAATTTGTATGAATATAAGTAGCCTTATTCTCTGAATAAAAACACTCAATTTCATCTGTATGTATAATTTTTATATGCTGTCCTACTTTTATTGTAAAACGTTTTTTATATTTTCTATCGATAGGGTTGATAAGTAACTTCCTTATATCATCAATATTAACCTGTATGTCGGTTTCTTTAGGTTTATTATTAATAAATTTATCTACCGCTACTTTTAATTCATCTTCATCTAATGGCTTTAATAAATAATCTATAGAATTTAATTTAAATGCCTTTAAAGCATATTCATCATAAGCAGTAGTAAAAATAATAGATGACTTCACTGGTACTTCTTCAAATATCTCAAAAGACAATCCATCAGATAGTTGAATATCTAAAAAAATTAAATCAGGATGTTCGTTTTTTTGAAACCAATTAATTGCTTCTTCTACTGAATGTAACATTTGTTGAGCTTCTAAATTTAAAACAGCTAACATTCTTTGCAGTCTTCTTGCAGCTGGTTTTTCATCTTCAATGATTATAATATTCATTACTTACAGTCTTCTTTATAATTTAATTTTACTTAACTTTTAACTATTTATTTATAAACTCTTTTATTTTTTCTTCTTCCCAGTTTTTTCCAAATAACTTTCTAAAACCAAACACTCTAAAAGCATCTATTATTAAAATAACTCCCCATATACCCCACAATGGATAATGTTCAAAACCATTTTCAGTAAACTTATTACTAACTCTTAGTCCATCAAAAACTCTAACTACAACATCAAAATAATTCGATATAAACGTAAATGCTAAATTAACAATTAAATATGCTGATAAATGCTTGTAAAATTCTTTTAACTCTTTTACTCTTTGTTCTGCTTTAATTCTTTTATTATCTGTTTCCATCATACCTAGTTTGATTATCCATATGTTCTTTAATTTTTCGTTCTTCCCAGTTTTTACCTAAAAAGAAATCAAAACCAAAAACTTTAAATGTATGAAATACTAAACCTATTCCCCAAAAAAACCAAATTGCAAAAGTTCCAAAATCGAAAAAAGCTTCTTGAAAAGTTTCTCCATTACCAACATTTCTTACTATCTTTTTTACACTTATAAATATATTAACTACTATATATACAGATAGATGAATATAATACTTTTTTAATTCTTCAACTTTCTTTTGCGCTCTAAAATATTTTTGCTCCTTTGTATAATTATCTGTTTTCATTTTGATTAAGTTTTTATTTATTATTCATCATTTTTCATATACTCATCTATCTTACGTTTTTCCCAATCTTTATTAAAAAATAAAGAATCTCCGTATACTCCTAGCCAATGAAAAAACAAACCTATTCCCCAAAATATCCAGGTTGAGTATACCCCGAAATTTTGTAACACTTCTATTAAAGAATCTCCATCATCAGACATTAACCCAAAAATTACCATTGATGAAATAAAAACATTTACTACTACATATGATATTAAATGCCAATAAAATCCTTTTATTTTCTCTACTTTTTTCTTTGCAAGTAAATATTTATGCTCTTTTTTATAATCTTTCTCCATCTTTATTTATTCTTTTTTATATACTCATCTATTTTACGTTCTTCCCAATCTTTACCATACCCTATTACATCTGATCCGAAAACTATCATCCAATGAATAAAGGTTACCAATATTATTCCCATGACAGGAAACCAAAACCAATGAAAATAAGGTACAAATGTTAAGTTCACTGAAACTATTATAACAATTGAAACTATGTTTACTACAACATGTATATAAAAAGCTTTTACTTTTTTTATCTTTTTTTTCGCTTCAATATATTTTTTTTCTTGAGTATAATTAGTATCCATAATTATTAGTTGTTATCTAAATATTCTTTAATTTTTTTCTCTTCCCAGTCTTTACCAAATCCTAATTTATCAAAACCGAAAGCTCCAAACCAATGAAAAAAAAGCCCAATTGACATTCCCATAATAGGAAACCAAAACCAATGAAATTGAGGAACAAATCTTAGGTTAATGAAAATTAAAAAAGGTATTAATACTATTGTTACTAATAAATGAATATAAAATCCTTTAATTTTTTCTATTCGCTTCTTCGCTTTAGCATATTTGTACTCATATGTATAATTTTTTTCCATTTTTTCTATATTTTCAATTAACTAATTCTTATTATTGGTACTTATCCTCTTCTTCCATTAGTTCTTTTATTTTACGCTCTTCCCAATTTCTTCCTAAAAACATTCTGTAATTATTTACTTCTAAGAAATGAAATATTACACCTATCCCCCATCCTATCATTGGAAACCAGAACCAATGAAATTGTGGTGATACTCTAAGATTTATAAATATTAAAAAAGGTATTACTAAACAATATGAAATTAAATTTTGGTAAAATTCTTTAAGTTTCTCTACACTCTCTACCGCTTTTACATATTTATTATTCTCTAAATCATTTGTATCAATTCTCATATCTTTTACTTTTGTTAACAGTGGTAAGCTCACTGTAAATGTTTTATTATTTTTTGTTATTTGCACATTTCTTTTGGTTATTAAACCATATCTATCTGCAATATTTCTTAATCCTACTTTTGTACTCTTTCCTATAGCTTCTTTAGGATTTATATTATTCTGTACTTGTAAGAAACCTTCTTCTTCATAAATTTTTATTTCTAAAGGTTTGTTTGAAGAAACTACATTATGTTTTACCGCGTTTTCAAGTAATAACTGTAAAGACAACGGTACTATTTTCAATTCAGGATTATTTAATGTTGTTGGAATCGTAAACTTTACAGCATCTTCAAAACGCATTTGTAACAACTCCATATATGTTTTTGCAAACAACAACTCTTCTTGAATTGGAACTAATTCTTTATTTCTTTGTTCTAATACATACCTATAAACTTTAGATAGTTTAGTTGTAAACTTTTCAGCTTGATATGGGTTTTCACCTATTAAAGAGGTTAATACATTTAAGCTATTGAATAAGAAGTGTGGATCTATCTGACTTTTTAATGTTTCAAACTTTGCCGTTTCTGTTTTGGCAACTATTTGTTGTTGCGTACTTTCTTTTTTTACTGATTCTTTCCAGTTTTTCATAAAGCCTCTCGCATGAAAAAAAGCAGCCATTCCTAAAGCTAACATTACAGCAAATAAATGTGTCCAAAATAATTCTCCTTTAAAAAAATTATTAATACCTCTATCAAAAATTATAATGTATTGTATATAATGAATTAATAATACGGCAATAACATTAAAAATAACTGTTGTTATAACTCCTGCCCAAACTCGTTGGTTTGTTTCTTCAACCCAACTCCATTTAGAACTTAAATAATCATTTATATAGCCATTTCCCATACCTAAAACGAACGAATACATTGCTGAAAAGAGAAAAATAATACCTGCTCCTTTAATACTAAACTGCTTGTTAACTATAATAAAAAACACCCCGAAAATTAATGTCATTTTTAAGCAAACCCAGAAATCTTGTTTTAGTTTATTTATTACGTTTTTATTTTCTGTATTCATTCTATTTGTATGTTAAAATCTAATTTCTAAAGATACGTTATTATCAATAATAGTAAACTTTGCATCTTCATATTGCGGTGGTCCAAAATTCATCACATTATTTGATGCACCATAGTTTTCTATCGGCATACCATTAGGTTGAAAATCCATTTTATTATTATTATTTTTATCATGATAACAAACAATTGCATATTCACCAGCAGGAACATCATTAAAAACTACTGTACTTTTTCCTTTAACAATTTTTGAAGACTTTGCTTTTACTGGCTCTTTCATAAAATTATCTTTATTATATAAAGCATAACTTACTTTTCCTTTGTTAGATGTTACATTTACAACTGTTGCAGTAATTGTTTGCTTTTGAGCCGAAACTGTTTCTATTGTAAATACTATTATTAATACTAAAATACTTGTTAAAAATCTCATCTGTGTATGTTTTAAGTTTAATTACACTACAAATATCTAATCATAGTTGTGTTTTTTAAATTAAAAACTACTCAACTGTATTTTTTTTAGGCTGAATTGTCACTTGAATATTATAAATTATAAAAAAATTGAAATAATAGTGTAACGTTTCTTATTTTTGATCTACTTATTCAATATCAACAGTTACTAAACTTAGTGCAAACAGAACTCGAAAATAAATTTTTATCCGATTTTGAAACTAATCAAAATATAGTGCATAAAGTATGTAGAATTTATACTACTAACCAAGATGCTCATAATGATTTGTTCCAAGAAATAACTATTCAACTTTGGAAAAATTATAGCAAATTTCGAGGTGATGCAAAATTTAGTACGTGGATGTATAGAGTTGCTTTAAATACAGCCATTTCATTATATAGAAAATCAACTAGAACGATAAAGACACAAGATATTAGTGACTTTACTTATAAAATACAGTCTAATGAATATGATGATACAGAAGAGCAACAGTTAAAATCTCTATACAAAGCTGTTCATAAATTAAATGATATAGATAAGGCTCTTATTTTTTTATACCTCGAAGATAAAGCCTATAAAGAAATTGCTGCTACATTAGGTATAAGTGAAGTAAATGCTAGAGTGAAAATGAATAGAGCAAAAGATAAATTAAAAAAAATACTGACACCCTAACGTATTATATGGATGCATTAGATAAATACAAAAAAGCTTGGGATAATCAACCTAAAGAAACCAATAAGGTTTCTAAGGTAGATATATACAAAATGGCACAATCAAAATCATCGTCTATTGTTAAATGGATATTTATTATTGGATTATTGGAACTTATTATACCACTATCCATGTATCTATTTTTTGATTTAGACAAATTAGATGATACCTATGCTAAACTTGGTTTAGCTAATTATGCATTTTATTCTCAAATTATATTATATCCTGTTGTTCTTGTTTTCTTGTTTTTGTTTTATAAAAACTATAAAAACATTTATACAACTGATACCACTAAAGAGTTAATGCAAAAAATACTAAAAACCAGAAAAACTGTACGTAATTATATATTTTTAAACTTAGGGTATGCTTTTATCACTTTAATTGTAGTAGTGTTCGCAACTATAAAAACTCAATTTAACAATTTAGGCACTAAAGAAATAATTATAACATCCTTAGTATCTATAGTATTTGGTATACTTTTAATAGGCTGTATCTGGTTAATATACCAACTCTTATACGGTATCTTATTACGAAAATTGAATAAAAATTATAAAGAACTGGCTAAATTAGATAATCCAAACTAAAAAAAAGAGAAGCTTAAAAGCTTCTCTTTTTTATTTTAATATTCTTTTAATTCTTTTAATAGAATTGATAGCATATCGTCTGTAAAATCCAAATGCGTTACTATTCTTATTTTTCCTTCCCCCATCGAAATTAGTAAAATTCCTTTTTCTTTCATTTTTTCCATAAATTCATCAGGGTTTATAGAGTCATTCACGTAAAAAATAATAATATTCGTTTCAATTGGTTCTACTTTTTTCACATAACTACAAGATGTTAATACATCTCCAATTTGTTTCGCCTTTTGATGGTCTTCCTTTAATCGATTTACATGATTATCTAATGCATAAATAGCTGCTTCAGCTAAAAAACCAGCTTGTCGCATACCTCCTCCAAATAATTTTCGAACCCTTAGAGCCTTTTCCATCTGTTTTTTAGTTCCTATCAAAACAGATCCAACTGGTGCTCCTAATCCTTTAGACAAACATATAGAAATCGTATCGAACAATTCACCGTATTGCTTTGGGGTTTCATTCTTTGCTACTAATGCATTAAACAATCTTGCCCCATCTAAATGATATGCTAAATCATTAGATTTAGCTACTCTTTGTATTTTTTTTAACTCTTCAAAATCCCAACAAGCTCCTCCACCTTTATTTGTTGTGTTTTCCACACAAACTAATCTATTATATGGCGTATGAATATCATTTCTTCCAGCTACTAACCCTTCTAATTGTTCAGCAGTAAACATACCTCTATCTCCATCTATTAAACAAGAAGTTACTCCAGCATTAAATGCTGCTCCTCCACCTTCATAATTGTACACATGGGCCCATTTATCACAAAACATTCTATCTCCTGGTTGAGTATGAATTTTTATAGCTGTTTGATTTGCCATTGTTCCAGATGGAAAAAACAATGCATCTTCCATACCAAACATAGCGGCTACTTTTTCTTGTAACTTATTTACTGTTGGGTCAGCTTTAAATACATCATCTCCTACTTCAGCATTCATCATTACCTCTAACATTTTTTTTGTTGGTTTGGTAACTGTATCACTTATTAAATTGATTTCCATAAATACTTTTATTCTTCTTTTAATATTAATATCTCGTTCCTATCGGTGAACCATCAGGCATTTTAGGTGCTCTTTGTTTTTTGTACTTTAAAGGATTCTTTTTAAAATCTTGAATCATTTCCAAATATTGAATATCCATTAAATTCTTATTCTTCTTTGTAAGATAATTTACTAACTTATTTATTTCATTATTTGTTATTGCCTTAGCTTGAGAATATATATTCTTATCTACAATTATTGAAAACATTCCTTTCAACACTTCTTCTTTAACCATTTCATTTAATCCCTTATAATAACTATCATTAAACGATCTTTTAAACGTTTTAGTTATTAACTTGTCTAAAACTTCGCTTAACCCTAGTTGACTTTCATCTAAATTTTTATGTTGAATTAACCTATTTATCCTTTCTGGGTGCAGTAAAAAGCTTAATGTAAATTCAGTAGCAGTTTGCATTGCTCCATATGGATCAAAAGCAACTCCTGTTTTACTTTTAAAGCTTTCTCTAGTTCTATAATATCCATATGCACGTGGAGGAAATAAAGTTAATATTTTTTTAGGAATTCCTATTTTTTCTACATCAATTGTTTTTAATAAACTTTTTAACGCTTTACGCTCTGCTTTACCACTTACTCTTTCAACAACTTTTTCTTTTTGTCCTTTAACTGCATAGGTATAATCTAAACCTCCTATAGTTTTTGAAGTCGCATCAACTTGGTATCTATGAAAATAGTAAAGAGGTACAAATACATCTTCCAACACAGAGTATGGTTGTTTACTTTTAATATTGTCTATAGAAAAATTTTGAATAGCATGTGCTCTTATTTCTAAAATAGTATCTAATTCATCACTTGCGCTTTCTCCATTATCCCATAAATGTGCATACGCATGTGCACTCCCTTTAGAACGAGAATCTGAATCAGTTATAAATCGTAGTCCTTGTGCAAAAGCATTCTCTAATATTTTATTTAAGTTACTTTCTTCATTACTTTCAAAATCTTGATAAGCATAAGCTACGGTAACTTTATCCCATATACCTATTTTAGTATCATATGCTTTTGAAAAATCTATTGCACCATTTTTTAATGATAATTTAGGGTGTGGATAATCCATTACTGAAGACCTTCCATTTGTACTTGCTGCAAAATTATGAGCAAAACCTAAAGTATGACCAATTTCATGGGCTGATAGTTGACGAATTCTTGCTAAAGCCATATCTAAAGCAAAAGAATCATTTGCAGTATTATTTTTATAAGGAGCTTGTAAAGCTTGGGCAATTAAAAAATCTTGACGTATACGTAAAGATCCCAAACTAACATGACCTTTTATTATTTCTCCAGTTCTTGGATCTGTAATACTTCCTCCATAACTCCAACCTCTAGTTGATCTATGGACCCACTGAACCATATTATAACGAACATCTAATGGATCTACTCCTTCAGGCAACATTTTTATTTGAAATGCATTTTTATAACCTGCTGCTTCAAAAGCTTGATTCCACCAACTTCCTCCTTCTAATAAAGCTGAGCGAACTGGTTCAGGTGTTCCTCTATCTAAATAATAAATAATTGGTTCTTTTGCTTCACTAATTGCCGCTGATGGATTTTTCTTTTCTAAACGATGTCTTGTAATAAATCTTTTCTTTATTGGTTCATTAACAGGGGTAGCATAATCCATATAAGTCATTTGCCAAGAACCACATCTAGGATCATACTTTCTAGGAGTATAATTATTATCTGGTAACTCCACAAAAGAATGATGTTGATGCACTGTTATTAAGGAAGCATTAGGGGCTACACTTCTAACATTATAGCCTTTTGGTTTTCCAGAAAAAGTAAGCATAATATCAAATTCTACATTTTTAGGAAATGCTTTAGTTCTTCCCAAATTAAATGCACTCTTACTCTTATCTAATCGATAACTTCCTTCCTTATTTCTAGCGAGTGTATTAGTTACACCATGAGCATCTCTCATAAAAAAATCTGTTGCATCAACCAAATATTTATTCTTTTTAAATTCTTGAATCTTGAATCCATATAAAACTGATTTAGCAAAAGCTTCTTTTACAGATTCTTTTTCTTCTTTATTAGTAGTTATAGCTCTGTAGTCTTGATTAGGTTGAATTAATAATAATTTATTTCCTGCTTTTAAAAACTTAACCACAACACCATTTCCTAATTGTCCTCTATCTAAACCAATATCATTTGATCCAAGTCCTTCTGATAATGAATTAACATATAAAAACTCATTATTTAATTTAGTTACTTCTAAAAATATTTTATCATTACTTTCATCATAATAAAAAGTAAAATATCCTTTATACTTAGTAACTTCTTTATTTCCTTCAAAAAATTGTGAAAATCCAGAAAATGTTACACAAAAAAATAAAATAAATGTAGTTAGTTTTTTCATTATGTTAAATATTTCTATAAAAATAGAAAAATACTATTGGTTATTTAAAAACACTTCTGTCAATCTTAAATTTTAACTTATTTTTGTGATGATTATGATAACACAAGAACAGTTAAAAAATATCTCAGAGCGAGTAGTTAAACTAAAATCGTATTTAGATATTGATAAAAAATTAATTGAAATAAATAACGAAGAAGAAAAAACTGCCAATCCTGATTTTTGGAATAACCCAAAAGAAGCTGAAGCTTTAATGAAAGAACTTCGTTTTAAGAAAAAATGGGTTAATGATTATAACTCTATTGTTACTTTAAGTGAAGACCTTATTGTTTTATACGATTTTTATAAAGAAGGTGATGTTGAAGAATCTGAAGTTATTGAACAATATGAAAAAACAAGTACTCTTTTAGAAGATATTGAGTTTAAAAATATGCTATCTGAAGAAGGTGATAGTTTAAGTGCTACTATACAAATTACAGCTGGTGCAGGAGGAACAGAAAGTTGCGATTGGGTAGAGATGTTAATGCGTATGTATACCATGTGGGCAGAAAAACAAGGATACAAACTAAAAACACTTAACTATCAAGCAGGTGATATCGCTGGTGTAAAAACAGTAACCATCGAAATTGATGGTGATTATGCCTTTGGATGGTTAAAAGGAGAAAATGGTGTACATCGTTTAGTTAGAATTTCACCATTTGATAGTAATAATAAAAGGCATACTACTTTTGGTTCTGTATATATTTTCCCTGTAGCAGATGATACAATTGAAATAGAAATAAACCCAGCAGATATTGAAATAACTACTGCTCGTTCTAGCGGTGCTGGAGGTCAAAATGTAAATAAGGTTGAAACTAAAGTTCAATTAACTCATAAACCAACTGGTATACAAATTCAATGTTCAAATTCTAGATCACAACATGATAATAGAGCTACAGCTTTAAAAATGTTAAAATCTCAATTGTATGAAATTGAATTACAAAAACGATTAGCAACTAGAGAGAATATTGAAGCTGGAAAGTTAAAGACTGAATGGGGTAGCCAAATTCGTAATTATGTAATGCACCCTTATAAATTAGTAAAAGATGTTAGAACAGCTCATGAAACTGGAAATGTAGATGCTGTTATGGATGGAAACATAAATCCTTTTTTAAAGTCTTATTTAATGATGATGGGGCAAAAAGAAACAGATAAAACTTTTTAATACAAAAACATAAAATGATAAAAATATACCATAATAATAGATGTAGTAAATCTCGTTGCGGTTTGGAGATACTTGAAAATTCTGGAAAAAAATTTGAAATAGTTAAGTATTTAGATACGATTCCTTCAAAAGAAGAGTTAAAAGAAATTATTACATTATTAGGCATAGAACCTTTGCAATTAGTTCGTAAAAACGAAAAGATTTGGAAAGAGAATTTTAAAGGAAAAGAATTAACAGACGATCAAATAATTGAAGCAATGATTCATTACCCAAAGTTAATAGAACGCCCTATTGTAATAAATGGCTCAAAAGCGGTTATAGGTCGCCCACCAGAAAATATCACTACAATTTTATAATATAAAGCTCTCAAGTAATTGGGAGCTTTCTTTTTAACACTAATTAACAACTAAAAACTTAGTTTATAAAGTATTTGATGTATATTAGCTACTTAATCAAATACTTATTCACTATGAAAAAAATTCTTTATTCAATTTCTTTCGCTTTACTGATGACACTACCTGGGTATAGTCAGGCTTTAAAAAAAGTACCAAAAGGAAAAGAAAGTATTAAGTCAATGCCAATTCCAACCGACCCTTCTGTTAAAATTGGAAAACTTTCAAATGGTATTACCTATTATATTAAACAAAACCCTAAACCAGCTAATAAAGTAGAATTGCGTTTAGCAATCAATGCAGGTTCTATTTTAGAAGATGATGATCAATTAGGGGTTGCTCATTTTATGGAGCACATGAATTTTAATGGAACCAAAAATTTTAAGAAAAACGAGCTAATTGATTATTTACAATCTATTGGTGTTAAGTTTGGAGCTCATTTAAATGCTTATACTGGTTTTGATCAAACTGTTTATATTTTACCTATACCAAGTGATGATGATAAAAAACTTGAAAAAGGTTTTCAAATTATTGAAGATTGGGCACATGGAGCTCTTTTAAATGGTAAAGATATAGATGAAGAGCGTGGTGTTGTTTTAGAAGAATATCGCTCTAGAAGAGGTGCAGATAGCCGTATGCTAGAAAAATACTTACCTAAAGTTATGCATGGCTCTAAATATGCTAAAAGATTACCTATAGGAACCAAAGAAAGTATTGAAACTTTTAAACATGAAAGTATTCGTCGTTTTCATAAAGACTGGTACCGTCCAGACTTAATGGCTGTTATTGCTGTTGGTGATGTTGATGTTGCTACTTTAGAACAAAAAATAAAAGCTCATTTCGAAAGGATTCCAGCAGTAAAAAACCCAAGAAAAAGAAAAGTTTCAACTTTAAAAAACCACAAAGAAACATTTATCGCAATTGAAGCTGATAAAGAAGCTGCTTTTTCAAGAGTACAATTAATGTATAAAGACTATGATGAAGCAAAAGCAGATGTAACTATCAATGATTACAGAAACTCTTTAGTTA
This sequence comes from Tenacibaculum halocynthiae, assembly GCF_964512825.1. Lineage (NCBI taxonomy): Bacteria > Pseudomonadati > Bacteroidota > Flavobacteriia > Flavobacteriales > Flavobacteriaceae > Tenacibaculum > Tenacibaculum halocynthiae. The sequence goes on along the minus strand of NZ_CAZELG010000044.1, from coordinate 102,857 downwards.
AGTCATTATTTTCTCAAATGTTAAATAACAGATTAAGTGAATTAAGAGAAAGTGAAAAACCTCCATTTGTTTATGGTTTTAGTTATCATGGAGGAACTTGGGCTAGAGGTAAAAATGCATACCAATCAACAGCAGGAACAAGTGCTGATGGCCAATTAAATGGGTTAAAGGCTTTATTAAATGAAAATGAAAGAGTTAAACGATATGGTTTCCAAGCCGGTGAGCTTGATAGAGCTAAGAAAAATGTAATTGCTCGTATTGAAAAAGCTTTTAAAGATAAAGACAAAAGAGAGTCTAGAAGAATAGTTGGGCAGTACGTAAATAACTTTTTAGAACAAGAAGCTATTCCTGGAATTAGTTGGGAGTATAAAGCTCATATGGGATTATTACCTTCTATTAAATTAGAAGAAGTAAACAGTATTATTAAAAACTTTTTACATGATGATAATCGAGTGGTTGTTATAACTGGCCCTAAAAAAGTAGTTACAGAATCGCAAGTTACCCAAGCTTTAAAAGAAGTTAAAACAAAAGAATTAAAACCATATGAAGATAAAGTAGTTGCTACTTCATTAATTACAAAAGCTCCTAAGTCTGGTACAATTATTAGTACTTCTAAAAATGATAAATTAGGAACAGTTACTTTAGTTTTAAGTAATGGTGCTAAAATTACTTACAAAAAAACTGATTTTAAAAATGATGAAATTTTATTTGATGCTTTCAGTTTTGGTGGTACTTCATTATATAGTGATAGTGATTTAAAAGCTACTACTTTTGCCAACGGAGCATTATCTCAAGCTGGGGTTAATGGATATTCAAAAACTGATTTATCAAAAATGATGTCGGGTAAAATTGCTCGTGTAACCCCATATATAGGTACATATAGTGAAGGCTTTAGAGGTTCTGCTTCTCCTAAAAACTTAGAAGATATGTTTCAAATGGTTCATTTATATTTCACCTCTTTAAATAAAGATGAAAAGGCTTTTAAATCATTTGTAAATAAACAAAAGAGTTTCTTAGGTAATTTATTAGCTAGTCCAAACTTTTTCTTTCAAAAAGAAATGGGTGATTTTATGAATGCTGGTAATCCTCGTTATTCAGGATTCCCATCTCCAGAGGCATATGATAAAGCTGACTATAACTTAGCTTACAAAAAATATCAAGAACGTTTTGCTGATGCTGGTGATTTTAATTTTTATTTTGTTGGTAATATTGATGAAAAAAAATTAGCTGAATATGCAATGAAATATATTGCTGGTTTACCTAACAAGAATTCGAAGGAAAACTATAAAGTACATAACTTTCGTCCAAAATCTGGAAACCATACAAAAACAATTCAGAAAGGAAAAGCACCAAAAAGTAATGTTAGAATAACATATCAAGGGAAAGCTAAATACAATAAAAAAGAAGCTTTAGCTTTTTCTATTTTAGGAGATGTAGTTGCTATTAAGTTAACTGAAAAACTTCGTGAACAAGAAGGTGGTGTATATTCATCAAGAACACGTGGTAGAATATCAAAAATGCCTTACGGTTGGTTTAACTTTAGTATTTCTTACCCTTGTGCACCTGAAAATGTTGAGAAACTTAAAAACATTTCTGTTAACCATGTTGCTTCTGTTATTAAAGATGGACCAACTGAAGAAGACGTAATGAAGGCCAAAAAGGGAATGATTTCAGATTATAGAGATGACCTTAAAAAGAATCGTTTTTGGTTAAGAACTATTAAAAACATTGATTATCAAAAGAACGAGGCTTCTGATCCAAGTGATTTTGAAAATAGAATTAATGCTTTAACTAAAAAAGATATTCAAAACGTAGCTAAAAAATATTTAACTAATGGCTATATTTTAGGAGTTTTAAACCCTGAAAAATAAGACACTCAATAAATTAATAATATACAAAGTCCTCAATTTAATTGAGGACTTTTATTTTTCTATAAACTTAGATTGTAAGAACCCTAATCCATACCCATAGAATTGAGTTAATGTTGTAATTATACTCAAAAAAGCAACTTTAAAGCTTTTGTTTTCAAATAATGAATTTAAAAAAAGTATTACAAAATAAAATGCATAAAAAAGAATAGGTATCCAACTACCAAATAATAATAAAATGATAGTGATATCTATTCCAATAATAAATAAACTTGGAAACCAATAAGTAATTTTAGCTGTTTCAGGGTATTTTCTATTTAATTTAGGTCTTGCAGTACCAAAAGCAAAAGTTTGTTTAAAAAACTGTTTAATAGTAGTTCTCCGCTTATGGTACACAAATGCTTTTTCCAGTAATTGAGTATTAAACCCACTTTCTAATAAACGGAAACTTAAATCAATATCCTCTCCAGCCTTTAATTTAGAAAAGCCTTTTGTTTTTTCAAAAGCTTTTTTAGATAACCCGAAATTAAAACTTCTTGGTTGAAATTTACCTACACTTTTCTTTTTTCCTCTAATGCCTCCTGTAGTTATAGTAGAAGTCATAGAATAGTTAATTGCTTTTTGAATGGCAGTAAAACTATGATGAGCCGCATCAGGCCCTCCAAAAGCATCCGTGAAATTTTTAGTTAATTCGTTTTTAACTATTGACAAATATTTTTGGGGTACAATTACATCTGAATCTAGTATAATAAAATAATTTCCTGAGGCCTTCTTCATTCCAAAGTTCCTACTTAAACCTGCTCCAGTATTTTCTTTATAAAAATATTTTATATTTAATTTAGCATTATACTTTTCTACTATGCTAACAGATGACTGATCAGAACCATCTTCAATAATAATAACCTCAAATTCATCTTGATAATCTTGTTTTGTGATACTCTCTAATAATTCATCAACTTCATCAGGACGATTATACACAGGTATTATTATAGAAAAATATAACTCCATTAAACAAGTGTTAATTTCTTATTTTTTTTCGCAATTCCATTCCAAAGTGCTATTCTTTTTTCTAATGAAGCTTTTGCGTAATAAAGCACATCATTCCACTTTTGTTCATCATTTCCACATAACTCTTCAATCATTTGCAAAGCTAACGGGCCATGTTCTCCTCCATCTAACTCAATATGTCTGTTTAAATAAAAAAGTAATTTACTATAATTTGTATTTTCCTTTTCTTCTGTTTTTTTAACAATCTCAATAAACATATCTGGTATTACATCTTCTCTTCCAAAAGTAAAACTAGATGCAATTATGTGAGGTTCTTTTGTATTAATTACTTCAAAAGTAAATAATAAAAACTCTTTTGTTTCTTCATTTATTGATAACTTACCTATAATATTTTCAATACTTTTTCCTTCTATTAATTCAGAAATAAAAGTTGAAATTTGCAATGCATTAGCTTTTACTTGTTGCATTGCATCTATATACATTTCAAAATGGCTTCTAGGTTCTCCTAATTCATTTAAATCGGTCTCCTCTTCTAAAACTATTTCATTAATAAAACGAGCTGCAGTCGAATTAATAACTGGTATCCAAGGTAAGTTTGTACAAGTCAGCTGTTGTTGTAAGGCTTTCAATAATGACATAAAATCCCAAACAGCAAAAACATGTTCTTCCATAAATACTTTTACATCATCAATTGTATTTAATGATGCATATAATTCATGCTCTCTTAACTCTAACCTTAACCCTTCTAACTCTTTCTCTATTAATAAAATACGATCCATACTCTTTTAGTTTCAATAAAAAATGCAAATCTAACGATTTGCATTTTATGTTTTTTTATGAATTCTTAAAAAAATTCTTTTATTCTGTAACAAATTTATCCATTACGGCATCACTAACTCCCATATTAGAAAACCCTCCATCATGGTATAAGTTTTGTAATGTAACTTTCTTTGTTAAGTCTGAAAATAATGAAATTGTATAATCTGCACATTCTAATGCTGTTGCATTTCCTAATGGTGACATTTTTTCAGCATAAGAAATAAACCCATCAAACCCTTTTACACCACTTCCTGCTGTAGTTGGAGTTGGAGATTGTGATACAGTATTTACTCTAACTTTATGATCACGTCCAAAGAAGTACCCAAAACTACGAGCTATCGATTCTAAATATGCTTTATTATCAGCCATATCATTATAATCAGGAAATACTCTTTGAGCAGCCATATATGTTAAAGCCACAATACTACCCCATTCATTCATTGCTTTTTTGTTGTACAAAACATTCATTGTTTTATGAAAAGATAATGCCGAAACATCAAACCCTTTCATTGTAAAATCGTATTTTGAATCAGTATAATGGCGACCTTTACGCACATTTACCGACATACCTATAGAGTGTAAAACAAAATCAATTTTACCCCCTAAAATTTCCATAGATTTTTCTACTAAATTATTTAAATCATCCATAGAAGTTGCATCAGCTGGAACAATTTGTGATCCTGTTTTTTCAGCCAACGTATTTAATTCTCCCATTCTCATTGCTATAGGAGCATTTGTTAAAACAAATTCAGCTCCTTCTTCATGTGCTCTCTCTGCTACTTTCCATGCTATTGAATGTTCATTTAAAGCTCCAAAAATAATTCCTTTTTTACCTTTTAATAAATTATACATAGTGTTATAGTCTTTTCTTTAGTTATTTGAGTATTTCTTCTTTAAATTAGTAGTTTACCTAATCAATGAAAAACTTTTATTATTGTTATCCTAATAATTCTTTAGCATGTGTTAATGCACTTTCAGAAAAATCTTTTCCGCTTAACATTTCTGCTATTTCAGCAACTCTTTCATCATAATTTAAGCGTTTTAAATTTGAAGTAGTTACCCCTTTTTCTTCTCCCTTGAAAACTTTATAATGTTGCTGTCCTTGTGAAGCTATTTGCGGTAAATGTGTAATAGTTATTACTTGCATATTCTCACCCATATCATTCATTATTTTTGCTATTTTATTTGAAACTTCTCCAGAAACACCTGTATCTATTTCATCAAAAATAATGGTTGGCAATTGAATATTACTTGAAAGTATTTTTTTAATGGAAAGCATTATTCTGGAAAGTTCACCACCAGAAGCTACTTTTTTTAGTTCACCGAAATTACCACCTTTATTTGCTGAAAATAAAAACACTAATTCGTCTTTACCATTTACTGTATAAATTTCACTTGGTTTTAATTCTATTAAAAACTGTGCATTTGGCATACCTAACTCAGTTAATAAATACTTTAACTCTTTTTGTAACTTAGGTATTCCTTTATTTCTTCCTTTAGTAATTAAACTAGCTACTTCATCTAATTTAACAGCTACAGCTTTAATTTCAAATTCCTTCTTAGTTATATTTTCACTCGCTCCTTCAACTTGTGCTACTTTTTCTGATAATGATTCATGAATTTTTTGTAATTCTTCAATCGTAGCCACACCATGTTTCTTTTCTAAGTTATATATAAGTTGTAGTCTATCGTTTAGTTCTTCTATTTCATTCGGATTAAAATCTACTTGTTCATTGGCAGATTCTAATTCAGTTACAATATCATCTAATTCAATTTTTATACTTGAAACTCTAGAAGTTAACTCTTCATATTCAGCTGAAAAAGAACTTATTTTCTGTAACTTACTTTCTAAAGAATGTAATTGAGTTTGTATACCTAAATCTTCATTAACAGTTATTTGTAAACCTTCAGATAAATTTAACTTAATATCTTCAATATTATTAAGTTTTTCAATCTTCTCTTCTAAAGTTTTTTGTTCTCCTACTTTAAGGTTTGCTTCTTCTAGTTCATTAAATAAATGAAGATTATATTCGTATTGTTCAGTTGACTTTTGAGCCTGATCTTTTAACTCTTTTAATTCTTTTTTTAATCCATTATACTTACGTAAACCTCTTTTATAAGAAGCTATTTTAGCCTGATTTTTAGCTAGAGCATCAAGAATTGAAAATTGAAAGTTAATATCAGATAACTGTAAAGTTTGATGCTGAGAGTGTATATCTATCAATTTTACTTTTAAAGCTGTTAAAACTGATAGATTTACAGGAGTATCATTTACAAAAGCTCTAGATTTGCCAGATGGTAAGATCTCTCTTCTTATAATTGTTTCCTCTTCATAATCTACATCTAATTCCTCAAAAACGGATTCTAAATTGTATCCATCTAATAAGAACTGAGCTTCAATAATACATTTTTTTTCTGCATTTTTTAGTGATGACAAATCAGCTCGATTTCCCATTACTAAACCTAAAGCTCCTAATAAAATCGATTTCCCCGCTCCAGTTTCACCAGTTATTATAGATAGCCCTTTGGTGAAATCAATCGATAATTGATTGATTAAAGCGTAATTATGTATTTTTAAATGTGTAAGCAAATTCTAAACTTTCTGAAAGATAAAAGTAAGTATTTTGAATGAATAAAAAACATATAGATTTTTAAAAGTATTTTGGTATTTAAAACATCAGTTTTTAATTAGAATTCTAACTTTTTACCTACATAAACTAAACTCCAGTTTTCCATAGATGTAATCTTTTTTTCAAACTCTGAAATTAATAAGATTTCATTTGATTTATTTTTTACCAAAATAGGAATAGATTTCAGTTCTTCATTGATTTTCCCTAGTACAGTTTTATACTCTTCCTTAGATTTAATAAGAGTTTCATGAACTTCAGGAAATTCTCTGATAGCCTCTAGTAAACTAAAATAATCATCTTCTTTGGTAAATAACTTTTCCTCATCTTCATATTCTTTTGTATTTACTTCTTTAGAGTTAGCTAAACGGTAAGAACCTTGCTCTCCAAAAATAGACGAGAAATTTGACATTGCATATTCATTTATTGAGTCACTTCCTGTCATTGCTATCATATAACCTACGTCATTTAACTCTATGTTATCAGTAAGCTCATTGTCATATACATTAATTTCATAGGATTCTAATCCTTCATTATTAGCCTTTTCTATATTATCTCTGTTAGAATCAATAATCACTACCCTTCTATCATTCTCTTGCAAATACTTTGCTATTAATCTAGCTACTTCAGATGCTCCTATTATCATTATTGCATTTGATCGTTTTAAAAACACACCTACTAATTTAGCAAACAATCTTGCAGTAGTTGCATTTAACAATACAGTACCTAAAACAACCATAAAAACAAGCGGAGTTATATACTCAGCTCCATCTACTCCTTGCTTCATTAACTTAGATCCAAATAAAGAAGCAATACCTGCTGCAACTATACCTCTTGGTCCTACCCAACTAATAAAAAGCTTTTCATTTGTTTTTAAATTAGATTTATGCGTACTTAAAAACACTGCTAAAGGTCTTATTATAAAAACTATTAATGCAAAAAGTAATAATGTTTTCCACTCGTACAATAGCATTAGCTCTTTATAATCCATATTCGCAGCTAATAAAATAAATAATATAGAAATTAATAATACACTAAGAGATTCTTTAAAATATAATATTTCTTTTAAATCTTTTAACTTGCTATTTCCTAGTACCATTCCCATAACTACCACAGCTAATAAGCCTGATTCATGCGCAAACAATTCAGACTCTACAAAAACTAACAATACAGTTGATAATGAAACTACATTTAACAAGTAATGTGGAACCCATTTTTTATCAATTATGAAAATTAAAGCGTGCGCAAATGTAAATCCGAATGTTGTTCCAAATAATAAAATTTTTAAAAACTCCAATAAAGCTGTTAAAGTAAATCCAGCTCCTCCTCCAACACTAATAAACTCAAATACCAATACGGCAACTAATGCTCCAATAGGATCAATTAATATTCCCTCCCATTTTAGTACAGCAGAAACATCCTTCTTTAAAGGTATATTTCTTAAAATAGGAGTAATTACCGTTGGTCCTGTAACAATAATTAAACCTGAAAACAAAAATGAAAGTTTCCAATTTAAATTGAATATGTAATGTGCAGTAATCCCTGCTCCGAAAAATGTAATTGCCGATCCTAGCGTTATTAACTTACTAATAACAGGTCCAATATTCTTTATTTCCCCTCTTCTTAACGTTAATCCTCCTTCAAAAAGAATAATACTAATAGCCAATGAAACAAAATAATACAGCCCATCTCCAGGAAATAATCCTTTTTCTCCATTCCAAACTGGCTCAATCCATTTACTACCATCTTCATTAAAAAACTGAGCCGCAATAGGCCCTACAATCAATCCAATTAATATTAAAGGTAAAATAGCAGGAATCTTAAACTTCCATGCAACCCATTGTGCTAAAATCCCTAAAATTATAATCCCAGCTAATTCAATCATAGTTTAAATTTAAGTTTCATAGTTTTGTTTCCTAAAACTACAATAAAATTTTATATTCGAAGTCTAAAATTTACAATTTTGATTAACAAAATTATTATAGGTATTGCATTTTCTCCTAATTTAAAAGCCAATTTACTAGAGGCTATCAGATTAGCGAACATGTTTAAAGCAGAATTGATAGGTGTTCATGTTGGTGAAAAATCAATTCAAAAAGAAAATCAATTAAAAAAGTTGCTTTTTGAAGCACCAAAGCCACTAAAAGGATTTACAACTATTTGGCAAGAAGGAGAGCCAGTAGATGTTATTTTGAGTACCACAACTCAACAGCAAGCAGATTTACTTATTTTAGGAGCCTTACAAAAAGAAAATATCTATAAATATTATGTAGGATCTATCGCTCGAAAACTAACAAGAAAATCTCCTTGTTCTGTTTTACTTTTAATAAAACCTTCTACTGAACGTGTTCCTTGTAAACATATTGTTGTTAATGGTTTACAAGATGAAGATACAGAAGAAACTATTAAAACAGCTTTTACTATTTCAAAAAATTTAGATTGTAAAAGAGTTACCATTGTAGAAGAAATTAGTCAAAACGAATTAAACGTAACAGTAAGTGATGATAAAACACTTCTTAAAGCAACTGAAGTAAAAGAACAGTTAAAAAACAGAGAAGATTTACGTGTAAAAAACATACTTAAAACTATAGATATTAAAGATATAAATGTAAAAACGCAAAGTATTTTCGGTAGAAGAGGATATTCTATTGGGCATTATGCTAAAGTTAAAAGAGCTGATTTACTTATAATGAATGCTCCAAAAAAAACAGGGATTTTACATAGAATTTTCCCTCATGATATAGAATATATCTTATCAGAATTACCAACCGATGTTTTAATAGTTAAATAATATAGATGGGAAGAAAGAATAATATTAAAACATTTTTAGGAGAGTTACCTCAAAATATATTTGCAGGTTTTGTTGTTTCATTAATAGCCCTTCCTTTGGGGTTTGGATTAGCTTTAGCTTCTGGTGCTCCACCAATGTCAGGAATTATAGCCGCAATAGTTGGTGGATCTGTAGTTGCTATTTTAGGTGGATCTAATGTTACTATAACTGGTCCTGGTAATGGTTTAGTTGTTGTTATTTTAGCTGCTATTACAACATTAGGTGCTGGTGATATGCAGCAAGGATTCTTATATACATTAGCTGCTATTGTAGTTTCTGGAGTTATCATGATTATCCTTGGTTTCCTTAGACTTGGTTCTTTAGGAGACTTTTTTCCTTCGTCCGCCATCCAAGGAATGTTAGCTGCAATTGGTATAGGAATATTCGCCAAACAAATACATGTTATGTTTGGTAACCTGGATGCTAAGGGTAGTATTATTGACTTGTTACTTCAAGTACCTGAAGGCATTGTTAATTTTACAAAAACAGATAGTCAAAGTGTTTTTTATGCTGGAATGGTTGGTGTTATAAGTTTACTTATAATGATATTTTATAGTAAAATACGTAATAAATACTTTCAATTAATCCCTGCTCCTATGTGGATTGTTGTTTTAAGTGTTGGTATGTATTATTACTTTGATATGGTGTCACCTTCAACATATCCAATAGATAAAAGTTTATTAATAAACTTACCTGATAATGTACTTTCTAGCTTTGCTTTCCCTGATTTTGGAAAAGTATACGATTTTGAATTTATTAATGCTGTTATTGCAATTACTTTAATTGCTAGTATTGAAAGTTTATTAAGTATAAAAGCAGTTGATAAACTAGACCCTTTAAAAAGACGTTCAAATGTAAATAAAGATATTAGAGCTTTAGGATTAGCTACTGTAATCAGTGGTTTTCTAGGTGGTTTAAATGTGGTTACAGTTATTGCTCGTAGCTCAGTAAATGTTAACAACAAAGGGAGTAATCGTTCTGCTAACTTTTTTCATGCATCTTTTCTAGTTGCTTTTATTTTACTATTTGCTTCAGAGTTACGTAAAATACCATTACCTGCTCTTGCAGCTATTTTAGTTTATACAGGTTACAAATTAGCCTCACCTGAAAATATTAAAAAAGTATTTAAAATAGGAAAAGAGCAATTAATTATATTCTTAATTACATTATTTACCACTATTACTACCAATTTAATTACAGGAATCCTTGTTGGTATATTTTCTACCTTTATTATTCATGTAATTATTAATAAAAGTTTCATGTTTTTCATTAGAAACTTATTAAAGCCAAATGTTTTAATGTTTACTGAAGATGGTAAATATTACGTTTCAGTTGAAAATTTCTCAAGCTTTTTAAATTATACTCGTTTAAAATCTAAGCTAAACCAAATACCTGAACATGAAGATGCTATTGTAGATTTCTCTTTATGTGATTTTGTTGACCATTCAATTATGGAAAATATGAACAACTACATTGAGACTTTTAAACGAAAAGGCGGATACTTTGAAATTATTGGTTTAGATGGTTACAAAACTGGAAGTGAACATCCATTTGCTTTACGTAAAAACATACCAACAAATTTAATTGATAAATCGAAAAAAACTGTTTTAACAAAACGCCAAAAATCAGTTTCTAAAATTAGTAAAGAGTTAGGTTGGAGTTATAAAACCACTCCAAAAGAAGTTACTGAAATCCCAGAATTTGGATATTTTAAAACACGCCAAATTAATAAAGTATCTAACATTTTATCAAATGAAAATTGTGCTTTATTTGATGTTGAATTTTCTGAAGGAGAATTAATCGCTAAGCAAATTATTAAGGCAACAATGTTTTATATTAGTATAGATGAAAAAGTTCCTGAGTTTACTTTAGATAGGGAAGGAATTTTCGAATACATCTATCATTTTGCAGGCTTTAAAGATATTGATATTGAAGACCACCCTGATTTTTCTAGGCGTTTTTATTTATCTGGAAAAAACCAATTTGACATAAGAAGTTTTTTCACTGATGAATTAATTTTATTTTTTGAAAGTAATAATTATTATCATATTGAAGGTAGTAAAAATGGACTACTAATTATCGGTAAAGAACGTTTAGCTGGTGTTAAAGAAATTAAACAACTAGCTAATTTTGGAATTCGTTTAAAAGATGTTATTCATAAGGAAGAGCCTATAGCAGTTCTATAGTTCTCTTTCTTTCATTTCCTAAATCGTCTATTACAGTAATTTTATAGACTCCTTTTTCTTTAGGGTTTATAGCTTGCTCGTGGTATTCTTTTGTTTCTCCTATGAACACATTATTTAAATACCAATAAACTTTAGCTTCTGCATTTGCGTGAGTTAATTTAAGTATTAGTGGGTTTGTTTTAGTATCCTCAGATTTTGTTAATGAGATTTTTGAATATTGTTTTGTTGGAAAAACAAAGTCCATTGTATTGGAATCTAAAATAACACAATCACTTCTATAACTTGGTAATACTCTATAATTAGCATTTTTTTGCTGGTAATAATGTGCCATTAATGGAGGCAATATGAACCATGTTTTATTTTTTATATTAGTAACAGATTCGCAATTTGAATTTACTCTAAATTTTTCAGTTTGATCAATACTTATTTGCTTATGATATGGGCATGATTTAGCTCGTACTCCATTTTTTTGGACTCTTTTAATAATTGAATTACATATTGGTAATGCTAAATAACCACTTTTTTCACAAATACTTTCTTCAACCAAGTTTTCATAAGGGGCTAAAAACCAATTTGACTTTGGTAAAACATCAAAAACATCAAACATTAATGGAGCAGCACTACCTACACCTGTTAAATCTGGCCTTCCTTCCCCATCAGAATTACCTACCCAAACACCTACAACATACTTAGAATTAGTTCCTATAGCCCATGCATCTTTATTACCAAAACTAGTACCAGTTTTCCATCCTATTTTTTGAGAAGAATCAAAATATTTCCATGCTTGATCTGTAAATGGTCTATTTACTTCAGTTAAGGTATTTAGTGTTAAAAAAGCGGTGCCTGCATCTATTTTATTGTATTTCTCAGTTATAGCTCCAAAATTAACCTCATTCAACTCTATAAAAATAGGCTCTATAAATTCATTTTCATAATATTTATGTCCCAATTTTTCATAATGATTAACAATACCTGAATAACTTGCAAAGGTTTTACACAAATCCCATAAACTAGCCTCTGCTCCACCTAAAATTAAAGATAATCCATAATAATCGGCTGATTTATTAATATGCTTTATCTGATACTCTTTTAAATCTTCTCTGAATTTTTCCAATCCATACGACTGTAACATACGTATGGCAGGAATATTCAGCGAACGAGTTAATGCTTCGTTGGCTGGAACTGCACCATCAAAAGTCAGGTCAAAGTTTTTTGGTGTATAGCCTGCAATTTCTGTTGGAACATCAGGTATTAATTGAGTAGGAAGTAAATTTCCTAATTGAAGCATTTGCGCATATAAAAAAGGCTTTAAAGTACTACCTGTACTTCTTGGAGAAATCACATTATTTACATCTTTTTGATGTTTTTTATTAGTTGGAGAATTCCCTATGTAGCTCAATACTTTTCTAGTTTCAACGTCTAATACTAGTACAGCAATATTAAAAACTTCATTCTGCTTTTGTCGTTCGTAATGTTGTTTTACTAAATAATTTACACGTTTTTGTAAATGAAAATCTATGGTACTTTTTATATGTTTTCCTTTGAGTTCCTTTCCTACTTCTTGAACAAAATGAGGAGCAATAGAAGGAAGAGGAAAAGGTTTTTGAGGTAACTCTTCTTCTAAAGCTAATTCATAAGTAGTTTTATCAATTATTTTTTTTTTGTAAAGTTTATTTAATAGCCTGTTTCGTTTCTTTTTTAATTTTAATTGATTTTTACCTGGATATATCAATGATGGTGCATTAGGCAACACTGCTAAAGTAGCACTTTCAGCCCAAGACAGTTGGTTAGGTTGTAGCCCAAAATAACGCCAAGAAGCCATTTCTAAGCCTACAACATTTCCTCCAAAAGGTGCATGTGACGCATATAACTTTAATATTTCTTTTTTTGAAATTCTAAACTCTAAACGAGTTGCATAAATTAATTCCTTTAATTTTTCAATATAAGATCGTCTTTTATTTTTACGCGACAAACGAATTACTTGTTGAGTAATAGTACTTCCTCCTCTAACAACTCTTTTAGCTTTAATATTCTCTTTTAATGCCTTTGCAAGAGAAACTGGATTGAAACCAAAGTGTTTATAAAAATGAGCATCCTCAAATTGTAAAATACATTGTTCAAATTTTTTAGGAATAGAATCTAACTCTGGAAACCTCCATTGTCCATCATCAGCTATAAGTGCACCTAGCAATTCTTTATTTTTTGCAATAACAACTGTTGAAGTAGGATCTTCAAATAGTTTTTCGGGTAAACAGAAATAATATAGAACTAATAAAATAGCACTACTAATTATTTTTATTTTATGTTTTTTTAAAAAAACTAACACCACTTTTCTTTTACAATTTATACATATCAAAAGTATAAAGTTTATAGTTAAAATATCACAGATAAGTCTGCTATATTTGCAGCTTTGAATTTACTATGAGTTTTACCTTACTTTCATCACCTTTACAAGGTTTTACAGATTTCCGTTTTAGAAATGCACAAAACAAATATTTTGGTGGTATTGATACTTTTTATGCCCCTTATATTCGTTTAAATGGGAAATTTAAAATAAAATCAAGTTATCAACGTGATTTACAACCTGAAAATAACACAACTTTAACGGTTATACCACAGGTAATAACAAATAATCCTGATGAATTTTTATTTGTAGCTAAATACGTACAAAGTCTTGGTTACAAAGAATTAAATTGGAATTTGGGTTGCCCTTATCCAATGGTCACAAAATCTGGTATGGGATCTGGTTTAATTTGTAACCCCGCAAGAATTGATGAAGTTTTATCTAAAGCACATAATGAAACTGATATTTTAGTTTCTATGAAAATGCGAATGGGATATGAAAATAGCGAAGAAATTCTACACACATTTCCTATTTTAGATAAATATCCTCTTAAAAATGTAGCCATTCATGCACGAATAGGAAAGCAATTATATAAAGGTGGAGTTGATTTAGATGCTTTTCAAAAATGTATTGATACTTCAAAACATCAATTATACTATAATGGCGATATTACTTCTGTAGAAGGATTCAAGTTAATGACAGAACGTTTTCCTAGCATTACTCATTTTATGATTGGACGAGGTTTAATTGCTGATCCATTTTTACCACAAATGATAAAAGATAACACTACAGAGTATCCTACTGATAGATGGCAACGTTTTGAAGCTTTTCATAATGAAATTTATCAACAATACGACGAGGCATTGTCTGGTCCTACTCCTATTAAAATGAAAATGCTCGGTTTTTGGGAATACTTTTCTAAATCTTTTTCTGACCCAAGAAAAACTTACAAGAAAATAAAAAAAGCAGGGAATCAAAAAAAATATCAAGTAGCTGTTAAAGAAATATTTAATAATGAAAAATAAAAAAAGTTTATAGCTTAAAAAATATTTTTTTTATTTGTAATGATTGCTATTAACTAACGACTAAGCATACTAGAATTGAAAGGATAGATTTTAATTTTTGAAGGGTTAATTTACTATCACTTAAATAAAAAGGAACTCATAGTATGAGTTCCTTTATTTTTTGATATCCTAACTTAAAGTTTTTTTTTCTATTTTTTTCAATTCAATGGTGTTTTAATACTACTTATCGAAACACAACACCTATTCAACTAATAATCAGACAACTTACTTAGTTCTTAAATTATATTTACAGTGTAGTTTAAAATTTGATTTTTCATTTTTTGGAAAATGTTTGGTTAGTTAGGAAAGAAGTCTTCGCAAGAATACTTCTTTCTTTTTTTTATAAAACTTATTTTAGTTGTTTACTATAAAATCTCAAATACCGTTTATCTATAGATACATTCTATTCAACTAATTTAATTCAACAAAACTCTTTCTTTAAATTACTTTTATGTAGAAGTTTTAAATAATTTCATTTTTAGTAAGTTTAAATTAGTTTGAGAGAAGGAGTAATTTTGAAGGGTTACTTCTTTTCTTTTTTATTTATAAAAAGCATACTAATAAAAAAGCGACCTGAATAAAAATTCAAATCGCTCTTATCATGTTTTATGTAGTTTTATTTCAGTTTTTTTAATAAAATTTCAGCCACTAATTCAGAAGATGCTGGATTTTGACCAGTAATTAATAATTCATCTTCTAAAACATAAGGTGCCCAATCATCACCTTTAGAAAATATTGCTCCATTTTCTTTTAGCATATTTTCTACTAAAAACGGAACCACGTTTGTTAACTGTACAGCTTCTTCCTCTGTATTAGAAAATCCAGTAACTTTTTTCCCTTTTACTAACGGAGTTCTCTCTTCATTTTTTGTATGTTTAAAAATAGCTGGTGCATGACAAACTGCACTTACCGGTTTATTGTTTTTTATGAATGATTCAATAAGTAAAATTGAATCTTTGTCTTCTACTAAATCCCATAAAGGACCATGCCCTCCTGGATAAAATACAGCATCATAATCTGCTTGATCAACTGTGTTTAATTTTATTGTTTTTGATACAATCTCTTTTGTTTCTTCATCTTTATAAAACCTAATTGTGGATGCAGTTTGAAAATCTGGCAATTCACTTTTTGGATCTATTGGTGGTTGCCCTCCTTTAGGTGATGCCAAAATAACCTCAACATTATTATCTTTAAAAAAATAATAGGGAGCTGCAAACTCTTCTATCCAAAATCCAGTTTTTTCACCAGTAGTCCCAAGTTCATCATGACTAGTTAATACAAATAATACTTTTTTCATTTTTTCTACTTTTTGTCTGAGTAAATTATTTTATTTAATGATCATTGTATCGCAGGAGAATATTTATATATACTCAAGTTGATACTTAAACAAAACTATAATACTTAAGACTTAAAATAATTGATGTATGGTAAGAAAACTATTTTTCAGCAATTTCTTTTCTAATTCTACTTAAACTTTCAGTTGTTATCCCAAGATAAGACGCTATGTGGTAATTTTTTACACTTATTTCTATATTAGGATATGCCTCAATAAAAGTAATATATCTTTCTTTTGCCGTTTGAGATAAAGCACCAAGTATTCTTTTTTGAAAACTAGAAAAAGCTCCTTCCATTTTCCTTCTAAAAAAAGTTTCTAATTTTGGTATAACTGTATATAAACTTTCCATTGACTCTTTAGATATCTTATATACAACTGCATCCTGGATGCAATCAATAGTCATAATTGCTTTTGAAGTTGTAAAAAAAGCTGTATAATCACTTATCCACCAGTCTTCAATAGCGAATTGTATAGTATGCTCTTTTACCATCTTTACCTATAAAATAAGCTCTTAAACAACCGCTATAAATATAATATTGATTACCTACTGTTTTTCCAGAATTTAAAAGTCTGTCTCCCTTTTTTATAATGATTTTTTCAAATTTACGTTCAACAGTGCTTATTTCATCAACAGAAAAATTTATACCTTTAAAAATAGATAGTAATATGGATGTTTTTGAATTCATTTTTAATATACTATTGGAAAATTTTCAATTTTTCTCTATTACTATTTTAATTTTACTATTTACGCTAACTAATTTAGTTGAGTCTACTTCTTCTTTAAACATAACTGCCTCAGATAGCTTCACCTTTGCCGGGTTCCACTTAACACCTTTTTCATTTAACCAAGTTTGTACTTTTAACTCTAATTTTTTATTATCCGTTATAATAATTGGTTTTCCATTTGATAATATATAAAAAGTTAATGTGTCACCTTTCTGACTATAATTAGGATAAACTATTTTTGATACTTGTTTCCTAAAATGAGTGAGTCCCTCTTCAAACTGAAAATCTTTTTTTATAGGATATATTGCTTTTTGAATAACTGTAGAATCATTCTCATATATATGTGGTATCCATTTAGGGTCTCTATGAATGACTTCATTACTTTGTGACCTTAATAAGGCAGGTTCTTTTTCATTTTCTTTAGAAATAGCCCAAGTAACCCATGGCATTAATGAACCATCTACATATTGCTTTGCTCCCATAATTCCAGAATAAAGAAATAGTTTAGTTCTTTCATTTTTTAGGTGATTTTCCCAAATAATATTCGCTTCACTTTTATAATTTGGAAAAACATCAATATTTAATTTTGAGTATAAGTATTTATCACCAACTACGTATTCATTTTTTAAAAACTTATGTTCAACCTTCATCATTCCTAATTCCTTATCGTAAACACCTGTTCCTAAAACTTCTATATAAGGATAAAGTTTAATGATCCATCCAGAAATAGAGAACTCACCATAATCTAAATATTCTTTATAAATATTTCTCCAAAATTTTTCGTTTATAGTATTAGTATAGATTGCTATAAACTCATCTAGAATAAGTTCTAGTTCTTTACGCCAAAAACCTAATTCTAAATCATCTAAGTTTGATAAACTTTCTTTTATTTTTATCCAATCAGATTTAGTTCCCGTTAGGGTTATATAAGGAATGCCGCAACCTCCTTCACCTACGTATGTAAAAGCCTTTTTATATCCATATAAAATATTAGCTTGATAAGCTATATGAATATTTTCTGTTGTGGTAGAAAATTTGGGAGCTAAAAAAGAAAACATATCTTCTTTTGTGTATTTTTTTGTAGAATTTGTTAAGCTAGTTATTAAACTTTTCCAATGTTTTACTCCATACTCTAAAGAGTCGTTTCTAACTTTTATAACCTTAGGTTTATTTTTCTTAAATAATTTAACATCTAATTGTTTAAATTCTTTATTTATATGTGTTGAAACCCCTTGAGCTATAGTCATCCATATAACATCTGGAGATAATACTAACGGTCTATGCTGTCCATAACATATATTTATAGTGTTAATAAGCCCATTACCACTTATTGGAACCAACTTTAAAAGAGTATCATTACTTTCTGGGTAATAAGTAATTTGTTTTCTTATAAAATTTGCTAAAACTTTTTTAGCTGGAAATGTTTCAAGAAGGGTGTCATTCTTTAATACATTGTCTACTTTAAACTTTATTCCATTTACAGATTTGTTTTCATTTAAAAAAAAATCATCAACTTTCTGAAGTTTAAGAGTATCTGAAGTTATCTCTGTGTTTTTTTTTCTTTTCTCAAAACTACAGGCGAAAAATAAACATGTAAAACTTATAAGCATAAATGTTTTACAAAAAAAGTTCATAGTGTTTAATATCATTTTAAAGCAATTATAATGTAAATTTAAATTAAATACTCGAATACGATTATTTATACTCCTTTTTTTAATTCCTTTTTTATTTTCTAAAACGAAAGGTTCACTAACTTTCTTATTATTTAAACTAGGGCGCTATCATAATCTAAGTAACCTTACTAAAAGTAAGGTTATTCCTTACTTTTAGTAAGGTTACTATTTCAAAAAAAACATCTTAAAATATTAATTTTAAACAACTTAAAACAAACATCATGTTAAAAAAAATTTCAAATCTTGGAACAACTTTAAACAAAAGTGAACAAAAATCTATTAATGGTGGTAATTGGACTCAATGTGGAAATTCAACTTGTTGTAGAACATTACCTAATGGATATGTATTAAGAGAACCTTGTAGATGTTATTCTTGGGGTGGTTGTATTTTATTATAATGTAAATAAAAGTAAACTACTGGGGTTAAAAAGTTCTCATGTAGTTTACTTTAACTATCTTTCTTTTCTTAAAAGAATATATAACCAATCTATATATCTAAAGCTACTTACAACTCACCTTAACTTCTCCATGTAATTATCTAATTTTTGATTATTTTATTGATTTTATAAAGTATTTTAAAAGAATAAAATCTATAATTATGAAATCAAAACCAACATTAGTAAAGCTTATCAAATCGTACGGAAATAAATATGATGTTAAATTTCCTAAACTTAAATTCGAAATAACTATTGATCGTTATTGCTATAACAAAATGTCAAATAGTCCTGAAGAATATAAATTTATATAAGCTTATCTTCTTTAGTGAAGTTATGAAACAGTTTTAGCTAGTTATTTTAAAGTTATTTTGCTTTTTTGTTACCTCTAGAAGTTATTTTATAGAACTCGGAAATATTTCAGATTATTTTTCAAAAATCAATTTTAACTTGCTTATTAAATAATATAAAATTTAATACTATGTTAAAAAACATTTCAAAATTAGGTACTACTTTAAACAAAACAGAACAAACATCAATTAACGGAGGAAAAGCACCACTTTGTCCTTATCCATTAAAAGCAAAATATGATCCATCTACACGTTCGTGGTCTTGTAGGTAATTAATAATATTAAAAAAAGCAGGATAAAACCTGCTTTTTTACTTACACTAAAATATTTTTTAAATAAACATAGACGTACTTCATCTAATACATAAATTGCTTTATACTGAATTAAGTTATAATTGTTATATAATTTAAAAGTTAGTTTTTAATTTTTAGAAAAAAATAGTTACCAGAAAAGAAATATTCAGAGGAGTTTTTTTGTTTTACAAGACACTACTAAATTACAATTATTTCTATTAAATAATTAGTGATTTCTATGTTTTTTATCTTACTCATTAGCTTTATAATAAAAAAATAATATTTTTATTAATATTTACATTTTTAAGTTATTATTTACAATATCAAAAAACCTTCTAAACCTCTCTAAAACACTGAATTTTCTAATGGTTTACCCTTAGTAAAAATTCAGGGTTTTTACCTATTTTAAAATTTCTTGATTTATACAATATTTGCACTCTTTAAAAACAATAATCGTTAAATTTTTAGAAGGGTTTTAATTATTGTTTAGAAGGGAGCTTTATAAGCTCCTTTCTTTTTTAAAGTAACATGTTATCCTACCTTTTAATAACAATAACTCTACTCTTAATTTACTCTGATTTATTTAGCTTACTATAGAGTTCTTTATGTGACTTTTTTATTTTTTTAGAGTCTTACAAATAAAAAGAAGATAAACACGTTTTTATCTTTAACGATAGTTTTTAAGACCCGTGGGGACGGGCTTAAGGTTTGTTGGTCTATTATATTATTTAATAGGCCAGCTTTTTTATTAAATACCATTCATCTACAGTTAAGTTCTATTCAACTATTTTTTTTAATTTAAACTTTTGTTTTAAAGTATCTTTATGATGAAGTTTTAAGTAATTTCATTTTTAGTTAGTTTAAATTAGTTGGAAAGAAGAAGTATTTTTGAAGGGGTACTTCTTCTTTTATATTAAACTTATTTTTACAAAAAACAGCACTCAATAAGTGCTGCTTTTTATTATATAATATCAATCTAATATTTTTTATTATCTCCAATAATTATTTGCTTTAGATATAGTAGAAAATTCTAACGCTACAGTTTGACCGATAGCTATTAACATTGCTGCATCATTTGCATATACTGGACGTAATTGATCTCTTATCTCAGCATTAGGTTGAGTTATTTTAATAGTTAACCTTGCTATTTTTACAGCTAAAGCTCTTCCTTCTTCAGGTGAATTGGTGATTAACGTGTTTTCTGGTATTAATTGTGTTTTATCTAACATTATTTTATTTTTAAATATAAAACAAAGCTATAATTCATAATATCCAAAAACAGTGACTTCTGTCACTTTACAAAACTTTTATTTTTCTTCCCTCTTGAAGTACTTTATTAGCAATACTTAATTTTTTCAATAACCTTGTAATTACCTCTCTTGAAGTACCTAAATCATCAGCAACTTCTTGATGGGAAACACTTAAAACATTCGATGCTTTAATTTGTACTTTATTTTTTAAATAATTTAATAACCTTTCCTCTAAATTATAACATAGTACTTGTTTTGTTGTATTTAATAAATCTTTATAATGTCTCTTATAATCAGACAGTACTAGATTACCAAAGGATGGATATTTTTTTAACCACTTATTAACCTTATCAATTGGAAGTAATAATAATTCACTATCTAGTTCTGCAATAGCTGAAAACCCTGCTAGTTCTTTACTTGATATATGAGCAAAACTATAAATACAAGTTTCTCCTGATGAAATATAATATAAAAGAAACTGTATAGAATCTTCATTACTAAACACTTTAATATTACCACTTAAAACTATAGGCAAAAAACGTATTAACCTTCCTTGCTTAATAACAAAATCACCTGCTTTAAAACTTTTTAAAATTGAATGTTCTTCAACTTCATTCAAAAGTTCTTTTTCAAGTACAGGAAAACATTTAGCTAAAAAAGAAGTTTTCATTATAGGTGTTATTTTTAATTATTTACTAATACAACATTGGTTTACATACTTACAAGAAAGTATATATTTTTTAAACATTAAAAACTATTAAATAAACTTTCATATTCCTTTACCTTACTTTCTAACCTTTTATTTAAATAATCATTTTTATTATTAAGTGTAATTGATATCAATTTGGCTTCTTCACAATATTTAATTATTTTTTCTTTACTCCAGTGTATTGGTGGTTTTTGTAAATTTGTTATTCTATCAGCAATCTTAACCATTCCAACTTCTTTTTCCTGCTTATTTATACGCTTTAAACTATCAAGCATTCTATCTTCTTTTAAAGCTATATCTTCATTTTTACTCAATGCTTGAACAGCATTTGCTATTGACTCTCCAAATTTATCCTTTAATTCTTCAAATTTAGTATCTGTATCCTCAATCGTATCATGAAGCAAAGCTACTTGAATTGCATAATTAATATCAAAATTACTTTTAAAATTATAAGCAACTAATATTTCCATCGCTACATTTGAAAGATGTAAAAGATAATTAGAATTAGTTCCAGGTACTTTTTGATTACAGTGTTTTTCTCCAGCAAATTTGATTGCATTTTGATATAATTCTTGTGTCATATACGCTTTATAACTTAATTTAAGTTTCTTAAAATTTATCTAAAGTTACTATTTACTTTATTAATAAATAAATTTTCTTGTAGAGAAAAAAGTAAGGTTTAGCATTACTTATTGTAAGGTTCATTTTTATTCTTTTAATTTTAAGAAACTATTTTTAAGAAATTAACTTTAAATTATTTAATTATGTTTAAAAATGTATCAAAATTAGGTTCTATCTTAAAAAAATCAGATCAAAAAACAATTAACGGTGGTTTTTGGCCAACTACAAAAGAGGAATGTTTAAGATGTGGTGGAGAATGGGGAATATTATGTGCTTTACCTATGGACTCTGTTTGTTTATAAAATGTAAGTAAACTTTCGGTTCACTTTTTTATAACTGTACATTTCAAATACTCGTACAGTTATTATTAGGGTATATTAAACTTTAATTGTTCTACTTATTCATAAAAGGTTTTAAGAATATAAATCTAATTTTATGTAGTTAATAAAGCAAAGCTCCCTCGGGAGCTTTTTTAAATTTATATACTTTACTACTAAATAAAAACTAAACTGTATACTTACTTCAATCTTAAGTTATTTTTGAAATAAATTGATTAGATCTAAAACAAAGCATTCTGAAAGTGATTACTTATTTTTTTAGATTTTTTTTAGGGTTAACTTATTTTAAACTGTTATACAACTTCATAAAATAAATTTAGGGGTAAAGAAGTTTTATGAGATTAACACAAATAAGCTTCTTCGGAAGCTTATTTTTTTATTTAAATATTATTTTACAACAAAATATTCACTATAAATTTTACTCATATTATTTTTTTTGTAACAAAAAATTATTTCTAGCTACTTATTATTAAAACATAAGTTATATGAAAGCTAATTATTTTTTACTATTTATCGGTATTTTAGGTTTAATCTTTTGCGGTTATCATGTTATTTCAGGCAACGAAACAAGTACTAGTATTATTGGTTTTATTTGTGGTGCTAGTTTAATTTGGGGTTATATAAAAGAAAAAAAGCTAATATCTAATAAGGTTTAGGATGTTTCTAAAACTCCTAGTTATTATTTAAAACCACTAGATAAATTGATTATCTAACTCAATTATTTAAATTTAATTTTGTATATTATAAAAAAGTTTTTTTAGATCCGTGGGGACGGTTTTAACTTATGCTGGTCTAACATTTTGAATAGGCCAGCATTTTTTTATACTACTTTTTCTCTTATTTAAATTTAATTTTGTATATTTAGGTATTACATTTTTGTAATGGGATGATAAATAATATCTATTTTTATTTTAACATCCCCTTATAATGCCCACTATAATGGTGGGTATTTTTTATTAATACTTTTTTTAAATAAATTCCCCATAATGATTAATTGCTCTCTTGATAGTATTTAGCCCGAAAAGTAAGGTTTATCCTTACTATGTTTATAGTTTAAATATTCACATTTGATTTTAAAGAAATTAACTTTAAAAAATTAATTTAAATTATTTTATAATGCTAAAAAACATTTCAACTTTAGGAACAGCTTTAAATAAGGCAGAACAAAAAACAATTAACGGTGGAGTTATATACTGCCCTCCTTGTGCTAGAAAAGGAGCTTTAGGATGTAATTTACGTCAATGTGAATAACCATATTTTATTAAAGCGAACTTAGTGTTCGCTTTTTTTATCTTCTTTTGTTTCAATTTTATTTTACCATTAAATACTCCACTAATGGTTTTCCCTGACAACTTAATGGTTTACCCTAGTAAAATTTCAAGGGCAATCCCTTATTCTTTATTATTAGCTTTTTACTTAATTTTACTTCATATTATTCAGGATTTATAAGGGGATCCTTAATAAAGAACGGTAAGCTAGTTTATTTTAAACTAGCTTTCTTTTTTATAATATTATAGCTCATTCAATATTATTAGAAACATTGTTTACCAATACATCACTACAATAACAAACTATAAAAAATATTTCACTATAAACAATGTAAACTACATCATAAACCTAGTTAATTACTATTAAAAAATTGTTTTACCATATGTTAATTTCCGTAGTCATATCTCAAAAAAATGGTAGATAAAAAATCCTCTCCCTTTATAAAATGTTTAACAATTAACTAGAACTTTGTAAAAGCACTTAATTAGTCCTTTTTTCATTTTAACTTTAAAAACATTCCTTTTATCGATACTTATACTTACTTCATCAAATATTCAATTAATTTATTTTTATCATAAAGTATATTTACTGTATAGTTTAAAAATTTAATTTTTCATTTTTAGTAATAGTTTGGTTAAGTAAAAGAAGTATTCCGTGGGGGACTACTTCTTTTCTTTTATCTATTAACTTTTTGCGTAATTTACTAATGGTTTTCCATTAGTTAGAATTCAGGGATTTTAAGTATTCATATTTTAATATATTGTCCGTTATTTTGATTCGGCTAAAAGAATATTTTTAGCTATATATTTTTAACATAGAACGGACAAGAAAAAGAAGTTATCCGGGGGGACTACTTCTTTTCTTTTTCGTTCTACTTGTTTTTATTCAATATATATTTTTATTCATTTCTTCATATATTTCTAATAACACAGTTTACTCGTACAATACAATTTCTCATCTATTACTCATTTACTAAGGTAAATTGCACAAAAAATAACTATCTATTTTATAAACACATAGACAAAACCTTACCACTTACCGTAACTTATTTTCGCTTCATCTAAAACACTAATTAACAACACTAATCTTATACTATTTTTATAGTGTAGTTTTGAATTTCATTTTTGAAATTCGTTTGGTTAGTTATTAGAAAAGAAGTATTCTTTATGGTTACTTCTTTTCTTTTTTGCTAAAAATCATTATTAGCTCCCAATGATACTATCCCTTGATCTTTATGACCTGTATGTGCAACGATTTATGTAAATTTTGTAACTAATTGATTAGAACCTTTGCTCATACTCAACACCACTTAACCATTGGCTACTATACCAATATCTCCAAACATTTCCATTTAACACACCATCTTTTAGTATCTCGATATAAGCTTTTATTGCCTGTAAACGTGAATGGAATTTAGTGCGAAGTGTAAATAATAGTAACTAACGTTCTTTTTTCTCCTCTTATTTAGGAGTTAGTTATATTTTACCAGCGCTTTTATAATAAGCCCATACTTTATCAAAAAAAAGTATCTCAACATTTATTCTAGGTAATTTATTTGACATATCATTTTTAATAGTATAAAAATGATAGTTGTCAAACTAGATAAATTAGGACTAGTTTACTTTCTAGAATATTTTCTAAATGACTTAATTGTTTCAAATATACCAATACCAACAAATATTCGTCCAAGTAAATCAAATATTATAAACCAAGTATTATTAGAATAATTATAAAACTCTGTATCCATAAAATTCAATCTGTGTGTTGGATTTAAAAATTTAAAAAAATTAGCTATGTTATCACTAAATCCATCTGTTGAAAAAGCTAAATCATAGTTCGACGTTAATAACATAACCAAAAAAAATATAAAAGCAATTATAGGTGTAACTATAAAAAATGACCTTAACCAAGAGGTCCCATAAGCACTATATAAATTTGATATAGCAAGGCTTGTTATATCATTAAAATTTTTAACGAGTTCAGTTTTTGGATTAAATGATTTAAGTAAACTATCCTGTGCTTTTCTATAATATAATACCTCTTCTCTTTTATTATTTTTATTTTTTGCTACTGAATATAAGTCATTGAAAACTTCATATAGTTCAATATTCTTACCATCAAATTTATTAGGTGGAAATATAGTGTTATAAGTAGATATTGAGGATAATTTAGAAGAAATTGAAATTCTATTAATTTCTTCTAAATTTAAATTTGAAAATCTTGTATTTCCAAAATCACAATCAATAATTGACAAAAAAGATAATTCACTTAATTTTTCAATAAAAAAATCTTCAAAATCAATATAACGACTAAGTTTCAATAATTTATTTTCAATTCTAGGTAATAAATACATAAAATCTTCAAGTGATAAAGACTCTCTATACCTTTTTTTATGATATTTTAAAATTGACTTTATATCCTCTTCAGAAAATTGTTTTCTTTTAAAATACTCTTTAATACTTATATTTTCTACAAATTTCGAGTGTTTTAAAAAGGTAATCCCTGATATATGAATATTTCCATTGTTTTTTAAATTATCAAATTCTAAAGAAAAAAGATACACAGAGTTAATTAACATCGAGTCATCTATTGTTAATTGATTTGTAGTTAAAGAATTTAAATATATATCTTGGATTAGTATATGTGTTGTTTGACTTTTGTATATGTCTAAAATACCTATAAATGAAAAGAGCTCTCTTTTTGAATTATCTAAAATTAATTTATTTTTAATTATAGAATCAAAAATTGATATTTTATTAAAATAGCCTCCATAAAAAGAAGCTAAATTTAACTTTGAACTCATGAATTCAATTAACTCGCTTTTTCTATTATCAATGAAACTCAAGGTATCAATATCACATTCATTAAAAACCAATGATTTAAAAGAAGACCTACTTATTATTATTTTGTTAAAAGTACTATCGTTGATTATAAAGTTATTATAAAACTCAACTCCATTAACTATTAATTTATCAATCTCTAAATCGTAAAACGTTATGTGATAATTAAAAATAATATTTTCAATATCAATAACTCCCTTTATTTTTAAATCACTCAATTCAATAAAACTAATGTCATCATTAGTTTCATCATAATAAACAGAATTATAAAACTTTGAGTAAACGTGTTCCGAATTAAGGTAATCACCTTTTAGTATTTTAACAAATTCCTTTGCTTCAATTATTTCTTTTTCCATTAATACAAATTTAAAATTAATAAAATGTTAAAAAAAATAAAGCTCTAAACAATTATATTAAAATAAAATTAATCAATTAATAATGATGCTTGAAAAATATTAGTATTCAATTGCATCAACTTTTGCTCACATTTTGTAATATTTCGTTCTAGATTAAGAATGTTGCTATTTTGAATAACTTTAGGAAAATCATTTTGAAGTTTTTCTTTTCGTTGATTTTGTCTTGTTATAGAAGACCTTAATCATTTTTTTGTTTGTTTAATAGTTCAATAGGTGATAGTTTACTGTAATCAGTTTCTTTGATTTTTGGTATTACCTTATGTTCTAAGTAATAATCAATAATCTTCCAAGTTTCATTGATTCTATCAAACAAACGATCTATCTCTAAAATAATGGATAATGCTTTGTATTCTTATTCTTTAACACCAGTTTTCCAATTTTTAGGAGTTATGATTGGATAAGTGACCGAGCAGCCACTTGAAAGTGAAATAATTTTCTTCATTTTTTACTTACATTTTTTGGTACGTTTGCTGGCACGTTTGCTGGCACGTTTGTTTAAAATGTAAATCTTGCAGGATTGTAAAAAACAAAAAAGTCCCTGTAAATACAGGGACTCTATTTCTGGGTGGAAGACGGGATTCGAACCCGCGACCCTCGGTACCACAAACCGATGCTCTAACCAACTGAGCTACAACCACCATTTGAATTGCGAGTGCAAATATAAGACTGTTTCTGATATCTACAAAACTTTTTTTTAAATAAATTTACTTAAATTTTCAGCAGCAACGTAACGTTCTGATGTAAAGCCTTCTGCAAAATCAACTCCAATTAACCTTCCTAGGTCTCTTGCCCTGTAATTAATACTATCTGTGAAATTTTCACTTGTTATTGGTGTTTCAGGCTCTGCACTTTTAGGATCATAAAACTGAGAAGAGTATGCCAATACAGCATCAATTTTCTTATCCATATAACCAGATACATCAATTACAAAATCTGGTTCTATATTTTTCCATTGTATATAATGATACACTTGTTTTGGTCTCCATTTTTCTTGGTTTACTCCTTCAATAGTTGTTTCTATTTTTAATAGTCCACTTAAAAAACAAGCATCAGATACTAACTTGCTTCCTTTTGGGTGATCAATATGCCTATCATCAACAGCATTGCATAAAACAATCTCCGGTTGATATTTCCTAATCATTTTAATCACTTCTAACTGATGTTCTTTATCATTCGTAAAAAAACCATCAGCAAACTTTAAATTCTCTCTAACAGATACTCCTAAAATTTTTGCAGCATTTGCAGCTTCTTGATCTCTTATTTCTGCAGAACCTCTAGTTCCCAATTCTCCACGAGTTAAATCAACTATTCCTACTTTTTTACCTAAAGAAATTTCTTTGGCTATAGTTGCACTGCAACCTAATTCTACATCATCTGGGTGTGCTCCAAATGCTAATATGTCTAATTTCATTTTATTGTATTATATAAAGCTTGTTCTATATCTTCTATTAAATCTTCTGTTTCTTCTATTCCCACAGAAAAACGAATTAATCCATCTTTTATTCCTTGACTGTCTCTCTCTTCTTTTGAAAGCAAAGCATGAGATGTTTGTGCTGGGCTTAATACAGTACTTTCTACTCCTGCTAAACTCATAGACGGTTTTATTAACTGTAAATTACGTTGAAATTTCATCGTGTCTATTTCTTTTATTAATTCAAAAGACAGCATACCTCCAAAATATTTCATTTGAGCCTTTGCCAATTTATAGTTTTCATGTGATTTTAATCCAGGATAATATACAGTATCTATATATTTATTTTTCTCTAAATACTTTGCCATTTTAAGTGCATTCTTACTTTGTCTTTTTACACGTAAGTTTAAAGTTTTTAAACTACGCTCTAACATCCAAACTGTAAAATCACTTAAACTACCTCCTAAGTTTTTTGCTATATTCCATATTCTTTTCACATGTTCTTCTGAAGCTGCCACTGCCCCTGCTAAAATATCAGAGTGCCCTCCCATATACTTTGTTGCAGAATGTATCATAATATCAATCCCAAAATCTATTGGAGTTTGATTTACAGGAGATGCAAACGTATTATCAATCATCGTAATAATTCCATGTTTCTTTGCTAAAAGAGAAACTTCATTCATATCTACAATTTTTAATAGCGGATTAGAAGGGGTTTCTATAAAAATTACACGAGTATTACTTTTTATTTCTCTTTCAAAATCTTTAATCGCTAAACTTTTAGTAAATGAATACTCTATTCCAAACTTATCAAACTCTTCTACCACAAAATTATAAGTACCCCCATACAATGTTTCTTGTAAAACTACATGATCTCCTTGTTTTAAAAAAGCTAATAAACTAGTGCTAACTGCAGCCATACCTGATCCAAAAATTAAGGCGTCATCAGTTTTTTCTAAGGCAGCTATTTTTTTACATAAGGCTTCTTGATTTGGAGTGTTAAAATATCTTGGATACCTCTTTACATCAACACTATCAAACTGATATGAGGTAGACATATATAAGGGTGAAATAGCTCCTTTAAACTGTTCATCCTTTAATTCACCTACATGTGTACAAATTGTATTTATTCCTAAATTAGTATTTTTATTCATTTGAAAAACTTTAGTAGCTAAAGTTACAAAAACTACCTTATACCTTCACTGTTTTCCATTTTCCTTTTTTGAAAAGTAATATACCTATAATTGCTATTAAAATCTCAGCCAATGTAATTGCCCAAAATACCCCTTGAGGACCAAAATCAAATGTAATTGCCATTAAATAAGCAAATGGAAGTTGAAACAACCAGAAACAAACAAAATTTATTAATGTTGGTGTTTTTGTATCTCCTGAACCATTAAAAGATTGAATTACTACCATACCATAAGCATAAGCAATATAACCAGCTGCTATTACTTGTAAACATAAAGCCCCATTACTAACTACTTCAGGATTATTAGAAAACCATTCTAAAAAAGTAGATGCAAAAAGTATATACACTACAGATACAATTCCCATAAAATAAGCACAATATTTACTCGTAATCCAAACTGACTTTTCAGCTCTATCAGGTTTATTTGCACCTAAATTTTGCCCTACTAAGGTTGCAGCTGCATTACTCATTCCCCAAGCTGGCATTAATGTAAACATCATGATCCTAATAGCAATGGTATATCCTGCTAACACTTCACTTCCAAATTCCGACATTATTCTCATCAAAAACACCCAACTTGAAGTTCCTATAATAAATTGACCAATACCTCCAAGTGAAACTTTTATAATATTAAAAATTAAAGCTATATTTAATACTAAATCTTTTATAACTAATTTTATTTTTCCCTTTCCATAAAATAAAATTAACAGTTGAGTTATTACTGCTACTCCCCTTCCAATTGTAGTAGCAATTGCAGCTCCTTCAACTCCATAAGCAGGTATAGGCCCTAATCCAAAAATAAAAATAGGATCTAAAATTATATTTAACCCATTAGATAAAATCAACGTCCACATAGCAATAGAAGCATTCCCAGCTCCTCTAAATATGGCATTAATTAAAAAAAGTAACATCACTGTAATATTCCCACCTAATAATACTCTAGTATAACCAAAACCTTCTTCTATTAAATTTGGTTCACCTCCCATTAAAGCTAAAATTTCTTTTGGGTATACAATTCCTAAAATACTAATTAATATAGATATTCCTATACCTAAAAAAATAACTTGAACAGCAGTTTGATTTGCCCCTACACTATCTTTTTCTCCAGTTCTTCTTGCTATTAAAGCAGTTGCTGCCATACTTAAACCTATTGCTACTGCATAAACTAGTGTTAATACCGATTCTGTAAGACCAACGGTAGCTACTGCGTTTACACTTACTCTTGATACATAAATAATATCTACTAAAGCAAAAATAGATTCCATTAGCATTTCAAGTATCATAGGGATAGCTAACATAAAAACTGCTTTTTTAATGCTTCCTTGTGTAAAATCTTGCTGTCTTCCTAGTACAGCATCTTTAAAAAGTGAAAATATATTCTGTTTTGAAGTTTGATTGTTTTCAGTCATTTTAATATAGTATTAAACGTAATATTATAAACCTTGTATTTACAAGGTTCTATTTTAAATAGGTATGTACGAAGTAAAACTTAAACAATCATATGGCAAATATGCAAAAAAAATAACAAAGGTCTTTAGATAAAATCAATATCTTCGCTTTTATGATTAAAGTTGTTATTCTTGGAGCTGGAAATGTTGCTAGCCATTTAATAGATATTTTACTACCAAAAACTGATACTCAATTAATTCAAGTATATGCTAGAGATATAACAAAAATAACTCACTTAAAAAACCATGTTTCTATAACAAATAATATAGAGTTATTAAAAGAAGCTGATATATACATTATTGCAGTTTCTGATAATGCCATTGGTACAATTTCTTCAAAAATAAAAACAAAAGGTTTAGTTGTACATACATCAGGAAGTGTTTCTATAAACTCATTGAATAACAGTGGAAGAAAAGGTATTTTTTATTTATTGCAAAGTTTTTCAAAAGATAAAAAAGTAGATTTTGATACTATTCCTTTTTGCCTAGAAGCTGAAAATAAAGACGATTTAAAAACTTTAGAAACACTAGCTTTATCTATAGGTAAAAAAATATATTTCATAAATTCTGAACAAAGAAAGCATTTACATGTAGCAGCTGTATTTGTAAATAATTTTGTTAACCACTTATATACAATAGGTAATGACATTTGTAGTAAATATGATGTTCCTTTTGAAGTTTTATATCCATTAATTAAAGAAACAGCTTTAAAAATTCAATCGCTTTCTCCTGAAGATGCCCAAACAGGGCCAGCTAAAAGAAATGATACCAAAACAATAAAAAATCACTTAGATTTGCTTACTAATAAACAACAAGAAATTTATACAATATTAACAGAGTCAATTATAAATGGAAAAAAGTTATAAAGAAATACTACCTCAAATTGATACATTAATTTTTGATGTTGACGGAGTGTTAACTAATGGAATTGTTACCGTTATGCCTGATGGGCAATTAATTAGAAATATGAATATAAAAGATGGCTATGCTTTAAAAGCAGCAGTAAAGGCTGGTTTTAGAGTTTGTATTATTTCTGGAGGAAAAAATGAAGGTGTTAGAACCAGGTTATCAAATCTTGGTATTACTGATATTTACTTAGGTGCTCATAATAAAACTGAACAGTACAACGAATTGGTTAATAAATACCATTTGAAATCTGAAAATGTGCTATACATGGGTGATGACATTCCTGATTATCCTGTTATGAAACTTGTAGGAATGCCATGTAGCCCTAGTGATGGTGCTAGAGAAATTCAGCAAGTAGCTAAATATATTTCAGATAAAAAAGGTGGTGAAGGTTGTGCTAGAGACATTATTGAACAGGTAATGAGAGTACAAAAAAAATGGGACGACAATTTTGATGCCCAGTATGATTAAGGGTACTTTTTAAAGTAATCACTTAAAATGAATAAACTTAAAGAGTATATAAACAATATTAGTTACCTAAATGAAAATGTATTTCGAGAACTAGAGAAATGTTTTACTCCACTTCAATTACAAAAAAAGGATTTTTTTGTTCGTGAGGGAGAGTATGCTCGTAAAATTGGCTTCTTACAAGAAGGGATTGTACGAGCATTTTTTTTTAATGAAAAAGGAAAAGAATATAATAAACAATTTTTTATTGGGCCTTCTATAATTGGTGCTTACACATCATTACTTCTCAAGCAACCAAATACTATTGCCCAACAAGCATTAACTGATTGCAAGATTCTCGTAGCAGATTATGAAAGAATTGAAGGGTTATACAACGACTTCCATGAAATAGAACGGTTGGGTAGAAAAATAGCGGAACTTTATTTTTTAGAAAAAGAAAAAAAAGAAATAGAAATGGCTCTGCTTGACGCTGATAAGCGATACTTAATTCTAAGAAAAAAATTCCCTTCTCTTGAAGCTTTAATTCCTCAATATTATATTGCTTCATATTTAGGAATATCTGCAACTCAATTAAGTAGGATTAGAAAAAAAATCCTTCAATTGTGATTTATGTACATATGTAATTGAAATAGATAAAAAGGTGGTCGAATTTTGTTCTATCATAAATTTAAAAACAATTACTTATATGAAGTATTTATCACCTACTAATCTTAATAAATATTATTTAAGTGTAACTCAAACAAAACTCATTAATTTTAAAACACATATTTTTTATAGAAATTTAAAAACCAAAAATCTTAAATGATGGTAGTACTTCTATTATTATCTAGTGGAATATTAGGCATCTTTCTAGGAGCTCAAATTGCAGAAGCCTTTCTTTTAGTTCCCTACTGGAAAAATTTGAAAGAAAATGACTTCTTTGAATTACATAAAGTCTATGGTAAAAAAATTCATCATTTTTTTGCTCCATTAACTATCGCAGCAGTATTTGTTCCTTTAATTACTATTATTGTTCATATTTTTTGTCAAACAAATAAAAACAATCTTTTATTAGGAGTAATGGGCTTTTCTACAATAGCTTTTTTTCTAACCTATTTTTTGTATTTTCGAAAAACTAATAAGAGTTTTTCAGAAAAAAGTATAGATAATAAAAAACTTCAAAAAGAGTTAATAAAATGGGGGAATTGGCATTGGAGTAGAATTTTTTTTGAATTCATAGCTTTTACCTGCTCATTACTATTACTAATGAAAAATTAAATAAAACATAAAAAACTACAGCCCTTTTAAGGTATAGTATTTGCATAACACTTATAATAAACATATAAAAATGAAAAAATTACTTCTTACTTTTATTTTAACCTTAATATTCACAAACATTAATGCTCAATCTATTTTTGGTAAATGGGAAAATAGAGATGAAGAAACAAACAAGGTAGATAGTGTTATTGAGGTTTATCAAAAAGATGGAAAAGCATATGCTAAAATCATTGAAATTACTGATCAAAACAGGCAAACTGCAGTTTGTGATAAATGTACTGGTAAACAAAAAAACAAAGCTATTTTAGGCATGAATATTTTATCTGGTTTAAAAAAGGATGGAAAAGAATGGAATGGTGGGAAAATTCTAGACCCAAAAAATGGAAAAGAATACAAATGTTACATTAAACTAGAAGATAAAAACAAGCTTAAAATTAGAGGGTACATTGGCTTTTCTTTACTTGGAAGAACCGCTTATTGGTATAGAAAAAAATAATACTATTTTATTCATTATTAAAAAACAGCCATTACAAATATATTTGTAATGGCTGTTTTTTATGATTTACTTTTAGGTATTATTTTAATAAATGAGGAAATTTTCTTTTAAATCGATTTAACCTTGGTATAGAAACGTTCTTTACATAAGAATTTTCAGGATGTAATCGTTCATAATTTTGATGGTATTCTTCAGCCTTATAAAACTTCTTAAATTTTGTTACTTCGGTAGCTATTTTACCATTATAAACCTCTTTGTTTAATTTTTTAATTGCGTTTTCTATTATTTTCTTTTCATCTTGATTTTTATAAAAAGCAATAGACCTATACTGTGATCCATAATCAGGATGTTGTCCATTAACGGTTGTTGGATTATGAGAACCATAAAAAACAGTTACTAAAGTTTTAAAACTTACTTTTTTAGGATTGTAATAAACAGCCACCGCTTCTGCATGTCCAGTTCTACCTGTTCCTATCTTTTGATATGTTGGATTTTTAGTAAAACCTCCTGAATAACCAGAAACTGCTTCTTCTACTCCCTTTACACTTTCAAATACTGCCTCAACACACCAAAAACAACCACTAGCAAAATATGCTACTTCTAATTTTTGAGTTTCTTTAATTACCTTTTTAGGAGCTTTTTCTTTTTCTTTAAAACTAAAGAAAACTGCCAATACTAAAAATGCTACAACTAAATTTAAACCTTTCATTTATTAACTTTTATTTTATTAATTTTTTCAGATTCAAATACTCATTTTTATAAAATCACAACTTTAATTACTCTAATAATTTAGCCATTGCTGTTTTAATAACCTCTATATTTTGATGCTTATTAGTATGATTTTCTTTTTTCTGCATCTGAACCATTTGACGTAATAAATTAACTCCTACCTTATCAAAACTATATTGTTTATACTGTATTCCTTTTGCTACAATATCATTTGATAAATTTTGTATTGCATTAAAGTTATTACTCTTAGCTATTTTATCATATGCTTTTTTATATAATGATTGAATCTTTTTATTTTGACTCAAAAACATGCCCGACATTACATTACTTGCAATAAAATTTAATTCATCTTCATCATTTTCTTCTAAATATATACGTGTTAAAGGAGTTGCTATTATCTTTTTGACTTCTAATGGTAATGTTTTTGATTTTTGTATTGCTAGTTGCTTATCAACATAATACATTGCCACTAACGACTTTCCTAAAACTGCATATGATTTACTCTGTAATCCTTTTTCAAAGGCGGGCTTTAATTCTAGATCAGTTAATTTACCTAACGTTTCTATAGCAGCCGCTTGCACTAATGTTTTAGTGTCTTGCATTGCTATTTGTTTAATCTTGTTTATTACTGCTTTCTTTGAATATTTATTAATTAAATTAATATTCTCTAAAGCTAGAATCCTAATCTTATAAAAATCATCGTTCATTGCATTTGCTATTGCTCTGAATGCTTTTTTATCATCTTGCCTTTTAGACACCTCTAATAAAGCTTCCTTTTTATGAGCATAATTTTCAGCATATTTTAACTGATGAATATAATCGCTTAAAATTTTATTCTCTATGATATCGCATAGTAAAACACCATCAGAATTAATCTGTATCAGGTTAGGATGCTTTATAAATGGAAAGGTAAAAGAGGCATCTTTACCAGAAACAAAAACCTGATGACGCGTTTTTTTACTTCCTTCAAAAATATCAATTGCTAAAGGGAATTTAAACTCATTGGCTTGATCTTGGATAATATTAATAGTTACTGTTTTACGTAATTTATTATAATCATAAGATATGTTTAATTTTGGATGTCCACTATTAAAATACCATTGATTAAAAAACCAATTCAAATCTTTTCCGCTAACTTCTTCAAAAGCTAAACGTAATTGATGTACTTCTGCA
Organism: Tenacibaculum halocynthiae; assembly: GCF_964512825.1. Lineage (NCBI taxonomy): Bacteria > Pseudomonadati > Bacteroidota > Flavobacteriia > Flavobacteriales > Flavobacteriaceae > Tenacibaculum > Tenacibaculum halocynthiae. The sequence goes on along the minus strand of NZ_CAZELG010000044.1, from coordinate 66,776 downwards.
GTTCTGTATTTATTTTGTGATAAATATTTATTCAACCCTTCAAAAAAAGCATCGCTTCCTAAATAATTTTTTAACATATGTAAAATTGACCCTCCTTTATTATAACTAACAGCATCAAACATATCTTCTCTACTATCATAGTTAAAACGCACTAAATGTTTATCAAAATTTTGTCCATTTTTATACGCCTCTCTATCCTCTAATAAATGAGCTTCTGCTTCATTCTTACCATATTTATGAGCCAGCCATAAATATTCGCTATAGTTTGCAAAACTTTCATTTACAGTTAAATTACTCCAACTTTCTGCAGTTACTAAATTTCCAAACCAATGATGAAAAGCTTCATGAGCAATCGTATTTTCATGTGTATTCTCATCAATTAATTGCCCTGGCATTTGATATGCTTGCTCACCATGAATTACAGCTGTTGTATTTTCCATAGCTCCACTTACGTAGTCTCTTCCTATAATTTGAGCATATTTATTCCAAGGATATTCAATTCCTGTAACTTTTGAGAAAAAAGCCAGCATTTCTGGTGTATTTCCAAAAATCTGTTTTGCAAATGGGGCGTATTTTTTTTCTACATAATAATTAACTGGAATGTTTTTATATGAATCCTTAACAACCTCATATTCCCCTACCCCCATAAAAAATAAATAAGGAGCATGTTTTTGTGTAAAATTCCAATAATCTGTTCTAGTACCATTACTATTTTTTGTCTGTTTTTCTAATTTACCATTGGACAGTGTAACAAACTTTTCAGGAACAGTTATATAAATTTCTTGTGAAGTTTTTTGATTCGGAGCATCAATGGTTGGAAACCAACAACTACTTGCTTCAGTTTCTCCTTGTGTCCAAATCTGTGTAGGCTTATTTTTATCCAAACCAGTTGGATTTATAAAATACAACCCTTTTGCTGATGTAATCGCAGCGCTTCCTTTTTGTTTAACTTTTTCTGGTTGTGCTGTATATTTTATATAAACAGTAAATTTTTCATCACGTTTATACATGCGTTGCAAATCAATAATTAACTTATAATTATCATAATTATAACTTAATTTTTTATCATTCAACATTACAGAATGAATAATCATTGCTTTGGCATCTAAAATTAATCTATCAGTATCATAAAAATGAGGTTTTAAAGTAACCCATTCTTCACCATTTAATGTTTTCTCTTTAAAATTAAAATCAACTTTTAATTTAGTGTGAATTATATCATGTATTTTTTCACGCTCGGCTCTATACACTCCCTGAGACTGTACTAGCGTTATCTTAAAAAAAAATAAAAATACGAGAATAAACGGTTTTTGAAACTTCATAAATTTTTTCTTAACTAATTAAACTTTTTCGTTTTAGTAATATTATACCGTAATTAAAAAGTTGTGGAATTTCAAAAATAAGAAAATATGACGTTAGGCTTGTTAATGAGCCGTTAAAAAGAAAAAACCATTATACAATGAAGTATAATGGTTAAAAAAAGTTTGTTTTATTTTTTATTTATCTTTAAAAATCATTTTAAACTGATCTAGGTTAACATTATCAGTATTAATTTTTGCTTTTTGCATCATGTCCATAATTTTAGCAGGATTCATGTCTTTTCCTAATATACGAGCAATACCAACACCTAATTTTTTACCGTAACCTAAAGCAACTATCTCATCTATTGCATCAGTCTCTCCTGAGTAATAAATAGCTGCATTCATTCCATCTTTTTTAAAATTCATTAACTTTTTATAAGATGATTTACTTAAAATATCTTTTATCTTTTTTTTCTCAGCCTCATAAGTAGCATCGTCAGTATTAGTATACGGTAATCCAGTAACGTTTATTTTTCTAATACTTTCGTAAGCTTTTTTGTCTTCTTCACTAGTACTATCTGAAGTTAATTGTACAACACTTGCTGGAATATCTAATGATATAAAACCTTTTTTATCTTGACTATCTACTAAATAAGTTTGTAAAGATTCTTTATTATTACAAGAAACAATTACTAATGCAAAAAGCATTATGGTATATATATATAGTTTTTTCATGTTCTTAATTTTTAAATTAATGAAAAAGAAAGTTGAACTAAGAGTTCAACTCTCCTTTAATGTTTACTACTTATTTTTTGAGTATTTATTGGCAATTTTTGATAGCTTATTTACATCTATTTCACCAGATAATGAAATAACCGTAGAACTTGATTTATTATCATCTCCTTTATTCATGTTTTTTACAAACATCAATACTTCACTAACTATTTCTTTGTTTTTTGTTGCCTTAATATAAATTTTTACTCGTGAATTTTTATCTTTAACACGCATTAATTGAGTTAAATTAGAACTTTTAATAGCCTTATTTACCATACTTTCCATTTTAGAAGCTACACTTCCATCTTCAGTAGAAAATATCTTTAACTCATTTAATCCTTTAGCCATGTTAAATATTTCCATATCATCAGATTTTGCATCTGGAAACTTCTCTAGTAAAACAAACATATCTTTTGTTACTACTACAGCTGATACTTCGTCTAAATCTTCTAATTTATCGAACATTGATTGTCCAAATGATACGCTTGATGTTATGATAAATGCTAGTATAAATATTATTTTTTTCATGATATTCTATTTTTAATGTACTTGGTTTATTTTTAGTTTACTTGGTATTTTAATTAATTGTTTACTGTTTTTATTACTTTATTTACAGTATTTTCATAGGTACTCAACTGTCCAATTGCATTTTTTCCTTTATTAATGTTACTTGAAACTGCATATAATGCTTCGTTTCCTTTATTTAAGTTGATTGAAACCATTTGCAATGCCTCTTTTATTTGTGCAAACTGTTTTCTCTGTATATGCTCATCATACTTTTGTTTCCCTGTGTAAATACTAATTAATAAAACTACTGATGCTGCTACTGATAACCATTTCCAGTTCTTTTTTCTTTTTATCTCAGGTTTTAACTGAATGGTTTTCGTAAAAACTTCATCTTTACTTTCTTTAAAATAATTAAACATTACACTATATTCATGCAAGTGAGGTGCTACATTATTACTTCTAAAGTACTTTTGTAATACTTTCTCTTCTTGCAAAGTTGTTTCTGCGTTTAAATATTTATCTAATAACTTTTCTATGCTAGCTAACTCCATAGTTGTGTTTTTTTATTAATTCTTGTCTTATTGTTTTTCTTGCTCTTGAAAGTGCTACCCTTACTGCTGTCGGTTTCATATCAACCACTTTACATATTTCATCAAAATCATACTCTTCAATATCTCTTAATTGAATTATTATTTTTTGCTGTTCTGGTAGTTTTTCAATTAGCCTGTGTACTTGGTTTACTGTATCGTTATTTTCTACTTTTTTTTCTAATGGTGTTTCTTTTTCTTTATAATTACTGTGAACTAATGTTAAATTACCTGCTTGCTTAGATTTTAATCTATCAAAACAATAATTTTTTGTCATAGTCATAGCAAAAGCTTCAACATTTTTATACTCTGAAAGTTTTCCTTTATTTCTCCATAACTTTAAAAACAACTCTTGTGTGGCATCTTCAGCTTCTTCTGTAGAAACTAACAATCTTTTTGCCAAACGAAAGACCTTGTCTTTAAATGGTAAAACAACTTTTAAAAAGTTTGATTGATTCATTGTTTAGTTAATTAGTTAGGTAAACTTATAAATAATTTTATTCTTTTTTATCAGGTTTACATAATTACGACGACACAGTATAATGTTTGTTACATCAATTATAAAAAAAATAATATAATTCATTAAATTGCGTTATAATTTTTAGCAAAAGCCTACTATATGAAATTTTTTAAAATACCTTTATTCTTACTTGTTTTTTTTACTATAACTTCTTGTAGTGAAAAAGAACCTACTCCTGAGAATATTGAAGTACAAGATTTTGTATGGAAAGGATTAAATGCCTATTACTTATGGCAAGATCAAATTCCTGACTTATCTGATAGACGTTTTTCTTCTGATCAGCAATTATATGATTATTTAAATGGATTTAATGATAATCAAAATTTATTTAAAAGCTTATTAATAGCTAATGATGATAGATCTACACTTATAGATGATTATACAACCATAGAAAATCCTAAAAGAAATGCCATTACCAGTGGATTAGAATTTGGAATCATTGCCGAACCAGGAAGTACTGAGAATGTATTAGGGTATGTAACACATATTTTGCCTAATTCAGATGCAGCTACGAAAAATATTACTCGTGGTGAATTTTTTCATGCTGTTGATAATGTACAACTAACAAGAACTAATTTTCAATCATTGCTAGTTACTAATCAAAATGCATATACATTAGAAATGGCTAATTTTAATGGTACTATTGTTACTCCTAATACAAAAAGGGTAGCTTTAGTTAAAGCTCAATATGACTTTCCTGCTGTATTTCATGAAAAAGTAATATCAAATAGGACTAATAATATAGGTTACCTAGTTTATAACAATGATTTTTCTACAAATTACATTAGTGACTTAAATACAACTTTTCTAAACTTTAAAAACCAATCGGTAAATGAATTAATTATTGATTTTCGCTATAATATTGGAGGTGGAAGTTTTGCTGAAAATATTACTAAAATTGCATCTATGATTACTGGGCAATTTAAAGATGAAGTTTTTATAAAAAAACAATGGAACACTAAAGCTCAATCATGGTTTGAAATTAACCAACCTGATTCATTGAACACTAAGTTCACAGAAAAGTTAAATAAAAACACAGCTATTAATAGTTTGAATTTAACAGATGTATACATTATTTTAAATGGGAATGAATTTACAGGTTCTCCGGCCACTGAATTATTAATTAACAGTTTGAAACCTCATATTAATGTACATGTTATAGGTAGACAAACTGAAGGTAATAATACTGGAACTATTCTTTTATATAATTCAGAAGATTATGATTTTGACAACAGAAATGTTACTCACACTTTTGCTTTAAAACCTATTGTTTTAAAATTTTTAAATAAAGATAAAGTGACCTATGAAAACGGATTTACACCCAATATGGAACTTTGCCCAAATGAAGATGTTTTGAACTTGGGAGTTTTAGGTGAAAATACAGATCCTATATTAGATAGGGTTTTAAATTATATATCATCAGGAGCTGTTGGTGCAACACCAAGGTGTAACGCTAATAATTTTGAATATTTATACAACAGCATAACACCTCAAAGAAACTTAAATCAAAACGTAACTATAACACAAAATTTACCTAATACTAATTAATATGAAAAAAAGTATCGTTTTAAATCTTCTTTTAATTACTTTTATTATTAGTGGATGCTCAAAAACAGAACCTAACCAAATTAATAATGGGGTAAATTCTTTTATTTGGAATGGCTTAAATAAATTTTATTTATGGCAAGAAAAAATCCCAGATTTATCTGATAGAAAATTTTCTACAGATCAACAAAAAAACAACTATTTAGCAACATACAACAATCCTGACAACCTATTTGAAAGTTTATTATATCAAAGAAACATTGTTGATAAATGGTCATGGATTGTTAGTGATTATGTTACTTTAGAGCAATCATTTCAAGGTACAACAGAAACTACTGGAATGGAATTTGGTTTAAAAAGATTTAAAACAAATTCTTCAAATGTTTTTGGATATGTACGTTATGTTGTTCCAGGTACAGATGCAGCTAATAAAGGTGTAAAAAGGGGTATGATTTTTACTAAAGTAAATGGTACAACTATTACAGATAAAAACTATAGAGATTTGTTATTTTCAAAATCAAATTCTTATACAATACATTTAGCTAATTATAATAGTGGAGATCCAATAACAAACTCAACAACATATTCATTAAGTAAAAGTAGTTTTACTGAAAATCCAATCCATATTGCCAAAACTATTGATGAAGGAGGCAAAAAAATTGGGTATTTAATGTATAATAGTTTTACAGCCAATTTTGATTCTAAATTAAATTTAGCTTTTTCTAAATTTAAAACAGATGGAGTTAAAGATTTAATTATTGACTTAAGATATAATGGTGGTGGGTCTGTTCGAACTGCAACAAGGCTAGCAAGTATGATTACTGGACAATTTACTGGTGACATTTTTGCAAAACAACTTTGGAACAAAAAATATATGAGTATTGTTTCACCTGATGCTCTTATTGATAGATTCCCTGATAAAATTGGAAATAGTGAAATTATAAATAGTTTGAACTTAACTAATATTTATTTTATTACTACTGGAAGTTCTGCTTCTGCTTCTGAATTAATTATTAACGGATTGCTTCCCCACATTAATGTAAAAACTGTTGGTACTAAAACACATGGTAAATACGTCGGATCTGTAACATTATACGATTCTCCTAATTTTACAAAAAGTGGCGTAAACCAAAATCATAATTGGGCAATGCAGCCTATCGTATTAGAAATAGTAAATAAAAACAATTATAACGATAAAGATGGAATTGACCCAACTATAAATATTCCAGAGAGTTATGGTAACATGGGGGTTTTAGGCGATAAAAATGAACCTTTGCTAGCTAGAACAATTGAATTAATAACAACTGGTAAACGTGGTTCTGTTTATAACAAAACAATTATTGAATTAGAATCAATTGGTAATTCTAAATCAAATAATCCAAACTATAATAATATGTATGTTGATTTAAAATAATCATACTTAAAATATAAATAAAAAGCTCTGGTATTAAAAACAGAGCTTTTTTATTTACAGTAATGACATTTGTTGATTAGTATCTTCGTTTGGAATTTTTAAATTAATACTTAGTTCTTTGTTTAATTTTTTAATGAAATAAGAAGCTAATAAAGGAGACTCAACTTCTAAATTTTGATGAATAAAAAAGTGAATGTTTTTTAACCCCAAATCTGTCCATTCTTTTAACCTTACTACCCAATCATCTAAACGAGAGTAATCCGATATATGATTTGCACCTACATAACGAATAAATGCTTCATTATTTGTTAAACGCATGTGAAGCATATCTCTCCTTCCTGCTGTATCAACTAATACATTAGCTACATTATTTTCTTCTAATAATTGAGTATACTCTTCAAAAATACTTTTATCAGTATACCAATCTGGATGCCTAACCTCAACTGCTAAAGGAATTTCATTAGGCCAACTTTTAACAAAATTTTCTATCTTAGAAAAGTTTTTAGATCCAAAATTAGAATGCATTTGTAAAAAAACAGTACCTAATTTCTCTTCTAATCGTAGTGCATTGTCTATATAATAATTCACAACTTCTTGTACTCCTTCTAATCGTTTCCAATGGCTAATTTCTTGAGTCAGTTTTGGGAAAAACTTAAAATTACTTGGAGTTTTATCTTTCCACTTAGTAAACTGTTCTCCTGAAAATTGTCGATAAAAAGTTGCATTTAATTCAATTGAATTAAATTGTTTAGAATAATACCCCAATTCATCTTTTGTTCCTTTAGGGTAAAAACCTTTTAAATCTGCTTTATTCCATTTTGCACACCCTACATAAACATTTGGACTATCAGATATTTTATTTTTAGATAACAAATCAATAGTAGCCTTAGTGTTATTAGGCATTGTAAAATCTATTAATTCTGGATGGTCAACTTTTCCAAATTTCATTTATCTCCAATTAATTCTGTTCTAAAATCGTTCATTGAAGTATCATCTTTATACTTTGCATGGTAATATCCTTGCTTCCACCATTTTTTCATTAATTTTTTATCAAAAACTAATGAATTAGTTGTTAAAACAGTAGGTGTATAATAAAGATTTAATTTAACGTCATTATGTTTAGCTGATAATTTACCTATAGTCACATTATGCTTTTCAACATGTTCTAACATAAAATCAAAAACGTTAAGCATTAAAGAAAAAGGATTTTTAGCTGGCATTCTATTTATTTGAGTTACTTCAGTTTCTAAAATAATAGCGTCAATTTCTTTTGCTCCTCTTAAAATAGCTTCTCTAATAGGAACTAAGCAACCAAAGCCTCCATCAGCATATTGGCAAGAATTTTTTTCAAGCAAACTCATAAAAGGCACATAATTACATGATCCCCATATCCAATCACAAAAATCATCATAAGAGCAATCTAAAATAGATTTATATTCTATTTTATTAGCTGTTAAATTAGATATAGTAACAACTACTTCTTTATTTTTCTCTCTAATTTCGTCATACATTTCTTTAGTAACGTTTTTCCTTATTAAACGTCGTAAATTTTTACTTTCTCCAAATGTTTTTCTTCCCTTTAAAAAGTTCCATAAAGTATTTCTATGACGAATTGAAATTACTTTTTCTCCATGAATCGTTTTTATTTTAAAAGGGCTATTACTAAAAATAGATTGTTGATTTACTTTCGTATAAAGTTCTTTTAAAGCATCTACTTTACGCAAAGCTAAATGAGAAACCATTAAACTTCCTGTAGATGTACCTAAAAATAAATCATACTTTTTATTTTTTTCTTTCATCAAATACTCAACTACACCGCCAGCAAATGCTCCTTTACTTCCTCCTCCAGAAATTACTAATGCCTTTTTCATTGATATTTTGCCTATTTTAGTTCTGTAAAAATATTAAAAATGAAACGAATCGAACTCTTTTTTTTAGTCGCAATTATATTTATTTCTTGCAAAAAAGAATACCAACCTAGAAAAATTAATAACGCAGATATTACAACTTTTAAAATAGATAGCTCAAGTATAAGGGCAATAAAAGCTATTGATAATAATAATGTGATTTTTGCTGATTCAAAAGGAAACATAGGTAAAACGGAAGATGGAGGAAAGAATTGGAGTTTTAATAAAATTATTTACAATGATTCTATTACTCCACATTTTAGAAGTATTGCTGCGAATAAAGAAAATATTTTTGCTTTATCTATAGCTAATCCTGCGTTATTATATAAAATTGATGCTAATGAAACTAAAATAGTATATAAAGAAGAACATCCAAAAGTATTTTACGATGCATTACAGTTTTTCCCTGATGGTAAAAACGGAATTGCAGTTGGAGATCCTACAGAAAATTGTCCTTCAATAATTATTACTTCAAATGGAGGAACTACCTGGAATAAAATACCATGCTCAAAACTTCCAGTTTTTGAAGATGGTGAAGCATTTTTTGCTGCTAGTAATACAAATATTAAAATTGTAAACAATACTGTATGGATAGTTTCTGGGGGGAAAAAAGCTCGTGTGTTAAAATCTACAGATAAAGGTAACACTTGGAACATATATGATACGCCTATTGTACAAGGTAATGGGCCACAAGGCATGTATTCTGTTGATTTTTATGATGAATTACATGGAATTACTATTGGTGGAGATTATTCAAATTCAAATGATAATTGTGCTAACAAAGCAATTACCTCAGATGGTGGTAAAACATGGACTCTTGTAGCAGACAACCAAGAACCTAATTATAAAAGCTGCATTCAATACGTTCCTAATTCAAAAGGTAAAGAAATTATAGCAGTAGGAAAAACAGGTATTTCTTTTTCAAATGATGGAGGCCTAAATTGGAAAAAATTAAGCGATGAATCTTTTTATGCTATCCAATTTGTAAATCAAAATACAGCATGGCTATCTGGCCATGAAAAAATGGGAAAACTAATCTTAAAATAATCTTAATATTTTGTTAAACAAAATTTTAAGATTTAAGAAATCAATACATTTAAGAACTAATTCAACTTTAACATAATGAAAAAAATTTTCATACTATTATTCTGCTTGTGTATTTCACACATTAAAGCACAAGAATACTTCCCTACCAATAAAGGGGTTAAAACTACAAAAAGTAGTTTAATCGCCTTAAAAAATGCAACTATCTATGTTACTCCTAAACAAGTTATAAAAAAAGGAACTTTACTTATTAAAGATGGTAAAGTATTAAATGTTGGTAAATCTGTAAGCATACCTAAAGATGCTCAAATTATTAATTTAAATGGAAAATCAATTTACCCTTCATTTATTGATGTATATGCTAATTTTGGTGTAAAAAAAGCAAAAAGAAACAATAACTTTAGCAGGCGTCCACAATATGATGCTAATAGAAAAGGCTATTACTGGAACGATCATATCCGTCCTGACACAGATGCTTTTAATCAATTTAAATATGACAGTAAAAAAGCTAAAGAGCTTTTAAATGCAGGTTTCGGTGTTGTAAACTCACATAGTGATGATGGAATCATGCAAGGAAATGGGGTGTTAATAGCTTTAAATTCTAATAGTTCTGATGCATATAGAATACTGAATAAAAAGTCAGCTAATTATTTATCTTTTTCTAAAAGTAGTAAATCACGTCAATCATATCCAACTTCTCGTATGGGAGCTATGGCTTTATTAAGACAAACTTATTTAGATGCTAATTGGTACGCTAATGGAAATGCAAAAAACTCTGACTTAGCCTTAGAAGCTTTAAATAACAAAAAAGATTTACCTCAAATTTTTAGAGCTGGAGATTACCTCAATAGTTTACGTGCTGACAAAATTGGAGATGAATTTGGTATTCAATACACTATTGTAGGTGGTGGAGACGAATATGAACGCGTTAACGATATAAGAAAGACAAACGCTACATTTATTATACCAATTAACTTTAGAAAAGCGTATGATGTTAGTAACATTGCTTTAGCTAATAAAATAGCTTTAAGTGATATGCGCAAATGGAATCAAGAACCTTCTAACCCAAGCATTTTAGCTAAAAACAATGTTCCCTTTGCCTTAACTACTTATAAACTTAAAAGCATTAAAGGATTTTCTACGAACTTACAAAAAGCTATTTTGTATGGATTAGATAAAACAACAGCTTTAGAAGCTTTAACTACAATACCTTCAAAAATACTTAACAATAACAGCATAGGTAATTTAAATAAAGGAAGTTATGCTAACTTCCTAATTACTTCTGGTGATATTTTTGATTCTAAAACCACACTTTATGAAAATTGGGTGCAAGGAAATAAAAATAGTGTTACTCCTATGGACATTAAAGATATTACTGGTGAATATATGTTATACGCTAATGGTAAAAACTATACCATGACAATTACGGGTAAGGGTACAAAACAAAAAGCTACATTTAAACAAGAAAAAACTAAAATAAATGGTAAATTTTCATTTAAAAATGATTGGATTCAAATTACTTTAAATGACAATGGAAATTTCACTAGGCTTTCTGGTAGAATTACTAACTCAGCAAACCTTATGCAAGGAAATGGAGTTGATAATAATGGTAATGATATAGAATGGTCTGCTTCTAAAAAAGTAAAGAAGGAAGAGAAAAAGAAAGAAGGAAAAAAGAAGAAAGATAAAAAAACCAATGAAGTAGTTTCTATTAGTTATCCTAATATTGGTTATGGAAACTATAACATACCACAACAAGAGTCTATTTTAATTAAAAACACTACTGTTTGGACTTCTGATAATCAAAAAGTATTAAATAATACTGATGTTTTAATTTCTAATGGAAAAATAACTAAAATTGGTACTAATATTAATTCTAGAAATACCAAAGTAATTGATGGAACAGGTAAGTATTTAACAGCAGGAATTATAGATGAACATTCTCATATCGCTGCTTCTGCAATAAATGAAGCAGGACACAATTCATCTGCCGAAGTTACGATTGAAGATGTTGTTGATCCTAGTGATGTTAATATTTATAGAAACATAGCAGGTGGTGTAACATCAATTCAAATATTACACGGTTCTGCAAACCCTATTGGCGGACGTTCTGCAATATTAAAATTAAAATGGGGAGAGAATGCAGATGGATTAATTTACAAAAATTCTCCAAAATTCATCAAGTTTGCCTTAGGTGAAAATGTAAAGCAATCCAATTGGGGAGATAATAACACTGTTAGATTTCCTCAAACACGAATGGGAGTTGAACAAGTTTATATTGATTATTTTCAAAGAGCTAAAGAATATGATACTAAAAAGAAAAGTGGAAAGCCTTACCGTAAGGATATTGAGTTAGAAACATTAGCCGAAATTATTAATAAAAAACGTTTTATCTCTTGTCATTCATATGTACAATCAGAAATAAATATGTTAATGAAAGTTGCAGAAAAATTCAATTTTAACATTAATACGTTTACACATATTTTAGAAGGATATAAAGTTGCTGATAAAATGAAAAAACATGGTGTTGGTGGTTCTACTTTTTCTGACTGGTGGGCATATAAATATGAAGTTAACGATGCAATTCCTTACAATGCAGCAATAATGCATAAACAAGGTATTACAGTTGCAATTAACTCTGATGATGCAGAAATGTCAAGAAGGTTAAATCAAGAAGCTGCAAAAACTATCAAATACGGAGGTATGACTGAACAAGAAGCTTGGAGCATGATTACCATTAACCCTGCTAAATTATTACATTTAGATGATCGAACTGGAAGTATTAAAGTAGGAAAAGATGCCGATGTGGTATTGTGGAGTGATAATCCTTTATCTATTTATGCTAAAGCTGAAAAAACAATTATTGACGGAGCTATTTATTTTGACATTAAACAAGACCTAGCAAAACGTAATGCTATAAAAGCAGAGCGCTCTAAACTTATTAATATGATGTTAAAAGAAAAAATTAAAGGAGCTAAAACACAAGCCCCAGTTAAAAAAACTAAAAAATTATTTCACTGTGATACTGAATAAGAATTTTAAAAGACAACTCATGAAAAACACCATTTTATATAGTTTAGTTTATTTCTTATTCATAGGGAATATACTTGCTCAACAAACTCCGTCTCCTAAACAAACAAATGACTACTCTATAGAAGGTGCTACAGCTCATTTAGGAAATGGACAAATAATAGAAAACTCATTAATTATGTTTTCTAAAGGAAAAATTTCTTTTGTTGGTAGTGCCAATACAAGAATAGCTAGAGCAGGAACAGTAATTAATGCAAAAGGAAAACATGTATACCCTGGCTTTATTGCTGCAAATAGTTCGTTAGGATTAGCTGAAATTGATGCTGTACGTGCTACTAAAGATTACGACGAAGTTGGTAGTATGCTACCACATATAAGAACTATCATAGCGTATAATACGGAAAGTAAAGTTATAGAAACCATGCGTCCAAATGGAGTTTTAATGGCACAAATTACTCCGAGAGGTGGTAGTATATCTGGTACATCGTCAGTAGTACAATTTGATGCATGGAATTGGGAAGATGCGAGCATTAAAACTGATGACGCTATCCATTTAAATTGGCCTAGTAATTTTAGTAGAGGTCGTTGGTGGTTAGGAGAAGATCCTGCTTTAAAACCAAATAAAAATTATGTAAAAAACATTACAAAAATTAAAGAATATTTTTTTAAAGCAAAAAGGTATTTAAACAGTAAAAAAACTAATAAAAACTTACCTTATGAAGCCCTTAAAAATGTATTTAAAGGAACACAGAAAGTTTTTATTCATGTAAACGGTAAAAATAGAATAACTGATGCTATTAATTTATTTCATGAACTTACTATAAAAAACATAGTTATCGTTGGGGGCGCTGAAGCTGAAAAAGTAGCTCCTTTATTAAAATCGAATAATATTCCAGTTGTTATAGAAAGAGCACATCGTTTACCTTCAAGTGAAGACGAAGATTATGATTTACCTTTTCGTTCTGCTAAAACGTTAACTGATGCTGGTTTATTAGTAGGTTTAGGAATGAATGGTAGTATGGAACGCATGAGTACAAGAAATTTGCCTTTTTATGCTGGTACTTATGCTGCTTACGGATTAACAAAAGAACAAGCTTTACAATTAATTACATTAAATAATGCTAAAATTCTAGGCATTGACAAATTTACTGGTAGTTTAGAAGTTGGTAAAGATGCTACATTATTTATCTCAGAAGGTGATGCATTAGACATGAGAGGAAATATACTCTTAAATGCATTTATTCAAGGAAGAAAGTTAAGTTTGGAAACACATCAAACAAAACTTTGGAAACGCTATACGAATAAATATAAAAATTAACTATTGTCCCTCCCCTTAAAAACGCTATTCCTTAAAAAGAATAGCGTTTTTTTTTATAAAACATAATAGTATTTTTGCAAAATGAAAATAATTAGTAGTATACAGAATTCATACATAAAAGATCTATTAAAATTACAAGATAAATCACGTGAACGAAAGAAAAAAGGGCTTTTTTTAGTAGAAGGCCAACGTGAAATTTCTTTAGTTCTTAAAGGAAATTATGAAATAGACTCTATTTTATTTGTAGCTGAAGTTTTTTCTAAAGAAAAAGCTATACTATTAAATATACCTACTTCAAAATATATAGAAATAACAAAAGAGGTATATCAAAAACTAGCTTATAGAGATTCTACTGAAGGAGTAATCGCAGTAGTAAAAACAAAAGAGTTTAAGTTAGATAACATTGAATTTAACACTCCTACTCCACTTATTTTAGTACTGGAAGGAATTGAAAAACCTGGAAATTTAGGAGCAATGTTACGAACTGCAGATGCCGCAAAATTAGACGCTGTTTTTATAGCTAATCCTAAAACTGATATGTTTAATCCAAATATTATTCGATCTAGTGTAGGGTGTTTATTTACAAATCAAATAGCGGTTGGTAGCTCTGAAGATGTTTCTAATTTTTTGAAGAATAAAAACATACATATTTATAGCGCTACTCTTCAAAATTCAAATGAGTATCATAAAAATGATTATACCAAACCTACAGCCATAGCTGTTGGAACCGAAGCAACAGGACTTACTCAAATTTGGAGAGACGTAGCAACTCAAAATATTAACATCCCAATGCAAGGAGAAATAGACTCTATGAATGTATCTGTAGCAGCTGCTATATTAACTTTTGAGGCCAAAAGGCAAAGAGAATTTAAAATTTAAATATAAAAACTATCTTATGGGTATTTTTTACATAAGTTATAATCATAAAAATCAAGATTAAATAATTGTAGTTGTATTTAATTTTAAAACAATTATACTACTATTGTGTAATGGAAAAGCTTCCTATTCATATAAAATTTAATAATCAACAAAATCCTAATTCGGAATTTGATATACTTCAACTTGAAGATTTATTTAAAAGAGAAGATTTAGACAATTCAATTAGAGAATTACAAATAGTTGAATTTTATATGATAGTTCTAGTACAACAAGATTCAGGAAAACACACCATAGATTTTACAGATTATGATTATCAAAAAGGAACTTTACTAACTATTAGAAAAGATCAAATTCATAAATTCCATGTTAATGAAAATGTAAAAGGTAATTTACTTCTCTTTACAGATAATTTTCTGGTAACTTATCTTGAAGAAATAGAGAATCAAAAAACTATACAGCTCTTTAATGAATTATTAGGTAATCCTAAAATACAATTAACAGAGAAGGAATTGAATGATATTAACGAAATTATTTTAAAAATTCAGAATGAATATTTATCTATTAGCGATAGTTATTCTTTAAGCATTATTAGAAGTTTACTTCATATTCTTATCACTCAATTATATAGAATAAAATCAAAAAACAACCAGATAGTCAAAAATAAAAAATACTTAAATGATTTTATTCTACTACAAAAATTAGTAGAAAAAAGTGTGATAAAACATTCTAAAGTTAACTATTATGCTCAAGAGATGGCCATCTCTACAAAAACCTTAAATACTATCACAAAAAGTATTGTTAATCAATCTGCCAAAAAATTCATTGATAATATCTACATTAAACAAATCAAACGTTTATTATTAAACACTGAATACCCTATAAAAAAAGTAGCTTATCTTTCTGGATTTGAAGAAAGTACAAATTTCTACAAATACTTTAAACGTAAAACTAACCTATCACCTGATCTCTTTAGAAGTAAAAACAAGTAACTTTCCCATTTTTACAGTTTTTAGAAGTTTTTCTATAGCTTCTTAACAACGAAGTCATCTCATCTTTGCAATCAATTATTAACTATAAATAATTATACAAAATGAGAACTATATCTATAATTTTATCTACTATTTTCTTAGTACTTATAATTGGTTGCAATACAGTTAAAGAATCAAATTCAAATTCTAAAAAAACAAAAAAAATGGAGAGTAAAAATTTAAAAAACACAGCAAAAAAAGCTCAAGAAGCTTTTTTTAGTACCTATAATGAAGAAGGTATTAAAAAATATTTTTCAAAAAATTACATTCAACATAACCCTAATATTCCTACTGGTATTGAGCCTGTACTCGAGTTTTTACCGATACTAAAAAAAGCAGGTACTACCAGTAAAACACATCGTATGCTACAAGACAACAACTATATTGTAATGCATAATACTTATAATAATGCTGAAGCTTTTGGTGCCAAAGAAGTAGTTACTTTTGATGTTTGGAAAATAGATGAGGAAAAAGTTACCGAACATTGGGATGCGGTGTCTCCTATTGTTAAAACAACAACAAGTGGAAGAAGTCAATTTGATGGAATGACTAAAATTACCGACCTAAATAAAACTCAGGATAACAAAAAAATTGTAGAAAATTTTATTAATGATGTTTTATTTGGTAATAATCCTAATAAAATAACTAACTATATTAGTACTGAAAAATACTATCAACATAATACAAATATTGCAGACGGATTAGACGGACTTGGAAAAGCTATTGATTATTTAGTTTCTCAAAATGACATGTTTGTATACAAGAAAGTTCATAAAATTTTAGGTGAAGGTAATTTTGTGTTAACTATAAGTGAAGGAGAATGGCATAATAAACCTCATGCCTTTTATGATTTATTCAGGTTAGAAAATGCTAAAATTGTTGAGCACTGGGATGTTATTCAAGAGATTCCAAAAAAAATGGCTCATAATAATGGTATGTTTTAATTTTTCCGAAGCTTATAAACCATCTAAGGGTTTATAAGTTTCTTTTTTTTATAAAAAAACAGAAAGTAACTTTTAATTAAAATTACAAAAAATAGTGTCTAGTAATCAAAAAAACATATCATAATTTGTACTTTTTAATGTAAGTTTGTCTAGTAAAATTTGAAACTACCTATGACAACTTTATTAATAAACATCAAGGAATTAATACAGATACGTGAAAACAGTGTAAAAAAAGTAGCAGGTAAAGACATGAATGTTTTACCTACTTTAAAAAATGCTTTCTTACTTATTGAAAATGACATTATTATTGATTATGGAAGCATGGAAAACATTCCTTCTTCTACAGATAATATTATTGATTGTGAAGGAAAAATGATTTTACCAACTTGGTGTGATTCACATACTCACATTGTATATGCAGGTAATCGAGAACAAGAATTTGTTGATAGAATTAATGGTTTAAGCTACGAAGAAATAGCCAATAATGGTGGAGGTATTTTAAATTCTGCTAAAAAACTACAATCTACTTCAGAAGAAGACCTTTACAAACAATCTTCAAAACGTTTAGAAGAAGTTATCGCTTTAGGTACTGGAGCTGTTGAAATAAAATCTGGCTACGGATTAACAGTTGATGCTGAGCTAAAGATGCTTCGTGTAATTAAAAAATTAAAGGAAAATTATAAACTACCTATTAAAGCTACCTTTTTAGGCGCTCATGCTTTTCCATCAGAATATAAAAACAATAAAGAAGGATACATTAATTTAATTATTAATGAGATGTTACCTAAAATTGCTGAAGAAAACTTAGCTGAATTTGTTGATGCTTTTTGTGAAACTGGTTATTTCTCAGTTGAAGATACCGATAGAGTTTTAACTGCTGCAAAAATATACGGATTAACCCCTAAAGTACATGTTAATCAATTTACAACAATAGGTGGTGTAGCAATGAGTGTAAAACAGAATGCAATATCTGTTGACCACTTAGAGGTAATGAATAATAAAGATATTGAAGCTCTTCAAGGATCAGAAACAATGCCAGTAGCACTACCTTCATGTTCTTATTTTTTAAGTATTCCTTATACACCAGCTCGTGATATTATAAATGCCAATCTTCCATTAGCTTTAGCTACTGATTTTAATCCAGGATCAACACCTTCTGGAAACATGAATTTTGTTGTAGCTACAGCATGTATTAAAATGAAAATGACTCCGGAAGAGGCTATTAATGCAGCAACTATTAATGGTGCTTACGCTATGAATTTAGCAGATAAAGTAGGAAGTATTACTAAAGGTAAAAAAGCAAACTTTATTATTACTAAAGAAATTCCTTCATATGGTTTTATACCTTATAGCTTCGGTTCTAACTTAATCGATTCTGTATATATTAACGGTGAAAAAATATAAAAATGTTACATCTTTTTACACAACAAGCAATTGCTAATTTCACTAATACTAGAAATGGTGAAACTAAACTAGGAGAATGTGTTTCAGTAATTAATTCAAAAAAAACATTAAGAGATGAATTAAATGATTCACCAACAAATTTTGTTATTCTTGGTATACCAGAAGATATTGGTGTTCGTATGAATGGTGGTAATGGTGGTGCACATACATCGTTTATTCCTGCAATAAAAGCTTTTTTAAACACTCAGCAAAATCAATTTATTGACGGAAATAAAATACTCGTTTTAGGATATTTAGATTGCTTAGATGATGTCATAAATTTTGATAGCGATGATAGAGAAAAAGGTGATTTACTAGTTAAAAAAATTGACAAAGAAGTATCTAACATTGTACAGTTAATTATTGAATGTGGTAAGACACCTATTATAATTGGAGGTGGCCATAACAATGCATTTGGGAATATCAAAGGACTGTCAGAAGCTAGTAAACAAGCTGTAAATGTTATTAATTTAGATGCACACACTGATTTACGCCGTTTAGAAGAACGTCACAGTGGTAATGGTTTTTCATATGCTTTACACGAAAACTATCTCGATAAATATTTTATGTTTGGTTTGCATGAAAACTATACTCCTCAATATGTTTTTGACATGATCCATAATAACATGAAACTAGAGTATAATACTTTTGAAGAATTAGAAGTATACGCTATTGCTAATTTTAAAAATGAATTACAACGAGCTAAAAATTTTATTGACAATAAACCTTTTGGTATTGAAATAGATTTAGATTGCGTTCAACATTTTCCTAGTAGTGCCATGACGCCTACTGGTTTTACACCTCAGCAAACAAGGCAGTTTGTTTATAGTTTTGCTAAAAACAATAATGCTTCTTATATTCATATATGTGAAGGTGCACCTAGCGTTAAAAACGAGCCTACAGCTGCTGTACAAGTTGGTAAATTTATTAGTTATTTAATTTCAGACTTTATAAAGGCAAAAGAAAATTAATTAACTTTTATAATCAATGTCGTTTTTTTACTATACTATCTTTTATTGCTAAATTATTTTTGACTCATGGAAAAAATTATAATAGCACAAATAACAGTAAAAGAAAATCAAATAGTTACCTTTTTAAAACTAGCTAGTGAAATGGTAAAAACAAGCAATCAAGAAGAAGGATGTATTACCTATCAATTATTAAATGACGTTTATAATAAAAGTAGCTTTTTATTTTATGAGAAATATCAAAATGAAAAAGCAGTAAAACTACACAATACATCTTTTCATTTTAATGCTTTTTTAAATGATATTTCTTCTTTACTAAGTAAAGAGCCTATCATTAATATTTATTAAAAATTAACGTGAATAAAAAGTATTACAAACCATCAAAAAACCTATCATCTTATGTTGATAGGTATTTTATTTGTAAACAATTTGAAAAGCTTCCTTTAATTTTACCTGGTACAGGATTAGAATTACTTTTTCACATAAACGAATCATTCAATATTAATAACCAAACTTTAAGTGAAGCACATATTCTTTGCCCCAGAGAACACTTAAAAATAAATACTAATTCTAAGGTAAATTACATTGCTGTAAGATTTAAAAGTGGTGCATTTAGGCACTTTAGTCCTTTAGGGCACACAGAAATTATAAATAGTTATTTATCGGTTGAAGATTTATGGAAAAACTCTGGTAAAACACTTATAAGTAAACTACAAGAAACATCAGAAATTAATGATAAAATACAATTGATTGAACAATTTTTAATATCAAAATTATCAAAATATCAAATTAAGGAAACTACTAATTGGGATGGAGTTATTACTTCTTTATATAAAAACTTCAACACTATTAATTTGCAAGAATTAGCTTGCAATACCAATTTAAGTTATCGTCAATTTGAACGAAATTTCAAACAACATTTTGGCATAACTTCAAAAAAGTTTCAACGTATTACTCGATTACAAAACACTGTTAAACAAGTTCTTTTAAGTAAAAACACTCATTATTTACACATAGCCTTAGATAATGGGTATTATGATCAAAGTCATTTTATAAAAGATTTCTTTTTACTTTCTGGAACTAAACCTTCCAACTACTTTACTATGGATAATTTTGACAACCATTTTTATTATGAATCTCTTGTGTAATATTTTGCTTTTATACTCAAAAAATCTAAGTATGAGTAAAAATCATTATTTATGAATCTGAAATTAAACTCTTAAACTGCAAGTTTTTTACTCAATCCATTTTCTAAACTCACTTGTAACTGATGCGCTTGTAATTAAATGTTGTTTGTATTTTTTAATTGAAATTGCCAACCTATCTCCAAAGTAAGGTTCTATTTTCTCAATAAAATTGATGTTTACAATTTCTCCCCGATTAATTTGGAAAAACTCTTTTGGATTTAACTCTTTTATTAAATCAGATAATTTATAACGAAATTCATTTTCTTTTCCGTTTTCATCAATTGCAATACATTTACCTGAATTAGATAAAATTGCTCCAGTATTTTTTGTGCTTAAAATTTTTAATTCTGTTTTAGTTTTTACAATAATACGTTCTTTGTAATTATTGTTCAATCCATGAATAGCTTCAGATATTTTCGTCCAATCAACTTCTTTACTTTGTAAATTACTAAACTTTTCCATTGCTTTGCAAAACTTATTATAACTTATAGGTTTTAATAAATAAGCTATTCCGTTTACATCAAAAGCATCTTGGTAAAAAGTATTATAGGCAGTTGTAAAAATAATTGGACATTTAATAATACTTGTTTTCAATAAAGAAAATACATTTCCATCTAACAACTCAATATCAGAAAACACTAAATCAACTTGATCATTGGTTTTATACCAATTCTCTACTTCCTCTTTACTTTGTAACGAAGTTACAATTTCAATTTTGTCATTGAATCTAAGAATATGATCAGTAATAATTTCGATATTAATAGCTTCGTCTTCAATAATTAATACTTTCATACTTCAGGAATTAGTGGTATTTTAACAGTAAATTCATTGTCAGTTTCTGTAAAAATAACGTTTTTGTTAAAATTTAGTTGGTATTGACGTTTTAAATAATCATTTCCTGTTCCTGTCCCGATTGTAAAATCTACTTTATTAAGTTTATTTTTTATTACAATTCTATTTTCTTTTAATGAAAGATAAATCAATAGTGGATTTTTTTCACTTGCTTTATTATGTTTTATTGCATTTTCAACACACAACTGTAAGGAACACGGAATAATAAAACCATCAGTATTTTCTATACTATTTTCAATTTGATAAGTATTTCCAAAACGTTTTTCCATTAAATTCATATAGCTAATTAAGAATGACAACTCATCTTTCAACTCAACCAATTGTTTTTTTCCATGATTTAAATAATAACGATACACATCCGAAAAATCATCAATAAAACCTTCTATTTGTTCTGGATTTTTTCTTACCAATCCTGATAAAACGCTTAAGTTATTAAATAAAAAATGTGGTTCTAGATTCTTTTGCAGCATTTGCGATTGTAATACTGCCTTTTCTTTTTCTGTTTGTTCTAATTCTAGTGTTGCTTTTTGAGATTGTCTGAAATATAAAAATGCTGAAGTAAGTGCAAAAATATCAACAAGTATAAAAGCAACGGACATTGTATTTATAAATCTAATTATAAAATTATACTCTTTACTATTCATTACAATACCTAAAAGAACATAATCAATAATAACTCCCACAGCAACAAATAATAAAAACGATAAAATATAAACCTTTACAAATTTTAAAATTGTATTTGTTTTATCTATTTTATTAATAACTTTCCATGAAACAATTACAGAAATTAACGAAACTAAAGAGAATAGAAAAACAGAAATGTGATCGAAATAGTCATAAAAATCAATATCGCTATTAACTCGCACATTATGTAATAAATAAATTTTACCAGAATTACCAAATAACAATAATACTATGACTACTAAAACTTGTTTTATATTTATTTTTTGATTGAAAATCTTCACTTCTTTAGAATTTTTAGAATTACAAAATACATTTTTAGTTTAAAATTAAGCTCTTAAAAAATATTTAATTGCTTAAATCGCTTTATTGTAAGTTATTATTTTTTAGCTCTATTTTGTTCTTCTGAGTTACCTGAACTACGCTGCTTAACTTTAATTTTTTTATTTCCAAAACTATAGTTTAAACTAATTCTTACACTTTGCGTATCAAAATAGTTATAATATGTTTGATTTATTCCGTTTGTTTTAGTGTTAACACTTGTTGCTCTTTGTTTTAAAATATCATTTATAGCAAGAGTACAGTTTAGTTTTTTATCTAATAATGAAAACTTTAATCCTAAATCTAAGTTAACCATTTCAGTTGTTGAAAAATACATTAATTTTTGTGGAGAAGCATAAATAAATGTAGCTTCTGCTTGTACAGTTTTTGCTTCATTTAAATGGAACGTATTTCTATTATAAAATTGAAAGTTCCAACCACTTAATAACTTAGCGTCTAAATTAAATCCATCTTTATAACGAGTATCCATTTTTGATAAAGCTGCTTGAGTTGTTGTATTCCACCATTTTGTTGGATTATATATAAAAGTTTCTGTTATCCCGTAATTATAGGCGGTATAAAAATTATCAAATGTTACAACTATTCTTTGCTGTGCCCCATCTTCAGCCTTAATAATATTAAAATAACCATTATCAACATAGCTTACAAACGCTTTACTTATCAATTTTCCTTTGTAAATATGCTTTAATTCAAAATTTTCAGAAATTTGCGGTTTTAAAAATGGATTCCCTTCTTGATATGAAATAGGATTAATATAAAAACGAAACGGATTTAAACGCTCAAAACTAGGTCGTTGAATTCTTCTACTATAACTCAAATTAAACATGTTTGTTCTACTAGGGTTGTACCCTAAAAAAACTGATGGAAATAGTTTGTTATACGAGTTAATATCAGTTTGATTATTTGTTTTTGAAACTCCTTTTGTTCTAGTGTTTTCAAAACGAAGCCCCATTTTTAATTGCCATTTTTCACTTAATGGTTTAGACATGTCTGCATATAATGCATTAATATTTTCAGAATACATAAATGTATTGCTTTGCGTTGGATCAAAAATAGGTGCACCAGCACTAATATTGTAAAAAGCTACATCGCTATCTGTTTTAGTAAATGTTGTTTTAACTCCGTATGAAAAGTTCGCCCACTTACTTGGGTGCTCCATATCTATTCTCCCGCTATAATTTTTAATGTTTTGATTTATACTGTTTTTTGCTTCAATATAGCTTTGATTTGTAATAAATTGTTCACTACTAAAATCTCTATTAGAAGAATTATTATAATTAAAATAATCAACATCAATAGATAATTTTCTACCTAAAGTATCTAATTTCTGAATGTAGTGAGCATTTATTGAATGGTTTTTGTTATTCGTATCTGCATTACCTTCATTAACTGTATAGGTTCCATTTCCATCATTTATTAATGTTCTTCCACCATCTTTTATACCTTTATCTTCAAACGAGCCTGAATACAAAAAACCTACAGTAGCATTATCTGTTAAACTGTAATCTACACCTAACCTACCTGATATTATATTTTCTTTATTTTTCATGTCAAGATTTGATACTGTTGAAGCAGATGGGTAAATAATATCAAATTGATTAAATTGTGCTGTATGTCCTTTAGTTCCATTTAAAGAAGCAATTAAACTTACTTTATTTTTATTGTAATTAAATGTGTTTCCAACATTAAGTAAAGCATATGTTGCCTGCGTATAAGACGTTCTTAATTGATTATTCCAGCTATATTCTTTTGATTTTTTTAAAACAATGTTAATAAGTCCACTATTACCTTCAGCATCATATTTCGACGGAGGCGTTGTAATTACTTCGATATTTTTAATATCATCTGAAGCAATAGTACCCAAATAAGCATTTAGTTCACTTCCTGATAATTGTATAATTCTATCATTTATCATTACTCTTACATTTCCCTTACCTACAATAGCTAATTTATCAGTATCTACATTTACACTTGGTGTTGTTTTTAAAGCATCAAGGGCAGTTCCTCCTGTTCCAGCCACTGTATTCTCTATATTAAAAACCAATCTATCTACTTTTTGTTCAATAAGTTTTTTACGAGCAGTTATTACTACTTCTTGTAGTTGCTGTCCTTCTTCCTCTAAAACGACTGTTCCGATACTCGATTTTGTAGGGTATATCTTTTTTGTAATAAAACCTACAAAACTAATTTCTAAATACACATTTTCCTTTTTTGAAGTGATTGAAAACTCTCCAACTTCGTTAGAAATCACACCTGTAATAAGTGAATTATCTACTTTGTTTTTTAATATAATATTCGCAAATGAAATAGGTAAGTTTTCTTTATCAACTATCTTTCCTGTAAACGTTTGTCCAAAACTAATTGAACAAATAAAAATGAATAAAAATGTTGCTATGGTTTTCATAATAATAGTAATTCAATATTAATAACACTTCAAAAGTACCTTGAGAAGGTTGTTTTTGAAATAGCTATGAAATGAATTGAGGAAAAAATGAAATGAATTAAGGGTAATTAAAATAAACAGTTACTCGTTTTCTTTTTTAACTACATTTTTTTATACTTAAATTTACTATTTTGGAAAAATATTCAAAAAAAATAAAAAGCTACTATGGAAGGAGATATTGTTATTTTATTAACCTTTATTATATTGATAGGAATATACATAACATTCTTATTCTGGTCTAATAACAGAAAGAAAAATCATCTTATGACAATTGAATCTGATTGGAAAAATTTAAAAAAAGCAATAGAGAATAATCATGTTGATGGAATTGTAAAATTTGGGACAGCAGTTATATGGAATGAACACTTTACAATGGTTAAATTAAAAGAAATGAAAAAACTAATCAATGTTTTGGAAAAACAAAACCCAGAAATAAAGAAATCAAAAAAACTTGAAAATTTAAAATTATTGATTTTTAATAAGTCTTTAGATTGGAATACAAAACATCTAAACATAGGGTAATAAGAATTATTAAAACAACCACAAAGCAACTAATATAAAAAACACAAATCTTGAAATTGAAAAGTCGAATTAAATTCAAAAAATGGAATAAATATTTATTTGAATTCCTTTCTATTTTTCTAGCTGTTACTTTAGCCTTTTTACTAGACAGGTGGAATGATGAAAGAAAAAATAATATTGCAGAAAATAAAATTCTTAAAGAAATTTATAACGGTTTAGAGCGTGATAGCTTAGATATTGCAAATGATGAGCAATATTTCAAAATTGCCTTTAGAGGCTTAAACTATTTTAGTGACATCATTGATGGAAAAACTATTAAAAATGATTCTTTAGTAATGTTCTATTATCTTTTTTCCAGAGAGAACATAGTTGTTCAAAACAAATCTGGATATGAATCTTTAAAATCTAAAGGTTTGGAGACTATTAAAAGTGATAGTCTTAGAAGTAAAATTATAAATCTATATGAAGTCGACTATGAATTAGCTAGAAAATTTAACGAAGAGCATAGTGAATATAAATTTATGCCTAACTACTTTCATAGGATAAATCAATTTATTGCCCCAAATTTTAAATATGATACAACTTATAACTTAGTTGGAATAAAATTACCTTTAGTGCTAAAAAAAACAGAAAGGAATTTATTGAAAAGCTATTTATGGAAAATAGGAGTTGGTAAATCAGATAGATACCGTGCCTCTCAAAATAGAAAGAAAAAAATTGGAAATTTAAGAAAAGAAATAAAAGAATATCTAAACACAAGAAACGAGTAAAATTACTTATTAAACTCTTAACAAATACATATGTTTGTTATTAATAAACCTTTACAGAATTTAAAAGAATTAGACACATATAAAATCTATTACCTCAATAAATTAATAATTGATATTCTAATAATCTCTGTATCATACAGGTTAAAGTAAAAACTCTTAAAACAATACTAAATAGATCAAATGGATAGCATAAATAATATTATAAAAAAGGCTCAAAACGATATATTTCCAGAATTAGAAGCGAAAATTCGATTAGAATTAGAGAAAAAAGATAAAGATTGGCTAATTGATCAAATAATCTTTCTTACATGTGAAAGACATAGTTTACATGAACAAAAAAGTAACTTTGAAAACATTAAAAAACGCCTAACTAGAATCAAAAACATAAGCTATAATAGTAAAACGTTAAGTGACTTTATAGGTAAGTATCAAAAAATCAATAGATCTAATTTAGAAGAATCTGGATTACTATTAAACCCTCCAAAAATGGGATTAAATTCTATAGCTGTTCAGCAAAGATCAATAAAAGGAGAAACGCTACTTAAAAAAGTTGAAGATATGCTTTATGTATCTTTATATGGAGATATTACTATTAACGTTGATTTAAAACGTAATCAGAAAGAAATACTAACAATCATGTTACCCAAAAGTAAAAGTGACTCATTATCTTTTCTTAAGGCAGTAACAGAAATGAATGTTACAGGTACTTGGAATGATCCTGATGGAGTATCAAATGATGATCACACCAATAATGTTGAGCTACAAATTGAGTTTAATAATGATGAAGAAGGAACTATTGGACTTGCTATATTTACAGCGCTTAATCTTATTAATCTTTTACATGTAAATGAACAAATTTTATACACTCGTATGGAGAAAATTGAACGAAGCTCATTATATTAAGCTAATAACTTACTTAAATACTAATAGTTAAAAAAATATTAATCGATCACTATCCCTCCTTTATCTCCACTACCAGGACCTAATTTAATTACTTTATCCGCAGAATTAATTAGAGTTTTATTATGTTCAATAAATAATACGGTATCTCCATTATTAATTAACGATTGAAAAACACTTATTAATTGTAAATTATCAAAATAATGAAGGCCAGTACTTGGCTCATCAAAAAGATATAAGGTTTTCCCTTTCTTTTTTTGCATCATAGATACTCCTAGTTTTAACCGTTGAGATTCTCCACCTGATAATGTATTTCCAGATTGCCCTAAAACTATATGCCCTACTCCTACTTTCTTCAAAATATGTAATTGCTTCAAAATAATTTCTTCAGTTTTAAAGAAATCGATCGCTTCAACTACAGTCATTTTTAACACTTCACCTATTGAATGCTCTTTATACTTACATGCTAGAATAGTATGATTGTAACGTAAACCTTTACAAGTATCGCATGGAAGCCATATATCACTCATAAAATCCATACTGGTTTTTACCTTACCATGCCCAGCGCAAGTTTCACATTTTCCTTTTTTACTTTGATAAGAGAAATCTGCTTTTTTTAACCCCTCTTTTTTAGCCAACTCAGTACTTGAATATATCTTTTTTAAACTCTCAATTATCCCAGTGTATACTACTGGGGTACCTAATCTATTTTGCACCAGAATTTCCTGATCAATTAATAATACATCGTCAAATTGATTTAACCCATGTAACGAATAACAATTAATTGGTTTCTTTTTCAACCAAGAGTTAAATAATACCTCTTTAACTAGACTAGATTTTCCACTTCCAGAAACACCAGTAAGTGCTATTACCTGTTCTGAGTAAAATTTTACATCTATTTTTTTAAGATTATTAGCAAAAGCTCCTTTTATTTCAAAAGGCTTACCTTTTTCATTAAATACTTTTTCTATAATATTTTCATCTAACTCAAATAACCTTCTAGTAATTGATTGCTTTACTTTATTAATACCATTAATCTTTCCTTGATATATTATTTCACCTCCAAATCTACCTGCTCCTGGTCCCATTTCTATAATATAATCCGTTTTTTTAATGAATGAAATATCATGTTCTACAACTACAACAGTATTTCCATTGGCTACAATTTTTTTTAATACTCTTGATAAAACTGTAACTTGCTTATCATCTAGTCCTATTGTTGGTTCATCCAACACATAAGTTACTCCATATAAATGGCTCGATAATTGACCTGCTAAAGTAATACGTTGACGCTCTCCTCCTGAAAGTGTTGTTACCGATCTATCTAAACTTAAATACCCCAATCCTAAATCTATTATAGTTCTTAACGATTTTTTTACAGTTGGTAAAACTACTTTACTAATTTCCAGTATAACCTTATCAAGATTAGAAGGTATACTTTCAATCAACTCATAACAAGATACCATGCTCTGTTTTGATATTTCATAAATGTTTTTACCTAGGAATTTTACATCCAATAATTCATTTTTTAACCGACTTCCTTTACATGTATAACATTCAACCTCATGTAATAAATCTTCTAAATTTTTCTTGTTTTTATTATGAATTTTTCTTTGATATTCACTATCAATATAATTACATAACCCTAACCATTTAGCATTTAATTCTTGCGTTCCTGATCTTGATTTAGTTTTAAAGTTCCATGTAAGACTCCACACCTCTTCCCCTGTTCCATAAAGAATTACATTCTTAATCTCAGCATTCAAATCTTCCCAAGGAAGTTGTAAATTCCATTTATTTTGTTTGGCAACTTCATTAAGAATTGCCATAAACTGACCATTTACATCCGAATAATAAGCTATTGCTTTATTGGTAGAAATTGCTCCTTCAAATATTGACTTTTCAGGAAAAATAATTATTTCATCAGGATTACATTTCAGCTTCACACCAATTCCTTCACAACTTGGACACGCTCCTAAATGATGATTAAAAGAAAAATGTTGAGCTGTATATATTTTTTCTTCATACTGGGCTATTCTAGAGTACAATAATCTAAATGCGTCATGAATTCCTGACAATGTTCCAACAGTAGATCTCTTTGTAGTAGTACCTCCTCTTCTATTTACTCCAATTGCTGGACCTAAACCTGAAAAAGATTCCAACTCAGCATTACTGTTTTGTTTTAAAAAACTTCTATTATATGTAGACAATGATTCCGTAAATCGAGCATTTGATTCAGCAAATAATGTATCATATACCAAAGATGACTTTCCACTTCCAGAAACTCCAGTTACAACAGTTAACTGATTTTTAGGAATACGAACATCTATATTTTTAAGTCCGTTAGTTGTTACACCTTTCAACACTATATCATTAGAAATAACCGTTTCTTCTATTTGATTATTGATTGTATTATAACGTGATTCCTCATTACGATTTGGAATACCTTGATGAAGAATGTTCCCACCATTAACACCTCCAATAGGTCCTAATTCAATATGCCAATCACTAACACTTATAATTGTTTGATTTTGTTCAACACAAACTATAGTATTCCCCTTGTTCTGAATAGCTTTAAATAAATTAAGAAGTGATTCAATATCATCTTGATGTAAACCAATACTTGGCTCAATTATAACATATAATGTATTACCTGTATCTTTTTTCTGTAACTGATTTGCAATTTTAATACGCTGAGCCTCTCCTCCAGAAAGAGTTGTTGATGAATGTCCTAAAGTTAAATATCCAAGCCCAATTTCTTTTAGTGTTTCAAGTCCTTGAGTTATCTTTTTATGGCCTACAAAAAATTTTAAAGCATCGTTAACCGATAACCTATAAATATCGGCAATTGATAATCCATTATATGTTACTTGAAGTGTTTCTTTATTAAATCGATCTCCATTACAGGTACCACATATTAAATCAATAGTACCTAAAAAATGCATACCTATTTGCGTTTTTCCAGCACCTTGACAAACTTCACACCTTCCCCCTTTGTTATTAAATGAAAAACGAGATTTGGTAAATCCTAATAATTTTGATTCAGACTGCTTTGCATAGATATCACGAATATGATCAGAGAGACCTAAATAAGTAGCTGGATTACTTCGTGGTGTTTTTCCTATTGGAGTATGATCAATATAAACTAGTTTATCAATACTCTCAATATTTTTATAGCTTTCTAATTTTGGTAATTTTTGAATTTCATTCTCTAACTTTTCTTCAATAACTTTGATTAATGTTTCTTTTACTAAACTAGCTTTTCCAGAGCCTGACTTACCACTAACAACATTCAATTTCCCAAATTGAAACTTAACATCTATATGCTTTAAATTTCTTTCATAACACCCTATAAGATGCATAAAATCTGTTCTAGTTTTTTTCTTTGAATCTACCTGTAAATAATTCTTATTTATAGCTCTGAATGTTGGGCTAACATCTTTTAATGTTTTCTGCTTTATAAATTCTAAAAATGAACCATTAAAAACAAGTTTACCACCATTAACTCCAGCTTTGGGTCCAAGCTCTATAATATGATCAGCACTTGTAATTGTATTTAAATTATGTTCTACTACAATAACTGTATTTCCTTTTTTTACCAATTGTTTAAAATGGTAAATCAACCTTTCATTTTCTTCTTTGTGTAATCCAATTGAAGGCTCATCAAAAATATAAAGAACATTACTCAAAGGTGTTAAAATTTGATTTGCTACTCGAATACGTTGAATTTCACTTGAACGAAGTGAAAATGATGAACGATCAATAGTTAAATGTCCAAATCCTAAATCTTCCAATAAACTAACTTGAGATTCAATTTTTTTTATAATTTCAGTAGCAATATCACCCCAAGAATTAGTCTTTATCCATGATTTAAGCTCAGTCAATTCTAAAGTAACAATTTCTGCAATTGACTTTCCATGAACACATACATTTAAAGCCGTTTTATTTAATCGATTACCATTACAATCCTCACAAATTACAGCATGTACATATTTAAGAATATTAGCATTTCTATCTCTTTTTAAAATATCCGACATAATCGGAATCATTCCTTTGTAATAACCTTCTTCACGAGGTTTAGCCTTGATACCTGTCCATTTTAAACGAGACTCGAGGCTATGCTTTCCAAAAGGTACTTTTATTTTAGTACTACCATATAAAATAACATCTTGCTGTTTTTTTGTTAATTCATTCCATGGAATATCTACATTAAACCCTTCAGAATTGCATACATGATTAAGTACATCAATCGTTACTTGAGAGTACATAATATACCCATTTGGTAATGTTGGAGCTAATGCACCTTCTCTAATTGTTCTTTTTGGAAAAGTAATTAAGCTATTTAAATCAATTTGTTCCTCTTTTCCTATTCCGTTGCAACGTTTACACTTTCCAACTTCAGAATTAAACGAAAAAAGAGCACGAGACAATACAACATTTTCAGTTCCAATACCAGTTCTTGTAAATAACAACCGTAACAAATCATAAATATCTGATATAGTACCTACTGTAGAACGTGCATGCATTCCTGCAGTTTGCTGTCCAATAAAAATAACAGGGGAAAGTCCTTCTATTTCATCTACATCAGGTCTTTTCAACTTTCCTAAAAACTGCCTTGCAAAAGATGGTAATGTTTCAAAGTACCTACGTTGACCTTCTTTAGCTATTATTTCAGAAATTAGACTTGATTTACCTGACCCAGATACTCCACTAACCACAATAAATTTGTTATGTGGAATCCTCAATGAAATATTTTTCAGATTATTTGTTTTAGCTCCTTTAATTATTATTTCAGAAGGTGCAATTGAATTCATAAAAAAATGAAATAAGTTGTATTAACTACGAATCAAACTCCCTTATATATTATAAAGGAGTTTGATTACTTAAAAAAATAGATTTTGTCAAAATAAAGTATACTACGGTAACCTACTATACCTTAAAAAACCATTAAATATATATGTACTATTATGAAACGTACTTCGTTTTCTTTAAAGTGCTTAAAATAATAAATGACGCTAAGAAGAAAACAGCTAAACACAATACACTCCATTGCATTGAATTTGTTTTTGCATATAAGAAACCATAAACAAATGTACCTAACACAATTGCTATTTTTTCAGTAACATCATAAAAACTAAAATAAGTAGCATGATCTTCAGTTTCAGGTAATAATTTAGAATATGTAGAACGCGTTAATGATTGAATAGCTCCTTGTACCAATCCTAATAAACCACCTAATCCATAAAAATAGAGCCCTACATTTTCTTGATTTTTATCTAGTAAAAAAGCACAAAAACAAACAAGAGTCCATATTCCTAAAGTTACTTTTAAAGCTTTTATGTTCCCCCATTTTTCAGATAAACGAGAAAATAATGCAGCACCTGCAATAGCAACAATTTGCACTAATAAAATTGTAATAATCATATTGGTTGGTTCAAGTCCTAATTCAGTAGAGCCAAAAATTGCCGCCATTAAAATAATAGTTTGTACACCAATACTTAATAAAAAAAATGAAATTAAAAAACGTTTTAATGTTGGGTACTGTTTTACTTCTTTTAACACGTTTTGTAATTCTTTAAAACCTTTCCATATATAATCCTTTTCAGGTTTTTTATTATAAATATCATCTGGTAAACGTTTAAAAGTTATTTGTGCAAAACCTAGCCACCATAAACCAACCATTACAAATGATATACGAGAAGCCATACCTGAAGTAATTCCAAATAAATCTGGCATTTGAATTAATACTAAGTTTATTATCAATAGTATAACAGAACCTATATACCCGTAAATAAATCCTTTAGCACTGGCTCTATCTTGCTGTTCAGGCAATGCTACTTCAGGTAAATATGCATTGTAAAAAACCAAACTAGCCCAAAAACCAATACTTGCCAAAATTGTAAAAACTATACCTACCCAAACAGTATCTATACTATCAAAAAAATATAAGCTCATTACTGATAACGATCCCATCCAACAGAAAAATTTCATAAACTTTTTCTTACTTCCTGTATAATCTGCAATACCTGATAAAATAGGAGAAATAAATGCTACAACTAAAAATGAAAAAGACAACGCATAACTATATAAACTATCTGGATGTTCCCAATCAATTCCTAAAAAACGAACTGACTTACCATCTGTAACTGCACTATAATACAACGGAAAAACTGCTGTACTTATTACTAATGAATATACTGAGTTTGCCCAGTCGTAAAAAGCCCAAGCATTAATTAATTTCTTATTACCTATTTTATACATAATTTATTAAATAAAAAAACCGTTCGATTAAACGAACGGTTTGCAATATAGTATATTTAAAAAATATATCTTACTTTTTGGCTGGCACATTATATTTTGCTGCTAGTCTTGTAGCTTCAGGTAAATATGCTCTTAATGTTTGTATACGACTTTCATTTGAAGGGTGAGTGCTTAAAAATTCTGGTTGTGATTTTTTTGATCCAGCACGTTGACTCATACGAACCCACACTTCAGCTGCTTCTTCTCCTTTATACCCAGCCATAATCATAAACACCAATCCTAATTTATCAGCTTCATTTTCATGTGTTCTACTAAAAGATAGCATTCCTACTTGTGAACCTATACCGTATGCCATATTCCAAAGTTGAGAATTTTTACTATTCCTAGTACCTAAGGCAACAGCAATACCACCTAATTGTTGTCCGTAAGCACTTGTCATACGCTCTTGACCATGCTTTGCAAAGGCATGTGCTACTTCATGCCCCATTACTGCGGCTACACCATTCTCATTATCACATATTGGCATAATTCCAGTATAAAAAACAACTTTTCCTCCTGGTAAGCACCAAGCGTTTACAGTTTTATCATCTACTAAATTAAATTCCCATTTATAAGAATTTGCCTCAGCTGTCATTCCATTAGCACGCATAAACCTATCAACTGCTGCTGATATTTTTTTTCCTACCCTTTTTATTTGATTAGATTTCGCCACATCTTTAGATAATTTATTTTTTTCTAAAAAACCTTTATACTGAGCAAAACTAGCAGGTAAAACTTGTGAATCTCCAACAATATTTAAACGTTTTCTCCCTGTAATTGGTACTGTACTGCACTCTACTAACAAAGTAGCTACAAAAACTAAAGCTAATATTTTTTTCATTACTATTTGATTTTGTTCTGGTTTTATAAATTATGACACAAAATAAGAGGATATGTCACAAAATATAATCAAAATTATATCTTTAAATTTACAAATTCTATCTTTAGCATAAAAATTATCTTAATGAATTTTATAAGTACTCGTAAAAATCCTAAAAGCATAAAAATACCGAAGAGTATAACACTTTTAGCAAACTTTTTACAAGCATTATCTACTAATTTAGTTACTAAATTTGGTTCTAAATTATTTATTACTCCAATTAACTTTTCTGTTCCTGAAAGAGAAAAAGCACTTTATAAAAGTGCTCAGAAAAAGAACATAACAATTAAAACTATTAACAAAGAAATTGAAGTATTATCATATGGCTATTCAAAAAAGAAAGTTTTATTTGTTCATGGTTGGGCTGGTAGAAGTACTCAATTATTTATGACAGCTGATAAATTATTAGAAAAAGGCTATATGTTTATTTCTTTTGATGGTCCGGCACATGGGAAGTCTTCAGGAAAAACAACCTCTATGCCTGAATTTCTAGAAGCAATTAAACAAATAGATGAAGAACTAGGTCCTTTTGAAGTAGTAATTGGCCATTCATTTGGAGGTTTATGTTTGTATAATGCTGTTTCTGATGGTTTATCTGTAAAAAAATTAGTAACAATAGGTGCTGCAGATAAAATTTCTGATGTTCTTTTAAATTTCACAAAAAGCTTAAAAATAAAACCTTTAATCGCTAAAAAAATAAAACAACTATACGATAAACAATGGGGTAAAAATATTGATGACCATTCTTCAAGTGTTGTTGCCAAAAACATACAAATACCAACTTTAATAATTCATGATAGTTTTGATGGTGATGTAAATGTAAGTTGTGCTTTAAACATACGTCAAAATATAAAAAAAGGAGAACTTTTAATTACTAAAGGTTTAGGACATACTAAAATTTTACGTGATAAAAATGTTACTTCTAAAATTATAGATTTCATTCAAAACAACTCATGAAAAACTGCATTTTAATAATTACTATTAGTCTTTTTTTTAATTTTACTGGTACAGCTCAAAACAAAAAATATAAAGTTTCAAAGCCTAATAGTGAATGGAAAAAACTATTAACTCCAAAACAATATTATGTTTTAAGAGAAGCGGGTACTGAAAGACCATCTTCTAGCCCCTTGAATAAAAATTATAAAAAAGGAATCTATGTGTGTGCTGCTTGTAAAACACCTTTATATAAATCTGAACATAAATATGATTCTCGCTCAGGTTGGCCTTCTTTTGATAGAGCTATAAAAGAAAATGTAGAATTAGATGTTGATTATAAAATTGGATATGCTCGTACTGAACTAAAATGTAATACTTGTGGAGGGCATTTAGGGCACTCTTTTAATGATGGTCCTAGTGAAACTACGGGGAAACGTCATTGCATTAACGGGGCTGCCTTAGAGTTTATTATTCAATAATAGCTCTCATAAAAAATGACTACTTTAGAAATAAAATAAACTAGTTATCTTTTATGAGAAATTCTTATTTAGAAAGCGTAATAAAACAAATTACTTATTATAAAAGTTTAGGTGATAAAACCTTTTGCCAATTAACAAAAGAACAGCTTTTTTTCCAACAAAATAATGAAAGTAATTCAATAGCTATTATTGTTAAACATATTGCTGGAAATATGTTATCACGATGGATCAATATTTTTACTGAAGATGGCGAAAAATCGTGGAGAAATAGAGATGATGAATTTGTTAATACCTTTACTTCTAAAGAAGCTATGATTGCATATTGGGAAAAAGGATGGAGTACTTTTTCAAATACATTAAATTCTCTTAATGAAAAAGATTTAGAACGTATTATTTATATCAGAAATCAAGGACATACAGTTACTGAAGCTATTAATAGACAAATTTGTCACTATCCATATCACATTGGTCAAATTGTATTTTTAGGTAAAATGCTCAAAAATGAAAATTGGGAATCATTGTCTATTCCTAAAAACTCCTCAAAGCAATATAATCAAGAAAAGTTTAACATAGAAAAATCAAGAAAACATTTTACGGACGATTTATAAAATCTATATTTTTGCTTTATGAAAAATTATCTATTTACTTCAAAGCGTTTAGGTTTTAGAAATTGGAAACTTTCAGATATTGACAATTTATTCGAAATAAATTCGAATATTGAAGTTATGAAATACTTTCCTTCTACTCTAACAAAAGAAGATTGTGAAAAGTTTATTCATAGAATGCAACAACAATATATAAAAAATAAATTTTGCTACTTTGCTGTTGAAGTAATAGATACTAAACAATTTATTGGTTTTATTGGTATTTCAGAACAAACATATGAAGCTGATTTTAATCCATCTATAGACATTGGTTGGCGATTATCTCCAAAATTTTGGGGAAAAGGATATGCTAAAGAAGGAGCTTTACAATGTTTAAATTACGCTTTTTTTCAATTAAAATTACCTGAAATAATCTCAGTTGCTCCCCAAATTAATACACCTTCAATTACAGTTATGGAAAGAATTGGTATGAAAAAAATAAAAAAATTTAATCACCCACTATTAAGTGCTTTTCAAGAATTAGAAAAATGTGTGTTATATAAAATAAGTAACAAATAAAGTTTTCTATCGTCAATAGGATAAATAAAGTTTTAAATTTATTCTAATGAAAAACAAAACACTTCCACAGATATTTATTATCTATTTACGTTATTTATTAGGTTTTGCGTTTGTCTATGCTAGTATTGTTAAAATACAAGGACTCAGGTTTACTTCTGAAAGTGGTGCACTGAATCCAATAAATAGTGCTTGGCATTTTTTTGAAACTATGTATCAATCTGGGATTTACTGGAAATTTTTAGGGTATGGTCAATTAATAGCTGGTTTTTTATTAATGACTCAGCGGTATGCTAAATTAGGCGTTATCCTTTTTCTACCAATCATTTTAAATATTTTTGTTATCACTATTTCTTACGATTTTAAAGGAACACCTATTATAACTGGGCTAATACTTGTAGCTACTTTTATTTTAATTGCTTGGGATTGGAATACATTAAAAATATTAATCAATAAAACTCCAACTTTTTCAACTAAACCAAGGTTAGAAAATGATATTATATGGTCAATAATTGGAGGAATATTTTTCTTTCTTACTATTATATCAAAACTAATTACCTCTAAAAATAGTTTTATCCTTATTTTTTTGAGCTTTCTTACTATTAGCCTTTTAGGAATGATTATTGGGTATCGAAAACAAAAAAAAATTACCAATAAAAGTTAAATTCTACTAGTTATTAACTACCTACAACCAACTAAAATTCCTATATTTGTGCTTCTAAAAAATGGAGCCGATACATGTTTAATAATTTAAGCGAAAAATTAGATAAGGCGTTACATACGCTAAAAGGACACGGAAAAATCACTGAAGTTAATGTTGCGGAAACTCTAAAAGAGGTTCGTAGAGCTTTATTAGATGCCGATGTTAATTTTAAAATAGCGAAAGAATTTACTAAAAGAGTAAAAGAAAAAGCTTTAGGTCAAGACGTTTTAACAACACTTAACCCTGGACAGTTAATGGTTAAATTAGTTAAAGATGAATTAACTGATTTGATGGGAGGTGATACTGTAGGAATTAATCTTGGAGGCTCACCAACTGTTATTTTAATGTCTGGTTTACAAGGTTCTGGTAAAACAACTTTTTCTGGTAAACTTGCTAGCTATTTAAAAACTAAGAAAGCTAAACAAGTTTTATTAGTTGGTTGTGATGTGTATCGTCCTGCGGCAATAAACCAATTACAAGTTGTTGGTGAACAAATTGGTGTTGAAGTATATGCTGAAGTAGGAAATCAAAATCCTGTTGAAATATCATTAAACGCTATTAAACATGCAAAAGCTAAT
The DNA here is from genome assembly GCF_964512825.1 of Tenacibaculum halocynthiae. NCBI lineage: Bacteria > Pseudomonadati > Bacteroidota > Flavobacteriia > Flavobacteriales > Flavobacteriaceae > Tenacibaculum > Tenacibaculum halocynthiae. The sequence continues at coordinate 28,834 of NZ_CAZELG010000044.1, read as the reverse complement.
AGTAAAAATGTAGTGATCATTGATACAGCTGGTCGTTTAGCTGTAGATGAAGAAATGATGACAGAGATTTCTAACATTCATAAAGCGGTTACTCCACAAGAAACTTTATTTGTTGTAGATTCCATGACTGGTCAAGATGCTGTTAATACAGCTAAAGCCTTTAATGATCTTTTAAATTTTGATGGTGTAATACTTACCAAATTAGATGGTGATACTCGTGGTGGAGCTGCATTATCAATTAAATCAGTAGTAGATAAACCAATTAAGTTTATTGGTACTGGTGAAAAAATGGATGCTATTGATGTTTTCCACCCTGATCGTATGGCCGATCGTATTTTAGGGATGGGAGATGTTATATCGTTAGTAGAACGTGCTCAAGAACAATACGATGAACAAGAAGCTAGAAAACTACAAAAGAAGATTGCTAAAAATCAATTTGGTTTTGATGACTTTTTAAGTCAAATTCAACAAATCAAAAAAATGGGTAGCATGAAAGATTTAGTAGGAATGATACCTGGAGCTGGAAAAGCTTTAAAAGATGTTGATATTGATGATGATGCTTTTAAAGGAATTGAATCTATTATACACTCCATGACTCCTTTAGAAAGAAGTACTCCAAACGTAATTAATGCTAGTCGTAAAAAACGAATTGCAAAAGGTTCCGGAACTTCTGTTCAAGAAGTCAATCAGTTAATGAAGCAGTTTAATCAAATGAGCAAAATGATGAAAATGATGCAAGGTGGTGGCGGAAGAAAAATGATGCAAATGATGAAAGGAATGAAATAAAATATAAAAAAGAGAAGCTGTAGACTTCTCTTTTTACTTTTATATAAAATTTTATAATAACAATAAACACAACACAACAACATTACACTACATGATATTACTAGACGGTAAAAAAACATCAGCAGATATTAAAGAAGAAATTGCGTTAGAAGTAGCAGAACTAAAAAAACAAGATAAAAAAGCACCTCATTTAGCTGCAGTTATTGTAGGGAGTGATGGAGCAAGCTTAACTTATGTAAATGCGAAAGTAAAAGCTTGTGAGCGTGTTGGTTTTGAATCTTCTTTAATTCGTTTACCTAAAGAAACTACAGAAGAAGAATTACTTAATGAAATTGCAATTTTAAATATAGATAAAGATATAAATGGTTTCATTGTTCAATTACCATTACCAGATCATATTGATGAACAAAAGATATTAATGGCTATTGATCCAGAAAAAGATGTAGATGGTTTTCACCCAATGAATGTTGGTAAATTAGCATTAAATCTTCCTACTTTTATATCTGCTACTCCATTTGGAATTTTAGAGTTGTTAGAACGTTATAATATTGAAACTTCGGGTAAAGATGTTGTTGTAATTGGACGTAGTCATATTGTTGGTAGTCCAATGAGTATTTTATTAGCTCAAAAAAGAAAAGTTGGAAATGCAACTGTTACTTTAACACATAGTAGAACTAAAAACCTATCAGAAGTAACTAAAAAAGCTGATATTATTATAGCTGCCTTAGGTATTCCTGAATTTTTAAAAGGTGATATGGTAAAAAAAGGAGTAGTTATAATTGATGTAGGAATTACAAGAGTTGCTGACTCTTCAAAAAAGAATGGATTCAGATTAGTGGGTGATGTTGATTTCAATGAAATGTCAGAAAAAGCCTCTCATATTACTCCTGTACCTGGTGGAGTTGGACCAATGACCATAGCAATGCTTTTGAAAAACACCTTACTTGCTCTGTACAGACAAGAAAATTAATTTATTAAAATACATTATAAATAAAAAGACTACAATAACAAATATTGTAGTCTTTTTTTATATTTATCTAGATATTTCTTTACTGCAAACTAACCAAACTATTTTTTATAGTTTCAATTTTAGCTATAGTATCTGATTCCTTTTTTCGTTCTAAAGTAATTACTTGTTCTGGAGCATTATTTACAAATCGCTCATTAGATAATTTCTTTTGAATTCCAAACAAAAACCCTTCTGCTCTTTTTAGTTCAGCCTTTAATTTTATAATTTCAGCTTCAACATCAATATTATCTAAAGAAATTGGCACAAAATATTCATTCGACTTTACTCTAAAAGACGCTGCTCCTTCTACTTTCTTAGAAACATAACTTATCACTGATGTATTCGTTAATTTTTGAATAACCTGATCAAAATTCTGAGTATAATTTTCAGTATTAACAACTGATAATTCTATAGCTTCTTTAAATGCTATATTTTTTTCTTTCCTAATTGTTCTAATTCCTGAAACAATATTAGCTGCAAAATCAAACTCGCTTATTAATTCCTTATCAAACTCTAATACTGAAGGATATTTAGCAATAATCAAAGCCTCTTCAGGTGCTCTTTCTGCTATTGATTGCCAAATTTCTTCTGTAATAAATGGCATAAACGGATGTAAAATCTTTAAATTATCTTCAAAAATTGCTATTACCTCCTTATATGTTTTAATATCAATTGGTTGCTGATATGCTGGCTTTACAATTTCAAGTAACCAACCACAAAAATCATCATATATTAATTTGTAAATAGCCATTAAAGCATCACTTAAACGATATTTACTATAATGATCTTCAATTTCAACTAATACTTGCTGAAATTTAGCTTTATACCATTCTAAACCTAATTTACTAGAGGCAGGTTGCTCAATAGTCTCAGAAACTTCCCATAAAGTTGTTAAATAAAAAGCACTCCATACCTTATTTCCTAATCCTTTACCTTGTTGACATAAAGCTTCATCAAACATTAAATCATTACCAGCTGCTGAACTCAATAACAAACCAACACGAACCCCATCTGCTCCAAAGTCTTCAATTAACTTAAGTGCATCAGGCGAATTCCCTAACGATTTAGACATTTTACGTCGTTGTTTGTCACGTACTAATCCTGTTAAATATACATTTTCAAACGGACGTTCATCTTTATACTCATATCCAGCAACAATCATTCGAGCAACCCAGAAAAATAAAATATCTGGCCCAGTTACTAAATCGTTTGTAGGATAATAATATTTAATTTCTTCATTTTCTGGGTTTCTAATTCCATCAAAAACAGACATTGGCCATAACCAAGAAGAAAACCAAGTATCTAATGCATCTTCATCTTGACGTAAATCAGATGCTAATAACGTTGTTTCTCCTGTTTTTTCTTTTGCTAAGACTAATGCTTCTTCTCTACTCTCAGCAACTACGAAATCTTCTTTTCCATCTCCGTAGAAATATGCTGGAATTTGTTGCCCCCACCATAATTGACGAGAAATATTCCAATCACGAACATTTTCCATCCAATGACGGTAAGTATTCTCAAATTTCTTAGGATATAGCTTAACATCACTATCCTCTCCTAAAACAGCTTCAATAGCTGGCTTAGCTAACTCTTCCATTTTTAAAAACCATTGATCAGATAACCTTGGTTCTATAACTGCTTTAGTTCTTTCTGATGTTCCAACTTTATTAGTATGAACTTCTATTTTCACTAAAAATCCTTTTTCTTCTAGTTCTTTAGTAACTTCTTTACGAACAACAAAACGATCTTTTCCTTCATAATGCAATCCAAAAGAATTTAAAGAAGCATCATCATTAAAAATATCAACTACTTCTAAATTATGTTTGTCTCCTAAAACCTTATCATTCTCATCATGAGCAGGAGTTACTTTTAAACATCCTGTACCAAACTCTACATCAACATATTCGTCTTCAATAATAGGAATTACTCTATTACATAATGGAACAATCGCTTTTTTCCCTTTCAAGTGAGTAAAACGCTCATCATTTGGATTAATACAAATAGCCGTATCTCCAAAAATAGTTTCAGGACGCGTTGTAGCAATTGTTAATTTATCGTCAGAACCTTCAATTTTATATTCTAAATAATAAAGGTTTCCTTGTTTTTCAACGTGAATTACTTCTTCATCAGATAAAGTAGTTTTTGCTTCAGGATCCCAATTTACCATTCTGTAACCTCTATAAATTAATCCTTTATTATAAAGATCTACAAATACTTTTATTACTGATTCAGATAATGCAGGATCCATAGTAAAAGAAGTTCTTTCCCAATCACAAGAAGCTCCTAGCTTTTTCAATTGGTCTAAAATGATTCCTCCATACTCATTTTTCCATTCCCATGCATGCTCAAGGAACTCTTCACGAGTTAAATCGTTTTTATTAATTCCTTGCTCTTTTAGTTTCGCTACAACTTTTGCTTCAGTAGCAATCGAAGCATGATCAGTTCCAGGAACCCAACATGCGTTTTTTCCTTGTAAACGAGCCTTACGTATTAAAACGTCTTGAATCGTATTATTTAACATATGCCCCATATGTAATACTCCTGTGACATTAGGTGGCGGTATTACAATTGTATATGGCTCACGATCATCTACCTCAGAATGAAAATAATTATGTTTCATCCAGTATTCGTACCACTTTCCTTCTACCTCTTTAGAATTGTATTTTGATGGAATATTCATATGTTTTTACTATATTTAGCCTAATAAATATTTTTTGGCATTATTTTTGAAAATTGATTAGCAAAAATACAACTATCTGTGAGCTACAGAAAAATAGTTGCCTTTTTTTTAGTATCAAAAAATAATTATAAATTTGTAACTGGTTATATAACCCCTAAAATAAAATAAACATTATGAAAACAATTTTATCATTTGTAGCTATTTGCTTTATCACTTTAACTGTAAGTGCTCAAGAGTTTAAATTTGAAAACGAAGTGATTAACTATGGTAAAGTAGCTTTAGGATCTGAAGGTAAGCGTGTATTTGAATTCACGAATGTAGGTGATGCTCCTTTAATTATTAAAGACATTAGATCTACTTGTGGTTGTACAGTACCTAAAAAACCTGAAAAGCCAATTATGCCAGGAGAAAAAGGACAAATAGAAGTTTCTTATGACACAAATAGACCTGGAGGTTTTTCTAAACAAATTACTGTTATGTCTAACGCTAAGAAAGCTAGAACTGTATTAAAAATTAAAGGTTTTATCGCTAAAAAACTTGTTCCTACTAAAGCTAAGAGCATGGTTTCTACCGGAGGAACTGAATAAGTTATTACTTAAAATATTTAAAAAGACCGATGAATATTTCTATTCATCGGTCTTTTTATTTAAAAAAATAAAATTTTTAACTTTATATCATTCTCTTTAAACTTTTTCCTTTAGAAAATAAAATGAAGTAGTTATAATATGCTGATTTATTTTTTACTACAATTTAATAAGCGCTATATTAATTAAATATAATTAAACTTTTCATTATTTAATAAAATTCAATTTTAAACCTAAAAGAAGTAAAAAGAGTCTATATACTCATTCAATGTATAGCTACTACAATTGTATTAATATACTTATTAAAATAGTTAAAAACAACTATATCATAGAACAAAAAACGTCTATAAATTTCAGCTTATAGACGTTTTCTTATTTTATATTCGATTTACTTTAATCGTCATCATCTTTATCATTATCATTTTTATTTTTACCTTTTTTGGAAACCTTATTCCAAATTTTAATTTCATCATCTGCAGTTATACCTTCAATAATTTCAACATTAACTCCATCAGATAACCCTAATTTAATCTCTCTTTTTTCAAATTTCTGATCACCCACTTTTATTTCAACATAAGGCTTTTCTGTTTTTCTATCAAACTGTAATAAAGCTTCTTTTAAAGATAATACACTATCTTTCTTTGCTAATACTATCTCAGCGTTTGCACTATACCCAGCTCTAATAAAATATTTATCATCTAATGACACATCTGCTTTAATTTTAAACTGCACAGCTCCTCCTTCATCAGTCCCTTTTGGTGCTATAAAGTTTAATACAGCAGGGAACTTTTTTTCTTCAATTGCTCCAATTGCTACATCTATGTTTGTACCTTTTATAAGTTTTCCTACCTCAGATTCATCTACTTTACCTTCAAAAATCATTTTGGTCATATCTGCTATACGCGCAATAGTAGTACCAGCATTAAAATCATTTGTTTGTGTAACTTGGTATCCTTTTTTCACAGGAATTTCTACTACCATTCCTGATGTTGTTGCTCTAATACTTGTATTTGCTGCACTACCTAAACCAGATGTTGTTCCTTTTTTAATAATATCCATATCAGATTGTGCATTTGATAATCCTTGTTTTGCATTATTAAAGCTTAATTCTGAATTTTCAAATGTTTGACGCGATATTACTCCTCTATCAAATAATTTCTTGTTTCTTTCATACTGCACTCTTGCATTGTTAAATGACAGCCTTGCATTTTTAACACTTCCATTTGCTCTATTTAAAGAAGCAACATTTGGTACAACTCTAACAGTTGCTATTAAATCACCCGTTTTTACAATTGCTCCTTCTTCAACTAAAATTTTATCTACAATACCAGCTATTTGTGGCTTAATTTCAACTTCTTCTAACGGTATTACTTTACCAGTTGCAACACTTTTTTTAACTATTGTAGCTTTAAATGCTTTTTCAGTTTCATACTCAACTGGTGAAGCGCTATTTTTTTTACCAAACCATATTAACACTGCTATCAATGCTAACGCTATTCCGCCAAAAATGATTACTTTTTTCATCTGTTTTTATTTATTCTTATTAATTGATGCTATATTTATTCTTCTCTTAATGCCTCTATTGGCTTAATAACTGTTGCCATATATGCTGGTATAAAACCTATTAATGTTCCTAAGGTTACTAAAACAGCATAAGCAATTAATACAATAGGTATGTTTACTGTTGGATTTGTTAATAAATCCATTTTATCTATCACCATTAAAATTAGTCCTCCAGCAATAATACCCAATGAACCAGCTAATAAGGTTAAGAATACTGATTCTAATATAATTTGTTGTTTAATTTTACCTGGTGTGGCACCTAAAGCCCTTCTTATTCCAATTTCTTTTGTACGCTCTTTAACTGTAATTAATAATATATTTCCAATAGCAAAAACTCCCGCTATTAACGTTGCTATACCAACAAACCAAGTTAAAAATTGCATACCTGTTAAAAAACCTGTCACTTTAGCTATTTCTTTACCTAAATTGAACCCGTTAAAGGCCCTGTTATCATCAGGATGGATTTTATGTAAACTTCTTAATAACACTTTTACATCAGACTCAACCTGCTCAATATCAGACTCTGGCTTACCTGTAACTACCATCCATTCAAATTTGTTCCCTTTATTATATACCAACCTGAATGTACTAAAAGGAATATGAACGTTATTTGTTCCTTCAAATCTACTTGGTTTATATATACCTACTACTTTATAACCTATATCGTTTACTTTTAAATATGAACCTAAAGCTTCTTCATCTTTATCATATAGTTGTTTATATACTTCAGTACTAATAACACAAACTTTTTTGTTTTCATTAATATCATTTTGATTAATGAAACGTCCCTCTGTTAAGTTTTTCTTTTGAATTTTATCTAACAACGGATAATCACCAAAAATAGTAAGGTTAGCAGTTTTTAAACCATAAACAACCATTCCTCCGGTTACATTTCTAGGTACAACAAATTCAATTCCATCAACTTCATTTCTGATTTTTTCTACATCACTTGTTGTTAAAGTAATTTGTCTACCTTCTTGAAAACCTTTAAATGCTTTTGAAGTCCTCCCACCTGACATAAAAACACTATTAGTAGCAAAATCACCAAACATGCTATTAAAACCATTTTCAATTCCTTTAGCAGCTCCTAATAACCCTACTAATAATAGGATTCCCCAAAAAGCACCAAAAATTGTAATTGCTGTTCTTGTTTTATTTTTACGAATACTTTCATAAATTTCTTGCCAGCTGTCTTTATCGAATAAAAATTTCATAATTAATCTGCTCTTAAGGCTACTATTGGTTTAATGTTCGCTGCTTTTTTCGCTGGTAAATAACCAGCTATAACACCTGCTAAAACTAGTGTAATGGTCGCGCCTACAACAACCGGGGTTGAAACTCCTGGGTTTAGAATAAAGTATTTTTCTAAAGTAGGTCCTGATAATTTTAAAATACCTACACCAAACATTAAGCCTATATACCCTGATAATGCTGTAATAAAAATAGCTTCTAACATAATCATAGAAACAATAGATTTAGGAGTTGCTCCAACAGCTTTTCTAATTCCTAATTCTTTAGTACGCTCCTTTACAATGTATACCATAATATTACTAATACCTACAACACCCGCTATTAATGTACCCGAACCAATAATTAAAATTAAAATACCTAAAACAACCATCATTCCTGATACATTCTTGTTACCTTCAGCATAGTTATTTACTCTAATTCCTCTTTGGTCATTAGGTGCTACTTCATGTTTCTTTTTTAAAGCCCTAAGCATACCATTACTAAAAGCAATTGCTTCATCTACACTTAACTTAGGGTCGTACGTCATACCAAATTCACCAATATGGTCATTATTCCCATAAATTTGCTGCATTGTTGTAAACGGTGTATAAATATATCGTTCATCACTGTCTCCTCCTGGATCAGAAAAAACTCCAATTATTTTATACATGATTCCACCTATATTTAAAAGTTTACCATAAGCACTAATTTGACCAAATAAGTCTTTTTCAACCATGCGACCAATAACAACAACTTTAGATCTTTTGTTAATGTCTCTAATATTTAAAAAACGTCCTTCTGTTACTTCAGCAGATTCTAATAAATCATACTTAGGATAAACTCCTCGCATAGTATAATTATCTTCTTCTGTTTTATACACCACCTTTACCCCTCTTTGTATACGTGGACTTATCATTTGAATTTTATCGGAATACTTTTCTTTTAAAAATTCGAAATCATCATTTTTAAATTGAATTCTACGCCCAATTTGATTTCCTTTATAAGCTTTTGTAGTTCTATTTCCCCAAATATAAATTGAGTTGATTGCATCTTTAGCAAACTCATTTTTAAATGTATTTTGAAGTCCGTTTCCAATACCAAAAAGCAAAGTGAAAAGTAAAATAGCAAAAGCAACAGTAAAACCAGACAATGCAGAACGTAATTTATTTTTACTAATACTTTGAAATATTTCTCTCCAACGATCTAAATCAAACATAATTATATTGCTTTGGCTTTATTCTTTACTCCAGTCAATTCATCACTAATAATCACTCCATCTTTTAAGCGAACAACTCTATTCGTTTGTTCTGCTACTTCTTCCTCATGAGTTATCACAAAAACAGTCATCCCTTCATCATTAATTTCTTTTAATAAATCCATTACAGAATCTGTTGTAGTTGAATCTAATGCTCCTGTAGGCTCATCTGCCAATACAACTTTTGGTTTAGTTACTAAAGCTCTAGCAATGGCAACACGTTGTTTTTGTCCTCCTGAAAGTTCATTAGGTAAATGATTTGCCCAATCTTTCAACCCTACTTTATCTAAGTAAGCTAATGCTGTTTCTAATCTTTCTTTTCTCCCCATTCCTTTATAATACAATGGTAAAGCTACATTTTCTAATGCAGTTTTGTAGGATATCAAGTTAAAAGACTGAAAAACAAAACCTAAAAATTTATTACGTAAAACAGCTGCTTTTTTTTCATTCAAATTTTCAATTAATTGTCCATTTAAATAATAGTTTCCTTCATCATGTGTATCAAGTAGTCCTACTATATTCAATAAAGTAGATTTTCCTGATCCTGATGACCCCATAATTGATACAAATTCTCCTTCTTTAATATGTAGGTCTAAGCCTTTTAAAACATGAAGAGACTCTTTACCTATTGGGTAAGACTTATGTAAATTTTCAATTCTTATCATTCGTTAGTTAATTTTTATACTAAAGTAAAAATCGATTAACTATTTATATACTAATTCTCTGTTAAAACGTTAATTACTTTCCTACAAGACGTTTGTTTTAAAATTATGTTACAAAAAAATATAATAATTTTACACAAAAAAAAGTCAGGGCTGAAAACTAACAACTTATATAAAAAACAAAAGCTCACATTTAAGTGAACTTTTGCTACTATAAATGAACTTTATAGATTTAAGGGGAGATATTATTATAAACTTATTAGTTAAAATAAATTTTAGAAGCTCCTAAAGCAACTTCTTTTGTTTCTTTTTTGGTTTTAGTTACTAAGTCATAAACATTCAACTTACTTAATCCAGTAAAACTAGCATCTAATACATATAAATTATTATCCTTTACTGCCAACCCATATAAATAACCAGCATCAGTTGTTATCAGTTTTGCTGTTGGAAGAACTATTGCATTGTCTTCTACTTTATAAATATCTTTACCTAAACTGTAATAAATACTATTGTTACTAACTACCATTTGAGACGGGTGATCTCCTTCTTTAAACGTTAACTCTGATTCCCATCTATTTTCAGTTGTATCAATAAAAGTAATTGCTCCTTTAGTATGACCAGTTACATTCCAACTTGTATCATAAATTGTTTTTCCTTCACATAAAACAACTAATTTACCAGAATTGTTGATATATAGTTCATCCGGCTTGTCTTTAATTGTAATCTCTTTATCTACCTTTTTTGTAGAAATATCTATCACGCTTATTTTGTTATTAGTTCCAAACGCTCCTTTATGTGACACATATAATTTACCATTTTTAGATACTATTCTTTCAGGACCTAAGACAACATCTATTTTACCTTCATTTTGAAATGAAGATAAGTTTACAATAGCAACAAAATCATCATTATCATTATCGGTTGCTCCCCAGTTTGTTACATATCCTTTATCACCTACAATGGTCATATATCTTGGTTTAATTAAACCTGTTGTAATTGTTCCTTCTTTTTCGAAAGTAAAACGATTCACAACAGTAATCGTATTTTGATTATCTGCTATAATATACGCTCTATCTTTATCAAAAGAAATTGATTGAACATATTCTCCTAATTCTACTTTATTTACTTTTTTATAAATAGATTTTTCTACAGTTGAAAGATCATTTGACACATATGAAACCGAGCCTGAAACCGTTGTTGTTCCTTCACCACTCACTAAAATTCCATTCTCATAATCTCCTTTAGGTAAATTCGATTCAGCATCATCACTACATGATGTAAAAAGAATGGTTCCTAAAAATAATACCCCAAATAATTTAGTTATTTTCATTTTTAAAATTTATAATTGATATTTATATTAAAATTTCTTTCTGGCATTGGCCTCCTCGGCAAAACTACATACTTTTTACCAAGTAAATTATTTATTTTAAACCCTAAGGTTAAACTTTTATTTAGTTTCTGAAATACTTTATACTCACCTCCTGTATTTAACAAGAAAAAACTTGGAACATTAAAGTCTTCTGAATTTTCTTCAGTTGTATATATTTTTCCATTAAATAATGATTGAAAAAATAGAGAAGCTTTTTTATAACTAATAGTCAAATTACTATTTAATAAATGCTTAGGAACAAAGGTTAAAAATTTATCTGTTCTTGTATTTTTAGCAAGAGTATAATTATAATTAATACTTGTAACTACTTTATAGTTTTTATAGTCAAGATTATAATTAAAACTTGCCTCAATTCCTTTATTCTTAGTTTTTGATAAATTAATAGGCACCCATACTCCTGGTCTATTAGGATCTCCTGAAGGAGTCCAAACAATTTTATCTTCAGTATTAATATAATATCCGCCTATATCAATAGATAGCTTTTTATTTTTATACCCAACACCAACTTCTCCTTGTAAAGATATTTCTGGTAATAAATCTAAATTACCTTGTCCAGGCCAAAATAAATCATTGTATGTAGGTACTCTATAATTTTTAGATCCATTAACTCTTATATAAAATTTTGAAAACGGTCTTATTTTTAATCCTGCGGAATATACAAATGGAACATTGTAGTCAGAATTGAAGTCTTTTCTTAATTTAATATTAAATGAAATAAGTTTTTTGATGTTTTGGCTATAAATGAAATATTGAGAAAATTGTTTCCTATTTTTTTCTTGAATCATGTCTGTTGAACCAAAGGTAGATTCATATTCAGAAAAAGAAGATACTGTTGCATTTATTTGAGGAAGTTTTAAATCTACTGAATACCCTCCTATAAATCTTCTTGACTTTCCAAAATTAAATTTTTCTGAAAGTTTATTTGAAAAGTATTGATACTTCTGTGTTAAGTAAGCTACTTTTATTTCATGATTTATATTTCGAGATGAAAAACCATAAATCAACATATTTCTATAATTAGTATCCTTATATTTTTCATTTGCTGAACTTGGGTTTGGCAATGTTCCCGAAAAATGACGTTCTCCTAAATAACTCGTACTAAAAAACTTAAGCTCAGAATTATTTTTAAATCGATATCCAAAACCTAAATTTATTCCATAATTCTCATAATTACCATTTGTATTATTAAACTCAGTATTAAAAAACTTAAAATCATTATCAGAGAAATTATGAGATATCCCTAACGAAACAGTGTAATTATTATCAGAAATTTTTGATTTATAGATAGAATTAAATGTAGAATAATTTCCTCCAGAAAAAATAAATTCGTTATTAATTTTAAATGTATCATTATATTGAAGTATATCGTTTAAATGTATTGTCCCGCCTATAGCTCCAGAACCATATTCAATACTTCCTCCCCCACTTCTTATATCAATTGCATCAAATAAATTAACTGTTAATGAATTAAATCCTGTTTGGCCGTTATTAACTGAGTTTATATTTATCCCATTCCAAACTACAGCTGTATTGGAGGCACTTGTTCCTCGAAAACTTACTGAACTAGTTCCTCCTTTACCATACTCTTTTAAGTATATTGATGAATTATACCTAATTAAATCTGTAAATGACCCTAAATTTCTAGTTATAACGGAATCAGAAAGGTTTATTATTTTCTGACCAGCTGAATATTTTTGTAATTTTTTAGTAGAATTAATAATAACTTCGTCTAAACGATTATAAATAGAGTCGTTTTGACTTACACTTATAAGTGTATAAAAAAAGAATGAAAAGGCTATTGTTTTTTTTATCATCTTTACATTAAACTTTTATCCCGAAAGTTTGATTTACATCAATATTATTTGGCAGGTCTCCTGGCTTGCTTATTGTAATTTGTCTTCCCATTTAAAATAAAACAGTGACGTAAAGATTAATTACAATATTATTAGCTTACAGTTGCGGGAACAGCCTCGGTTTTTAACCGAATTCCCTTTTAATTTCCTTTAATTAATTGTTAAAGAAAAACCAAAAATAATGGCAAATGTATTCTATTATTACATACCTACAACAACTTAGCTGTAATAATTTGAAAATTTAACTTTTAACTCATCAGCAATAGTATAATGATTAGGGTGAATCATTTGGGCCAAACACTCTATACCATCTACTAAAGTACTTGCTGATGATTGAGTAAACATAGCAAAATCAGCAATGTATACCTTTTTATTTTTCACTGCTCTTAAAGTATTCCATTCTTTTTTATCTTCTAAAAACTTCATATCTTCAAGAGTTCTTTTTATTCCATAACCACAAGGTGCTATAATTAACACTTCAGGATTATACTTAACAATTTTATCCCAAGAAATAACTATACTATCTCCAGATGGATGTGATAATAAATCTACCCCTCCAGCATATCCTATTTGATGAGGAATCCAGTGTCCGCAATTAAACAAAGGGTCAATCCATTCTAATAATAATACACTTTTAGATTGTATTTTATGTATCCTTTGAATATCTACAATATTATATATTCTTTCTTTTAATCCGTTTACATAATTAATTCCAATACTTTCTTGGTTCATTTCTCTTGCAATAGTCAAAGCATTATTAAAAACATCTTCTAAAGAGTTTGGTGTTATTGAAACTAATTTTGGGTGCTTCGCTAACTTGTAAGCTGATTTTGCAACAGATTCTGTATCTATTTGACAAACATCACATACATCTTGCGTAAAAATAAGGTCAGGCGATATACTCTTAAGAATAGGTTCATCTACATAGTACAAAGTACCTCCTTCAGCTTTAGTTCTTGAAAAAATATCAGTTATTTCTTTACTGGTTAATTCCTTTCCTTCTAATTTATATCGAACAGCAACTTCTTTTTCTTTTAATGCTATTTTAGGGCATTCAAAAGTTATTCCATTTAAATAATTTTGCAAACCCATGTCGTAAATCATTTGGGTTACAGCTGGCATAAAAGAGGATACAATCATTTGTTTGTTTTATCTAAAAAAAACAAAAGTAAATAGTAATTTACTTTAATCTTCGTTTTATTAAAAATCTTTGCAATATTTGTCTTCTCTATTTAACATATCTATGATTTACTATATAACAGGAGGTGAACGTTCAGGAAAAAGCAGTTATGCTCAAAAACTTGCTGAATCTTTATCTGATACTCCAATATACCTTGCAACCTCTCGTATTTGGGATGATAATTTTAAAGAACGCGTTGAAAGACACATTTCTGACAGAGATGATCGTTGGACAACTATTGAAGAAGAAAAATTAATTAGTACCTTTATTTCTGAAAAACAAACTGTAGTTATAGATTGTGTTACTTTATGGCTTACCAATTTTTATCTAGATACAAAAAACGATGTGCAGTTAAGTTTAGAATTAGCAAAAAAAGAAATAGATAAGTTAGCTCAAATAGATGCTAACATTATTATCATTTCTAATGAAATAGGCATGGGACTGCATGCTCAAACTGAAGTAGGTAGAAAATTTACTGAATTACAAGGTTGGACCAACCAATACATTTCAAAACATGCTAATAAAGCTATTTTTATGGTTTCTGGACTACCTTTAACGTTAAAATAAACTCAATGAATACAATAATACCCAATCTTTCTAAAAAATTACAAAATACCATTCAAGAAGAAATAGATTATAAAACAAAACCAATTGGAGCATTAGGAGTATTAGAAACCATAGCTTTACAAATAGGGTTAATTCAAGATACTTCAACTCCAACTCTATCAAAACCTACTATTATGGTTTTTGCGGGTGATCATGGTATAGCAAAAACAAACAAGGTGAGTCCATACCCCCAAGAAGTAACACAACAAATGGTTTTAAATTTTTTAAATGGAGGGGCAGCTATCAATGTTTTTTGTAAACAAAATTCTATTAATTTAAAAATTATTGACGCAGGTGTTAATGCCGATTTTGAATCTAACTCTGAATTAATCAACGCTAAAATAGCTAAAGGAACAGCTGACTATAGTTTAAAAAAAGCCATTTCATTACAAGAATGTGAATTAGCGTTTACTAAAGGAAAAAAACTTGTAAGAAAAATATACAGTGAAGGTTGTAATATTGTAGGTTTTGGAGAAATGGGAATTGGAAACACTTCTTCAGCATCGCTTTTAATGAGTTATTTCACAAATACACCTATAGAACAATGTGTTGGTAGAGGTACTGGAGTAAATGATGAAGGTTTAAAAACTAAAATAAATACATTAAAAGAAGTATATGATTTTCATAAAAACTCACTAAATACTCCCATTGATGCTTTAATTTCTTTTGGTGGGTTTGAAATTGTTATGATGTGTGGAGCCATGTTAGAGGCAGCTTCATTAAAAATGACAATACTAATTGATGGTTTTATTGTTACTTCTGCTTTATTAGCTGCGAATGCACTTAATTCAAATATTTTAGATTATTGTATTTTTTGTCATACATCTGGAGAGCAAGGCCATACAAAAATGTTAAATTATCTAAACGCTACACCTCTAATTAATTTAGGCTTACGATTAGGTGAAGGAACTGGATGTGCTGTTGCTTTTCCCATAATTAAATCTAGTGTAAACTTTTTAAATGAAATGGCTACTTTTAAAAGTGCAAACGTTTCTGAAGCTTAAAACATGAAAAATCAAATTCATTACTTTTTAACAGCTGTACTATTTTTCACTAGAATACCTTGCCCTAAGTGGGTTGATCACTCTCCTGAAATATTAAATAAAAGTAGTAGATACTTTTCTTTAGTAGGAATATTAGTTGGCTCAATAGCTTCCTTATCATATTTTATTACTTCTTTTCTTTTTACTCAGGATATTGCTATCATACTAAGTATGATAACATCTATTTGGATTACAGGTGCTTTTCATGAAGATGGGTTTGCAGATGTATGTGATGGTTTTGGAGGTGGGTGGACTAAGGAAAGAATATTAATGATTATGAAAGATTCTAGACTAGGAACTTTTGGAGTAAGTGGTTTAATATTTATTTTAGCTTTAAAATTTCTAGCTTTATATCATTTACAAGACCTATCAATTAACCTTATTATTGTTATTATTTCTGGACATAGTATTAGTCGATTTATAGCTACTTTATTACTCTATACTCACGAATATGTTAGAGATATTGATAGTTCTAAAGTAAAACCAACTACCCAACAAATGAGTACCAAATCACTAATCATATCAGGTGTATTTGGTGTACTCCCTTTACTTTTTTTTCAAAAAAATATAATCTTTTTAGCCTTACTTCCATTGTTAGTTACTTTTCTTTACATGGGACATTTTTTTAAAAAATGGATTGGCGGACAAACTGGAGATTGTGCTGGTGCCTTACAACAAGTTTCTGAAGTTATTTTTTATTTATCTATTTTAAGTTTATGGAAATTATTTTAATAAGGCATACTACACCTGATATAGTAAAAGGTATTTGTTATGGTCAATCAGATATTAACATTAGAGATTCTTTTTTAGAAGAAATTAAGCCTATTTTAAAAGAAATACCTGTGAACAATGAAAATGTAACTTTTTATAGTAGTCCATTAAAACGTTGTGCAATTTTAGCAAAAGAATTAACTACAAAAATTACTTTTGACAATCGATTAAAAGAATTGAACTTTGGTGATTGGGAACTAAAAAAATGGGATGAAATTAATAGAGTGGATTTAGATATTTGGATGAACGATTTCGTTAATGTTCCAACAAAAAATGGAGAATCATATATTGATTTACATCAAAGAACTACATCTTTTTTAAAAGAACTGAAACAAAATAAAACAAAAAAGGCTATAATAGTTACTCATGCTGGAGTGATTAGAAGTATTTGGTCATATATAAACAATATACCATTAGAAAAATCCTTTGATTTAAAACTTGCTTATGGTGCTATTATAAAACTAAATTTAGTTTAAAATATTATGAAACAATTTTTATTATTATATATAATATCTTTTTTTTTAATTCAATGTAAATCATCTAATCAAAAAGAAAGTATTAAAAAAACAGATAAAATAAGCGTATTAAAATATGCTAAAGGTTTTGAAATTATTACTAAAAATGGTTATAAAGAGTTAATTATAAAAAAGGTATTTCAAAAGTCAAACAAACAATTTTCTTACATACTTAGTAACTCTAAAAACAATAAAAATGAAATTAAAGTGCCAGTTAAAAAACTGGTAGTTACTAGTACTACGCACATTCCAATGCTAGAGTTATTAGGTTCAGAAAGCGCTTTAGTAGGTTTTCCTAATACCCAATATATATCTTCTAAAAAAACTAGAAAAAGAATAACAGAAGGAAAAGTAATCGAATTAGGTTCTGAGCAAAGTATGAATACGGAAAAATTAATGGACTTAAACCCTGAACTTGTTGTTGGTTTTTCATTACACCCAAACAATAAATTATATGAGAATATAAAAAAAGCAGGTATTCCTGTAGTTTTTAACGGAGATTGGCTAGAAGAAACTCCTTTAGGTAGAGCAGAATGGATAAAGTTTTTTGGTGCTTTACTTAACAAAGAAAAAGAAGCCGATAGTATTTTTAACAAAATAGAAGCAGAATATTTAAAAGCTAAGAATATTGCCAAAGAAAATAATAAAAATATCACTGTTATTTCGGGCAGTATGTTTAAGGATGTTTGGAATGTTCCTGCAGGAAAAAGTTTTTTTTCATCGTATTTTAAAGACGCAAATCTTAATTATTTATGGAAAGACACGAATGGAACAGGTAGTTTACAACTTAGTTTTGAAGAGGTTTTAGATAAAGGGAAAAAAGCAAATTTTTGGTTTAATTGTGGACTGTATGAAACAAAAACACAATTAACAACTGCCAATATTCATTACAAAGAATTTGATGCTTTTATAAACAACAACTTATATTCTATTGCTCACAATAAAGGTGAAACTGGTGGTTTAATATATTTTGAATTATCTCCAGTACGTCCAGACCTTGTTTTAAAAGATTTAATAAAAATTACTCAACCAAATTTATTACCAAACTATCAATTATCTTTTTACAATCGTGTAAAATAACTAGTTTAGCTATATAACAAAATATTTTGAGCGAAATAAATAAAACAGTATCACAAAAAAAAGACTTAAAAGAAGTAGCTACTTTATTTTTTAAACTAGGATGTATTGCATTTGGTGGACCAGCTGCACATATAGCAATGATGGAAGATGAAGTTGTTACAAAACGAAAATGGATGACTCAAGAACATTTTTTAGATCTTGTAGGTGCTACTAATTTAATTCCAGGCCCTAATTCTACCGAAATGACTATGCATTGTGGGCATGAAAGAGCCGGATGGAAAGGATTATTTGTTGCTGGGATTTGCTTTATTTTTCCTGCAGCTTTAATTACTGGAGTTTTTGCTTGGCTTTACCAAGAATATGGTCAATTACCAGATGTCAATCCTTTTATTTATGGTATAAAACCAGCTGTAATTTCTATAATTTTAATGGCAGCTTATAAATTAAGTAAAAAAGCTATAAAAAGTAAACTGTTAGCCTTACTTTGTATTTTAGCAATAATAGCATGCTTGTTTGGAGTAAATGAAATTATTGTTCTTTTTGGAGCTGCTATTTTAGGGGTATTATTATTTTTTATTAAAAGAAATAATAATTATTTAAATAGCATTATTCCTTTATTCATTATGCAATTTAGCACAGAAACCAAAGTATCAACTTTAAGTGTGTTTTTAGTTTTCCTTAAAATTGGAGCAATACTTTATGGTAGTGGTTATGTATTATTTGCTTTCCTTGACTCAGAATTAGTAGCTAATGGTTGGCTTACTAAACAAGTCTTACTAGACGCTATTGCTGTAGGACAAATAACTCCTGGGCCAATTTTAACTACAGCTACTTTTATTGGGTGGCAAATGAATGGTTTTTTAGGGGCTTTAGCTGCTACATTTGGAATATTTCTACCTTCTTTCCTTCTTGTTTTAATACTAAACCCATTAATTCCTAAAATGCGAAAATCAAAAGTAATAGGAAATATTTTAGATACCGTTAATGTAGCTGCAGTAGCTTTAATTATAGCCGTTTGTTTAGAAATGGCTAAAAATACTATCACAGATTGGAGAACAACTTTAATAGCGATAGTTAGTTTACTTATTGTTTTTTTATTTAAAAAATTAAATAGTGCTTTTATTGTTTTAGGAAGCTCTTTTCTAGGATATTTATTAACTTTTATTTAATTCTACAATTACTTTTATAAAAAAGAGCATCTTATAAATTTAAGATGCTCTTTTATTATATATTATTTAGGAAAAAATTACTCTTTATATACTCCCATATTAGCATATTTTTCCATTCTTTGTCCAACCAACTCAACTTTATCTAACACTTTTAATTCTTCAAAAGCAGTTAAAATTTGGTTTTTTACAGCTTCATAAGCTCCATTTCTGTCTGAATGTGCTCCACCAACTGGTTCTTCAATTATTCCATCAATTAGTTTTAATTTTTTCAAATCATCACTAGTTAATTTCAATGCCTCAGCTGCTTGCTCTTTAAACTCCCAGCTACGCCATAATATTGATGAACAAGACTCAGGAGAAATTACAGTATACCATGTGTTTTCCATCATATATACTCTATCTCCTACTCCAATACCAACTGCTCCTCCTGATGCTCCTTCTCCAATAATAATAGTTATTACAGGAGTTTTTAAACGAGTCATTTCAAGTATATTACGAGCAATAGCTTCACCCTGACCTCTTTCTTCAGCTTCTAAACCAGGATATGCACCTGGAGTATCTACTAATGTTACTACAGGTATACCAAATTTCTCAGCCATTCTCATTAACCGTAAAGCTTTACGGTATCCTTCAGGATTAGCCATACCAAAATTACGATATTGACGTGTTTTAGTATTATACCCTTTTTGCTGTCCGATAAACATAAACGATTGATCACCTATTTTACCTAAACCACCAATCATTGCTTTATCATCTTTAACACTTCTATCTCCATGTAATTCCATAAAAGTATTTCCGCAAATAGCTTTAATATAATCTAGAGTATAAGGTCTATTAGGATGGCGTGATAATTGTACTCGTTGCCAAGGCGTCAAGTTTTTATATATATCTTTTTTAGCTTTCTCTAATTTTTTTTCAATTTTCTTACAGGTCTCTGTAACGTCAACATCACTTTCTTTTCCTATATCAAAGCATTTTGCCAATTGATCTTCTAATTCTTTAATTGGCATTTCAAAATCTAAATATTCCATTGTGTATAGTTTGATTTTCTACTTATTTAATCAGTTGTTTGTAAAAGCAAACATACTAAAAATTTGCACAGTTATATTATTACTAACTCTTTTTTACTTATTTTTTGTTCTTATTTTTTTTTCAATAGCTCTTTTATTCTTCAGTAAACCATTTAATAATACTACAAATAAAACAATAGCAGCTCCGTAATAAAATTCTATATTCATTTGTTCTTTTTCTCCAAAAATAATTAAAGCTAATATTATAGCGTATACGGGCTCTAAGTTAATAGTTAGCATTACTGTATATGGAGTTAAATATTTCATTACGTGAACGGAGGCTATAAAAGCATAAGCAGTACAAATACTACTTAATAATAATAGATAAAACCAATCTGACAATGGTAAACTAAAAAATTCTAATGAAAATTGATTTGTAAAAATCAAAAATACAGTAACACCTAAAACGCCAAAAAGTAGTTGATAAAATGATATTAAGTCTGCTTCATACTTTTTTACAAATAATCCATTTAATACTGAAAATAAAGCAGACAAAAAAGAGGAAATCAATGCATATATAATTCCTAAAGTATATTTGCTTTCAAAATTAAATATAATATATAACCCAAAAATCACCAATAAACCTAGTAAGATTTCAATTGCTTTTATTCTTCTTTTGAAAAAAACAGGCTCAATTAATGAAGTAAAAAAAGCTCCTGTACTCATAGTTACTAGAGCTACTGATACATTTGATACTTTTATTGCTTTAAAAAAAGTTATCCAATGTAATGCTATTATTAAACCTGAGATTACAAATTTTAAAATTGCCTTTTTTTCTATTTTAAAGCTCTTCTTTTTTACAATAAAATAAATAGCTATAAAAATAACAGCTAGTAGCATTCTAAACCAAACTAATGGTACAGCATTAATAGTTATTAAAGCTCCTAAAATAGCGGTAAAGCCCCAAATAAAAACTATAAAATGTAATAGTAAATAATGCTTAAGTTTACTTTCTTGCATTTATATATAAGTATATCGCATAAATACCAAATATGATATTTGGCGTCCAAACATTTATTAAAGGATTTGCATCGGCAACAGCACCAAGAACTTCAGCTATTTTTAAAACAAATATGTACACAAACATAATAGCTAAACCAAAAGCTAAATTAACTCCAATTCCTCCTCTTTTTTTCTTATATGCTAAAGCTACTGCTATTAAAGTTAAAATATATGAAGCAATAGGTAAGCTAGTTCTTTTATACAGCTCAACATAATAAGCGTTTAAATTTTTAATACCTCTTTTTTTAGATATGGTAATAAAATCTATCAGCTCATTTGATCCCATTTCTTGGGCAACAATAGACTTATAATTAAAATCTTTAGGTGTAAATGCAAAAGTTGTATCCATATTATTTCCTGAAGAAATAATATCTCTATCTTTTAGTACTTTACGTATTTTCCAATTATATAATTTAAAAACGCTATCGTTTTTATCCCAATTTATATTTTCTGAAGTTAATTTATATTTTAATTGAATTCCTTTATAAGTTTCAGTTGAGAAATTGTATCCCGAATTTCTTTCTAAGTTAAATCTTTGTATAAAAACATAAGTACTATCATTTAATTGTAAACTAAAGTCCCTTATAGAATTATCAACATAATGTCTACTTGATAGGTATTTTTTTTCAAATGTCCTTCTTGTTTTACTACTAGATGGCACAAAAAAATGATTCATTAAAAGTGCAACTGTTGTTATAATAGTAGCACCAACAAAATATGGATATAAAAATCTAGTAAACGATATTTGTGAGCTATTAATAGCAACTATTTCAGTGTTATTAGCAAGCTTAGATGTAAATAAAATCACAGCTATAAACAATGCTAATGGCATAAATGTATTAACATAGTAAATTATAAAATTTACATAATAATCATTTACAACTTCAAATAATGTTAAGCTTTCATTTCTTAAAAACTTATCTATTTTCTCAGCAATATCAATAGCAACCGCTATTGGTATCAATATAAGTAAGGTAAACAGAAAAGTTACCAAATAACGTTTTAATATGTACCTATCTAATAATTTCAAATTATAAACGTTTGTCCATTTGTTTTACCATCTTGTCTTTCCACTCAACAAAATCTCCTGCTAAAATATGCTTTCTTGCTTCGCGGGTTAACCATAAGTAAAACCCTAAGTTATGTATAGATGCTATTTGTTTACCTAACATTTCTTTAGATGCAAAAAGATGTCTTAAATATGCTTTAGAATACATAGTATCTACATGAGTAATCCCCATTTCATCTATAGGAGAAAAATCATTTTCCCATTTCTTATTTTTTATATTTATACTTCCATGCGCTGTAAACAACATTCCGTTACGAGCATTACGTGTTGGCATAACACAATCAAACATATCAATTCCTAAAGCTATATTTTCTAATATATTTATTGGAGTTCCAACTCCCATTAAATATCTAGGTTTATCTTCAGGTAAAATTTCTGTAACAACCTCAGTCATTGCATACAATTCTTCTGCTGGTTCCCCTACAGATAAACCTCCAATTGCATTCCCTTCTGCTCCTACAGAAGCAATATATTCTGCAGATTGTTTTCGTAAATCTTTATAAGTACTCCCTTGTACTATTGGAAAAAAAGTTTGATTATAATCGTATTTTAAAGGTGTTTTTTCTAAATGATTAATACATCTTTTTAACCAACGATGCGTCATATGCATTGATCTTTTTGCATAATTATAATCACACGGATATGGTGTACATTCATCAAAAGCCATAATAATATCCGCTCCAATTGTACGTTGTGTTTCCATTACATTTTCTGGTGTAAAAAAATGTGTAGAGCCATCAATATGACTTTTAAACTTTACTCCTTCTTCGTTTATTTTTCTTCTTCCAGAAAGAGAGTATACTTGATATCCTCCACTATCAGTTAAAATATTACGATCCCAATTCATAAACTTATGTAACCCTCCAGCTTGTTCAAGGATCTTTGTTTGTGGTCGTAAATATAAGTGGTATGTATTTCCTAATATTATATCAGGATTTATTTGCTCCTTTAATTCAGATTGATGAACTCCTTTAACTGTAGCAACTGTACCTACAGGCATAAATATTGGAGTTTCTATAGTTCCGTGATCAGTAGTTATTACTCCTGCACGCGCTTTACTTTTTGGATCAGTTATTTTTAAGTCAAATTGCATAGTTGGCAAAGATAAGCATGTAAGTTTAATGTTGTAAAGTAGAAAGTTAAAAGTTTCTTATTGTTATTTCTTTTATAAGTTCTATCTATTTCTCTTTCTCCCAAATTTAGAATTAAAATTTGTTCTTTTTCCTGATTTTAAATTTTGATTCTTTTTAGGTTCTTTTGATATTTCTTGAGTTTTAGAAGATGTACTTACTAGCTTAGTAATTTCATCCATTTCTTGAGATGTTAACTCTCTCCACTCTCCTCTTTTTAATTTACCTAAGGAAACATTCATAATTCGTGTGCGCTTTAGTTTAACTACTTCGTAATCTAAATACTCACACATTCTTCTAATTTGACGATTTAATCCTTGTACTAGAATTATCTTAAAAGTTGTATCATTTATTTGTTCAACTTTACATTTTTTTGTTACTGTACCTAGAATGGGTATTCCATTACTCATTTTTTTAATAAAACGCTCATTAATGGTTTTATTTACAGTAACAACATACTCTTTTTGATGATTATTACCAGCTCTAAGAATTTTATTTACAATATCTCCATCATTGGTAAGAAATATAAGTCCTTCAGATGGTTTATCTAATCGTCCAATAGGAAACAATCTTTGAGGATAACCTACGAACTTTACTATGTTCTTTCTTTCTTTACTATCAGTTGTACAAACAATACCTACTGGTTTATTTAAAGCGATATATATAGTTTTAGGTTTTGATTTTAATGGTTTTCCATCAATTTTAACCAAATCACCTTCAAAAACACGATTCCCTAACTGTGCAACTTTTCCATTTATAGTAACCCTCGAAGTACTTATAAATTTTTCTGCTTCACGTCGAGAACATATACCAGTACTACTAATATATTTATTAAGATTTATTGATTTATCGTTAGTATTTTCCATTAAGAACAAAGAAAAAGAAAATCCTCAAAGTACATGAATGTATTTGAGGATTTTTAAAGTTATTTTTATTTTGTATTAAAAAATCATCATTTTTTGAGTACAACGAGCTAAACTAGGTCTTCTTTCATAATCAAATCCAATTGTAATCATATGTGTACCATAGTTAAAGTCTTGTGTTTTATTCATATTAATACTAAAACCATAAGAGGCATAAAAATTACTCTTTTTTAATCCAAATAATGGTGCTATTGCATTTGGTACAAAAAATTGATCATTTAAAAAAGTATAACTCAATCCTGCCCAAACATATCCGTCTCTAATTCCTTTTCTTGCTTTAATATTTAAATCAGTTCTTGAACGTTTATCAAATTCACGATACTCAACTAAAAGAGATGGTTCTAGCTCAAAATTTCTACTTATTTTATCAAAAGTAAACGATGAATACATCGTGTATTTTCTTAATACTTTTGGTTCACTTGAATTAAAATCTCTAACTTTTTTATCTAATAAATTTGAAACATTAGCACTTATGCTAAAGCGTTCATAACGGTATAACATTCCAACATCAAAATTTGAATTACCTACAGATCTATTTGCTAAAGATTGTGAGGTATTATTTTGAGAGGTATCAATACCAAACTGGATATAACTATAACTCAATGCAAAAGATAAAAAACTATCATGAAAATCACTTAATGTTAAATGACTTGCTAAAGATAATTTAGCTCCTTGCTGCGTTGTAAAACCATTTCTATCATTAAAAATAGTTAATCCACCTCCAAATCTATCAGCTAATCTCGCCTCAACTGTTACAGATTGGGTATCAGGAGAGCCTTCAACACCAATCCATTGGCTAACTCCATTCAGTCTAATTTGTAATCCAGACCCAATACCAGCATATGTTGGTGATATTAGGAATGGGTTATCTGCTAAGTGACTTACATATTGAGGTAACTCAACTTCCTGCGCTACTAATCTTACGCTACAGATTATAATACTTATCGTTAATAAAATCTTTTTCATCCTTATCTATATAATGTAAAGTGACCCATTATTTTTCTTTCTTGACCTGATAACTCTTTAAAATATATAGTATACCAGTAATCTCCTGATGGTAATTCTTTCCCATCATATGTACCATCCCAACCTTGAGCTTGAACACCATTAAAAGTAGTTATTTTTCTAGCATACCTATCATAAATAAACACTCTTAATTCATGATATGTTTCTACTTCTAAAGGATACCAATAATCGTTTACTCCATCTCCATCTGGTGTAAAAATATTAGGTACTTCAATAGTAATATAAACTCCTTCAATTGTTAACTCAGTTTCACATCCTCTACTATCTCTAACTTTAATTTTGTATTCTCTAGTTTCAAAAATAGTAAACTCGTTTTCAGAACTAAATTCTCCATCGTCAATGCTATACTCATAAGGTGGTAAACCAAAACTAGCATTTGCTATTAACTTGTTTTTCTGAGAATCATCTATTGTTAATACTAACTCTTGAATATCTAATACTTCATCTACATTAAGTGTAACTGGGCATGAACTCACAGCGTGTTCTACTGTAACTGTATAATTACTACTTGGTGCTACATTCGTAAAGATACCAGTATCATTAGAAGAAACTAGTGCTCCAGAATCTAATAATGAATATACTACTGCGTCTTTATACTCATCTTGTACCATTGCTGTAATTACATTTCCTACAGGACAAGTATATTCTAAATTAACTTGTAATTGTAAATCTATAGGTCTTACAGTTTCTATTAAAGGTAAAGATTCTGGACTACATACATCATTACTATTTCTAACAGAAATTCCATATTTTTTATTTGCTTCAATACCTTCAGAAGCTCCTAAAACGATTATACCTTCATTATATCTTCCTGGTAAATCAATTCCATTAATACTTACAATATAAGTTGCTGAACCTGGTAAAATACCTCCTCCAGTAGCTTCAATCCTTATTACTGGTGTTGTGTCTGCTATACAAACTTGTTGAGTTACATCTACTAACCTTACAGCTAAAGGTGTTGGAGTTAAAATTTCTACTTCAATAGTATCATAACATCCTACTCTATCTTTAACAGTTATTGTATAAGTACCTGGTGCTAAATTTTCAAAAACGTTAGTTTTAACAAATTTATTTGGTGGCTCTGAACTTATATTATACTCATATCCAGAATTACCTCCTAATGCATTAACTGTAATAGTACCATCGCTTCCTCCGTTACAATTAACATTTGTATGAGTTTCACTTAATTGTAAAGCATCTGGTTCAGTTATTTCATGTACTCCTGTATCTATTTGACAAACATCTCCATCTGCATTTGTACTAAAAACTCTAATCTTATAATTACCTGCAACTAAACCTGAGAACATATTAGATGCTTGAGTTGGTCTTATAATAGTGTTAGAAGGATCTAATAATTGGTACTCATAATTACCTAAACCACCAGTAGTTATAGCTGATAAAACTCCATTATTATCTCCATTACAAGTAACAAATCCTGTAATTACCCTTAAACTAGAAACTAACTCTTCATAAGGATCAACAGTTACTAAAGTAAATGGATCAGAAGTACATCCGTTAGCGTCTCTAACATAGAACTGATGTTTACCTGCTACTACACCAAAAAGATTACTCGGTACAAAATTGACACCATCAACACTATAAGTATATGCTCCTGTTCCTCCTTGACCAGTTACCACAACAGTAGCTAAGTTTCTATCACAAGTTATTGCGGTAGTAACACCCGCTTGAGCTACTACTTTAGTAGGGTCAGTTATTTGAATATTTATAGGTGAACTTTGACAAGAATACTCATCGTATATATTAACTACATAATCACCAGCTTTTAAGTTTGTAAACATAGTACTTGTCTGACTAGCAGAAATTGTACCATCTGGATAGGTTAATGTATAAGTATATACTGGAGTTGCTCCTTGACCTCCTGTTGTATTAGTTAACGTTATTGTAGCTGTTTGTTCTCCTATACATAAATTATTATTAACATTATAACTCGCTGTTATCGGAGTAGGATCAAATAATTCAAACATTATAGTTTCTCTACAATTATTAAGATCTCTAACCGTTGCTGAATATTGCCCAGCATTTAATCCTATAATAACATTATTTGTATCAAAATTTTGTATTGTAATCCCAGTTGTTGTATTTACTAATTCGTAATCAAAATTACCCCAACCTCCTGTTGCGCTCAATATAACTTGACCGGTATTAGGTCCTACACAACTAATAAGGGTAGGCGTTGCTGTTATACCTAAACTACCTGTTGGTTGTGTTATTGTTACTGGTGCAGAGGTCACAGGACAGAATGGACTTGCTGTCATAGTTACTTCTACATAATATTCTCCTACAGCTAAACTTCCTATTGTGGTTAACCCTGTTCCTGTTCCTGTTACTCCTGTTGTTACTCCTCCTGAATTAAAAACTTCATAGTTGTACGTTCCTGCGTATGGACTACTACTACTGAAATCAAAAGTAAACTCTCCTGTTGATGTTCCAAAACAAACTACATCACTGGTCTTATTGATATCTAAATTAAACACTGGTGCTGCAGCTACCTGATGAACTGTTGATAATCTACACCCGGTTACTGGATTGTAAATTACAACCTCATAACTTCCTGTTCCTAATCCTGTAAATACTTCTGGATTTGCTGCCGGTGCTGTTTGAGTTACCGTCGCAAAAACTGTTCCGTTAATACCTGTTACACTATACTCAACAGCTGGTATTGCTGATACTGAAGTATAGCCTACAGTAATGTTCTCTCCTGAAGCACAATCTATTGCTTTATCTACTGTAATAGTAGCATTTGTCAATCCATTAAATACTGCTATTGCAGCATTTGTTACTCCAGTACATCCTTTATCATCATAAGCTGTTACTGATACATTTCCACCTGCTATATTAGTAACAGTAAAAATTGTACTTGAATCATCTTGTGTAATATCATCAGATAAGTTTGCTGGTGTTCCATTATCATATACAAATACATAACGTACAAAGGTTCCTGTTCCTCCTGTGATTGATCCCGGTGTTACCATTACCGTTGCATTGTTTGTTACATTATCTGTTGTACACCCAAACTCTACAACTGCTACTGCCCCACTTACATCTACTGCATTATTCTGGTTTATCGTTACATTTCTTGTAGTTAAACATCCATTGGTTCCAGTTCCTGTAATTACATAATTTCCTGCTGGTAAGCCCGTATAAGTTAATGTTCCGGCAGTAAATGTTCCAGCTACTGGTGCTATACTATATGTTAATGGGTTAATACTATTATTTA